>JAFXQT010000089.1 GCA_017526905.1 Bacteroidaceae bacterium | reverse complement strand
CCATGTCATTCAGAGTTTTATTTGTTTTTTATTTGCAACACTAAGATAAGTGAAATTTCTGACATGGCAAAATCCTGAGCAACTTTTTGTTGCTCAGGTGCTTATAAAAAATATTAAATTATAGTGTTGCGGAAATTAGAAAAGTGAAGAATAAGAGTTACAAAAGCCCTTCAGCAAAGTCACCGCGTCCGGTGGTTCCCTGCCGTGTAAACCTCAGGAAAGCGAAAGGTGAGCTCGGACTGTAGGGACGCCCGCCTGTTATCCCATAAGGTATTTCCCGATGCGCGGCACACGCTGCATCAGCACCGCTGCAATAGCCACAACAACGAACGAGCCGATGGCCGAGAGCAGAATCTGTGCCGGTGTGGTCCACACGCCCAGACGGCCTTCGGCACCCAGCCCTAACCAACCGCGCACCCAGCCGCTCACGGGCACCAGCACCAGCAGGTGGCACAGGTACATGCCGTAGCTGGCACGCGACACGGGCAGCAGCAACTTCCGATAGAGCCGCCCGCTGGCCCCGATTTTTCTGAACACAAGGATCCATGCCACAGCCATCAGGGCCACCCCGATGGTGTCGTTGGTCCAAGTGGTTTCCCACCACACGGCCTTCTCTACCAGCCCCTCCACAGGGAAGGTGCCGCCCGCGCTTGCCAGCACGCGCCGGATGAAACCGCCAAAGGTGATGCCGAACCCTACGGCGTAGCAAGGCACGGCCACTGCCAGTGTCCGCCGCCACGACCATTGGCTCAGGAATCGGCGCACGTACAGCCCCAACAGCAGGTAGCCGATGAAACCGCACAGGTAGTAGAACACGCCGTAGGCATTCCAACTGCACTCGCCCCACAGCGGATACACAGCCTGGCGCGGCAAGCCCGACGTGCCGTAGATTACGCTGAGCGAGCCCCCGCTCAGCCAGTCGCGCAGCAGCGGGAAGAATGTGGTGAGCAGGCACAGGCCGAGGTACACTTGCAGCTCGCGCTTGCCCACATGTTCGGCCCAGGGCGAGAGCAACGGCATCAACATATAGACGCCAACAAGCATATACACAAACCACAGGTGACCGGCGGCATAGTTGAAGTTGAACAGCAGGTCGCGGAAGTTCTGCACAGGGTTGCCCCAGACAAGTGCATAGATCACCGTCCACACCACGAACGGCACCAACAAGCGCGCCGCACGCCGTCGCACAAACTCGCCGGTAGGGTAGCGCAAGGGGAAGAGCAGGTAGCTTGAGGCGATGACAAATAGGGGCACGCAGGCACGCACAAAGCTGTCAAAGAAAGCAGCCCAGTAGGCGTCGGCCTGTGTCAGCACCAGTGCCCCTTGGCCGCCCAGGTAGAAGGGTTCAGTGCTGTGCACCACAAACACCATCAGGCAGGCCGCCACGCGCAGCCAGTCCACCCACACTTCGCGGGGCTTCGGGGATTGAATATTGAGCATAGAACTTAAACTTTAGACTGTCGGGAATAAATAAGGAGGTTAAGGTGAAAGATAGGTGCTATCAGCGCAGATAGTAAAACACTTTGTGCACGGTCGCAGCCAATGGGAAGCCGAGCGCCCCCACGTGAAGAACGTTGAATCAGGCCAAATCAACCAGCATGCCTGATGGTCACTACCCCTGCAAACGCTGGGCGGCCACTTGTCACTTTTCCTTTTTCACTCAATCGTCATCTTGTCGATGTTGGGCATCCAATCGTTGGCGTTGCTCAGCCGGATGCTGTTGCGCCCCTTCTGCAGATAGATGTCCAGTGCGATGGTGGCCGGTGCATTCCAGTTGCGCGAGTGGGTCTTCAGCGTGGTGATGGTGCGTCCGTTCACTGTCAGGTCCATGTCGCGGTCCTCGGCGCAGAAGTATGTGATGGTCAGGCGCTTCTTGCCAGCTTTCTGCACATACACATCGTTCCATTGGACGTCGTTGTCGGCGCGGCTGCCCAGCCATCCGGCCCTGTAGCCACCGCTGGCTTCGGCTGCAGCTTCGAATATGGCCGACCGCTCGCTTTGGTTGTTGCGCAGTTCCTGATAGGCGGGCAGTAGCGCAGTCTCGGCTTCATACACCTTGCGGTCCAGCCGACGCTGTCCTTTCGCACGGAAAATCTTGGTGCCGTGGGCAGGGATAGTGAGGGCGATGGGCTTTTGGTCGATGGCATAGTCCGTCTGTGCAAAGCAGTCGTAGTACTGAACAGCGCCGCCCAGGTCGATGGTGGCCGGGTCCAGCGTTACCTGTTGCTCCGTATCGCTGGGGTTGTAGATGGCCACGGCCCGTTCCTTGCCCTGCAGTTGCTTGATATCCTTCACCATGACGAAGCACTCACCCTGCTTGGCGGCCACGTAGGCCTGCAGGTGCAGCGGGTCCTGGTTCAGGGCAATGAGGTCGCGGTTGCACAGCAGCCGTAGCGACTCTGGCCGGATGTTGCGCGTGTCGCAGCCGATGAGCAGCGGCGAGCTCATAATGCACCACATGCCGAAGTGTGTCTCGTCCTCCACTTGTGTCATGGAGCGTCCCACTTCCAGCATGTCCATGTCGTTGTAGTGCCCGTTGCGGCAGAAGGCGCTCAGGTACAGGTTCTCGGCCAGGATGCCACGCACGCTGCGCCAGGCGTCATAGATATCGCCTGTGGTGCGCCAGCTGTCGCTGATGTCGGCCCCCCAAGTGCCAGGGAAAGCCCATCGGCACATGTTGAACACCACGTCTCGTTTGCCGCAGTTCTTGATGGCCTCGGATATCTTGGTGTATTGTTGGCGCTCGTCCAGCCGCATGTGGTTGCCGCCGCAGTAGTCCACTTTGATAAAGTCAAAGTCCCAGTCAATGAAGTACAGGTGGCAATCCTGTTCTTCGTGTCCGGCCAGCCCCACGCCGATGCCCCAAGCATGGCGGTTGCCGCTGCCACAGGTGTTGTCGCCGGCATCGGAATAGATGCCTGCCTTCAGGCCCAGGCTGTGGATATAGTCCACCAGCGGGCGCATTCCGTTGGGAAACAGCTTCGTGTTCAGGCGCAGATGTCCGTCTTGGCCGCGTCCGTCCCAGTAGCCGTCGTCAATGTTCACATACAGGTAGCCTGCCTGTTGCAGCCCGTTGCTGTGCATGGCATCGGCCTGCCCTTTAATCAGTTCTTCGTTAATGTTCAGGGCGAAGGTGTTCCACGAACTCCAGCCCATCGTCGGCGTGCGTTGTGCAAAGGCGGTGGCCGCGGTGGCCAGCATCGCCAGGAGTAAAGTCTTGCGCATAGTAATAGGTGGTTGGGTAAGTTGCAACAAATATATGCCCAAAAAGGCAAACACACGCAATGTATAGCCGTTATTTAACATCTTATAACGGTGCAACTCCATCTCCGTCAGTGCCGGAGCCTGTGTCTGGGCAAGGGTGCAGGCCAGGAATAGCCAAAGTTATGAATAGAAAAGAGGGTTGTGCCAAGACTGACACAACCCTCTTCTGAGCCTCATGTCGGATTCGAACCAACGACCCCGAGATTACAAATCACGTGCTCTGGCCAACTGAGCTAATGAGGCGGGTGGGAAAGCGGTCTGCATCGCGCCGCTACAACCAAGTACCCTTGCTGCGGTCAAGCCCTGGGGGATTCCGAGGGAGCTGGCCGTACAGGACTTTCCCATGTGGAGCGGAGAGAGCGAGATTCGAACTCGCGAACCGCTTTTGACGGTCACACGCTTTCCAGGCGTGCCTCTTCAGCCACTCGAGCATCTCTCCAAGCGCTTCTCACTTTTGCGGCTGCAAAGGTATGGCTTTTCTGCGACCCAGCCAAACTTTTCGCGGAAAAACTTTTCGATTCGCTGTAAAAGTAATGCTAAAACCACTCTTTGGTTGTGCGCTCCCCCCCTTCGGCCTGATTGCAAAAGTGCCGCTAAGGCATCTTGTGCTCAAGCAGCCGGCCGAAGGTGTCGCGGTGCCGTTGCTGCTCCTCGGCCGACAGGGTGGGGAAGGCTTCTGCCAGCCACTCTCTGAAGGCTTCCACAGCCTTGCTTCGCGCTATGGCTTTTCCTGCCTTCAGCCCACTGGCATAAGGTGTGTGGGGCAGCAAAGCCCTGTTAAAATTGCCGTCGCTCATGTTTTTTCTGCTTTTTTTGTGCAAAAGTAATGAAATGTTTGTACATTTGTGCGCTTTAGGAGTAGAAAATGAAGAAAATAGTCGTTTTTGTTTGCCTTTTGGCCTTTGCGCTGGGAGGTAGTGCGGCACGTAAGGTGGTGTGGGTAATCGACCCAGGCCACGGCGGTCATGACACTGGCTGCGAAGGCACCATGTCCAAGGAAAAGGACCTCACGCTGGCCATTGCCAAGGAAGTGGGGCGGTTGGTCAAGCAGAACATCAAAGGGGTGCGCGTGGTCTATACCCGCGAGAGGGACACCTATCCCACGTTGCCCCGTCGCTGCGAACTGGCCAACGACAAGGGGGCTCAGCTTTTCCTGTCCATCCACGTGAACGATGCCGAGAACAAGTTTGCATCGGGAACCGAATCGTACTATGCCACGAATGTGCCACAAAGCGGGGCCAATATGGGCAAGAGCGAACTGCTGGCATTGCTGTTGCAGCGGCAGTATCTAGCCAACGGCCGGGCGGTGAGCCGCGGCGTGAAGCAGGAGGCGCTGTACGTGTGTGAGCACACCAATATGCCCAGCGTGCTGACCGAAGTGGGCTTCATCTCCAACCTGGAGGAAGAGGCGTTCATGAATTCCAAGCAAGGACAGGCGCTGCTGGCCAAGGCCATCTATGAGGCTCTGGCCGAGTGGCAAAAGCTCACGGCCAACGGCTTCGACAAGCGCGAACTGCGAAACCTGCGCTACGCCTATATGGATCCGCGCCGCGAGAGCAAGCCTGTGCCGAAAATCACGGTGGTAAAGGAGAAAACCGACGATGCCTTGGCTGCCAATGTGCCTGTCACCGCTACCAATCAGGCTCAGCCCCAGCAGTCTGCGGCGGATGAGGCCAGGCCGAAGGCCGAGGCCGAGCAGCCACAGACTAAAAAAGAGGAATCTAAGCAGGAGGAGGCAGCCAAAAAGGAGCTTGTAAAGAAGGCTGATGGCAAGAACGAAGAGGCTAAGCAGGAAGAGAAACGGGACGAAGACAAGAGGGCGCAGGCAAAACCGGACGGAAGCAAGCAGCCCCAGTCTGATGCAAAGCCTGCCTCGCCCAAGCCGGCTGCGCAAAAGAATGCCGATGCCAAGGCCGAATCGGCCAAGCCTGTCTATTCCATTCAGATTATGACATCGCCCACCATTCTTAAAATAGGCGATTACCGCCTGAAGGGCGAGACCGAAATCCGTTATGTGCAAACTGCCGACCGCTACAAACTGCTGGTGGGCAACGCAACCACCTATCAGGATGCCAAGAACCTGTTGGCACAGGTGCGCGATAAATTCCCCGATGCCTTCATTGTGGCTTATGTGGGCGACCGTCAGGTTACAACGGGCGAGGCGATGAAGATGGAAAAGTGAAAGCAGGTGCTATGCCGTGAGAATGTGCGGGGGGTGACAAAACAGATAGCGCATCGCGGTTGCGGTGCGCTATCCTTTTCAAACTTCAAAGGTTCATTGATTGCCTGTAATCGGGGTCGATGTACCTCGCATTAGTTAATCTCAATGTACTTCACTTCGGCTTCCTTCTGTTCAGGAGTCATCTTGGGCAGTGTGATGGTCAGTACGCCGTCGTTCATCGATGCGCTGATGGCCTTCTTGTCAACGGTGTCGGGCAGGATCAGGGCCTGTTCGAAGGTGGCGTAGTTGAACTCGCGGCGCAGGTACTTCTTGTCCTTCTTCTCCTCCTTGTTCTCTTCCTTCTTCTCCAAGCGTACAATCAGGCGGTTTTCATCGTCCAGGTGAATCTTGAAGTCGTTCTTGGTCATGCCCGGAGCGGCCACTTCTACCTGATAGTTCTTCTCGTTCTCCACCACGTTGAAAGCGGGTGCCGTGCGGGCTGCGCCAGTGTTGAACACTGCGGGCGTCCAATCGTTGAACAAGTCATTGAAAAGACTGGGAATCCAGTCGGTGCGGTAGTTGTTTGTTCTGGTAGGCATCATAGTTGTAATCTCCTATACTTTAAAAGGGTTAAACGTTTCGCCCTTCTTCTTGCAATAACCGTGCCAACTGACGTTTTGGCTCATTTTCTGCCATATTGTCTGATTATCAGTGCTTTTGTCGCACCAGTGCTGTGCCAAAAGCGCATAAAAAGAGCCACAACGGTGATGTGATGAGAACTCCGAGCATAAATGATTTGAGTGCCCGCTTCCTTTGTAATCTGCCGGCTCCCGTTAAGGAGTTACCCCGCGAAGGGGCGCAGCCCGCCATTGGACAGCGAAACGTTCTCGGTTTTCTGATTGTAATTGATGAGTCTCCCGATCGAACCGTTGCGGCTATAGGTGCAGCGCTTGAGGCGCCGTGTGTGTCAATGATCGTTTTCTGAGAGCAAAGGTAGGCCTTTGTAGCCATTCGGCCAAATTTTAGGAAGAGAAAAAGTGAAGGTGCAGCTTTTAATGAAGATTTCTGCCCAAAAGCATGGCACATTCCTATCTTTTATATATCTTTACCCCCAAATTGGTGCGTTTCAACCTCTATCGCCTGTCTATGAAATCCCCTCTTCTTCCCGTTTTCCCTTGGCGCTTGGCTCGTTGGGCGTTGTGTTTCAGCGCAATGTCCTTCGCCCTTGGCGTTGTTGCACGTGCGGCCCTTGTGCTCGTGGCTGCACAGGGCGACTCTACCGCTTCGCCACGCCCCACGGCAGCCCAGTTGGCCTGGCACGATTTGGAGACCTATGCCTTCATCCACTACGGCCTGAACACCTATACCGATGCCGAGTGGGGCTATGGCGATGCATCGCCCGCGCTGTTCGATCCCGACAGCCTGGACTGCCGCCAGTGGGTGCGGGCGCTCAAGGCCGGCGGCCTGAAGGGTGTGATCCTCACCGCCAAGCATCACGACGGGTTTTGCCTTTGGCCCAGCCGCGACAATCCCGACTACAGCATCGCGCGTACACCTTATTATATAAAGAAGGCTCGCGCGGGTCGCGCGCGCGAAGAGGGCGACATCGTGGGGTGGCTCTCGCGTGCCTGCCGCGAGGAGGGGCTGCACTTTGGCCTCTATCTCTCGCCCTGGGACCGCCATCGGGCCGACTACGCTTCGGACTCCTACGTCGATTACTATCACCGCCAACTGACCGACCTGCTCAGCCATTACGGCCCTTTGTTCGAGGTGTGGTTTGACGGTGCCAACGGCGGCGACGGCTATTATGGCGGCGCGCGAGAGAAGCGTCGCATCGATGCCACAACCTACTACCGCTTCCCCCAGATCTACCAGCTGGTGGATTCGCTCCAACCCAATGCCATCATCTTTTCCGATGCCGGACCCGGTTGCCGCTGGGTGGGCAACGAACGTGGCCATGCCGGCCAGACCTGCTGGGCCCGTGTGCCGTCGGGAGTGCTCACCTTGGGCACGGACAAAGTGCAGTTGCTGGGCCAGGGACAGGCCGATGGCGACCTGTGGATCCCGGCCGAGTGCGATGTCAGTATCCGTCCGGGTTGGTTCTGGCATGCGCAGGAGGATGCCCAGGTGAAGCAGCCCGCCGAACTCTTCGACATCTATCTGAAGAGTGTAGGGCGCGGCGGCACCATGCTGCTCAATGTGCCCGTGAACCGGCACGGCCGCATCTCAGCCCCGGACATAGCCGCCCTGCGCGGCTTCCGCCAGCTGCGCGAGCAGGCGTTTGCCCGCGACATTCTTGCCGACGCCACGCTGGCCGCAGCCGATAACACCCTCACCTACAGCCTGCCGGCGCCGGCCTCGATTCGGTTTGTGGTGCTCGAGGAGGATATCCGACAAGGGCAGCACATCGAGGCCTTCCATGTGGCCTACAGGCCGGCCGGGCAGACCGCCTTCTTGCCTCTGCCCACCGCCGAAGCCACCACCACCATCGGCCACAAGCGCATCCTCCCGCTCACACATCCGGTCAGCGCCGATGCCCTGCGTGTCGCCATCAATGCCGCCAACGGCCCGGCCGTGATCCGCTCTGTTGCGGCTTTCTAAGTTCTTGAGGCAATGCACGACGAAGAGTTTGGCCACATCCATCTGGTGCCCAGCACCCGTGCCCGCCGCTGCGTGTTCCGCGTGGCCGACGACGGGCTGCTGCAGGTGTCCGTTCCGCCGGGTGCCACCGAGGCCGATGTGCGGCGCGCCCTGGAGCAGTTGCGCCCCCGGCTGCGCCCGTTCATCAAGCGGGTGGCCGTCCGTCGTTCCGCCGGCAGCGAACTGGTTCGACAAGCGTTGGCCGAACGGGGCATAGCCGACGAGATGGAAGCCTTGCGTCAGCGGCTGAACCCGCAGCTGATCCGGCCGGACATCAGTCCCGACCAGTTGCGCCACCTGTTGCTCATGGCCGTGTTGCGCCAGCGCGCCCATCGCACTTTCCCATCGCGACTGGCCGAACTGGCCCGCCAGCATGGCTTCAGCTACCGTTCGTTGCGCATCAACCAGTCGCGCACACGGTGGGGCAGTTGCTCCGCCAGCGGCAGCATCAACCTCTCCCTTTGGCTCGCCTTGCTGCCTCCGCACCTGCAGGACTACACCATGCTGCACGAACTGTGCCACACCCGCCACATGGATCACAGCCCGCAGTTCTGGGCGCTGTTGGACAGCGTCTGCGGCGGGCAGAACGAGGCCTTGCGCCGCGAGCAGGCCCAGTGGGTGCTGTCGGCCCTGTAGGCTGGGCTAATTCTGTTGTACCGTTCGGACGTGCTTGCCACAATGGCATTGCGGCCCAGAGGCGCTTGCAACAAAAGCAAGGGCCGAATCCCTTTACTCTTTGTGTCATAGATGTTTATCTATAAGGCTAATTGTGCACATCATTACCCCCACATGCATACACCCAAGGCCTCAAGCAAAATTATACGTACGTACAACCTATATTTATACGTACGTACAACTTGTAGTTATACGTACGTACAACATGTAGTTATACGTACGTATAATTTATATTTGTACGTACGTATAATTCCGTTTGTCCTCGCCCGTGTAGGCTTGTGTGGCCGCGTTAAAGTGCAATGTAGGGCGCCGGAACAGTCGCGACATCCATGGTATGCAAGCCATTCAGAGAGCGAATATAGGCCATTCCGTGAGCGAATAAAGCTATTCAGCGCGCAAATGCAGGCCATTCAGAACACGAATACGGGCTGTTTAGAGAACGCATGTAGGCCATTTATAGCGTGTATGTTGGGTGTTCAGTGAAGGCGTGTGGGTGGCGTAGGGTGGGGTAGTTGGTGCCTGCCGCAGTATCAGTGTGGTGGCTTTGGCTCAGAAAAAAGGCGATTTGCTTGGCCGAATGACGGCAAACGATTACTTTTGTGCGCAGAAAGAGTTCGTTTTCCTGCTCATTTTCCCCAAGCACCTATTCACTATGCATAAGTACTTACTACGCTTTGCTGTGTCGGCGTTGTTGCTCGTTCCTGCAGCAACCAGCGCCCAGACCGGCGTCACCCCTTTCAGTGGCGCTTCCAATGCCGTGGCCACCCCAGTGCCACACACCACCGTGCCTTTCCGCATAGCCGATGCGGGCGAGAAACTGCCCGACATACGCTGGGGCCTGGACCTGGCCTGGATCAGCGAGTCCAACCTGCGTCGCGGCGTTCAGTTTGCCGGTCAGGACATGATCGATATTGTACGCCTGTCGTTCCAAACCACCCATAGCGTGGCCGACGGTGCGCTCTCCGACGACCAGAAGAGCGTGCTGAACCGCCGCATCGGCTATGTGAAGAAATGGGCTCCCAACGCCGCCATCAATCTCAATTCCGACCAAGAGGCGGGCGTGGACAGCTGGTACAACTCCAGCCGTGGCACACGCTGGGCGCAGTTGATCAAACTGACCAAGCAGCACGTTGAAACGGCCGGCCTGAAGGTGGAGAGCGTTTCGCCTTTCAACGAGCCCGACTACACGGCGTGGAAGCAGGGGTCGAAGGCCGACTTCCTGGCCATCTGCAAGAATATCAAGGCCGATCCGGCCATGGCGGGCGTGCTGACCTGTGGCGGCAACACGCTGAACGACGACCAGGCCGCCGATTGGTACAACTATTGCAAGAGTGCGCTCGACATAGGCAACACACACCAGCTGGCCGGCTCGTTCGACAAGTTTGCTGCCTTCTACCAGCAAGTGGCTGCCGATGGCAAAATTGGCATGGCCGACGAGCTGCACAACACCATGGAGGCCATGATAGCCAGCAACTACGGTCTGGGGCAGGCCATCTGGTGGGGCACCTGCGAGCATACACGCAGCCAGTGGATGAAGGCTTCGCGCGGCACCCGCCTGGGCTATGCCGAGAACCGTTCGCGCTGGACGGCAGCCTCCGTCTATCGCCACCCGTCCACCGTCGTCCATCCGGCCGGCTATGTGCAGGGCTTCGGCGGCAGCAGCGAGCGCCAGGCCAATCCCACCGACTTCCGCTTTGTGGCCTTGGACCACGATGTGTGGTACGACGGCGTGGGCCCCACCCGCGAGTATTTCATGCAGATGCCCGGCGGCACAGGCTACCAGCAGGGCCAGACCAATGCCGAGGGCCTGGTGAACATTCAGGACGGCGAGGACATTATGCCTGCCATACAGAACGGCACCTACCGGTTGGTGAACCGCTTCAGCGGCTGTTACCTGGCACCTGCCGGCGGCACCCTGAGCAATGGCGCGGCCCTCACTCAGGTCAAGACAGCCTACAACACCGTGCGTTGGAACCTGCGCCGGGTGCCTCGCGACCGTGGGGGCGACTTCTCTTACGTAACGCTGCGCAACGCCGCCGATACCACCTATGTGCCCGACCTGCTCGACTGGACGCTGGACAACCAGGGGGCCGTGGTGGCCTACCGTGGCGGTCTGGGCGACAACGAGCTGTGGTACCTGGAATATGCCGAGGACGGCTATTTCTACATCAAGAGCAAGCATAGCGGTTTCTGCCTGGACATACAGCAGGGCAGCGACACGCAGATGAAGGCTACGAACCGTGCCGTGGTGCAGGCCCCCTGCACAGGTGCCGAAAGCCAGCAGTGGCGGCTTATTCCCGGCGATGCCAGCTTCAACAGCGTGGCTCCGCAGATGCCCGTCGGCCTCACCGCCACCCCGCAGCCCGGCAGCATACGTCTGGACTGGACGCCGGGCAAGAAGGAGGTCGATATGCAGCATTTCGTCGTTCTGCGCAGCACCGACCAGCAGGTGTGGAACACCATTGCCCGTGTGCCTGCCTCCAAGCGGGTAAGTACCGACGATGCCTTTGCCTATGTCGATAACACAGCCCTGCCAGCCACCACCTATTATTATAAGGTGCAGGCGCAGGACCTGTCGCAAAACCGCTCTGAAGCCACGGAGCCTGTCCAGGCAGCCGCGACGGACGAGCGCGCCTGCATCATGCAGTTGTGCATGGAACAGAGCCTGGCCGACACCACCGTGAACGGCAACCACGCTGCCTTGTTCGGCACCCCGACCTACGATGAGGGGCGTGTGGGCAAGGCCGTCGGTCTGGACGGCTCGCAGTTCCTGCAGCTGCCTGCCACCGTGGCCGCCTCGGAGGAGCTCACCGTGTGCGGCTGGTTCTACCTCACCGGCATACAGAACTGGGCCCGCCTGTTCGATTTCGGCACCGACACCGACCACTACGTGTTCCTCACGGCCCAGAGCGGCAGCGGTCCGCGCCTGGCCATCAAGAACGGCGGTGCCGAGCAGACCATGGCTCTGGGCGCCACCATCAGCACCCGCCGCTGGCGCCATGTGGCCGTCAGTTTCGGTGCCGATGCCATCACCATCTATGTGGATGGCAAGCAGGTGGCACGCAACACCAGCATTCAGGAACGTCCGCACCACTTCCAGCCTGTGTTCAACTATGTGGGGCGCAGCCAGTTCAGCGCCGATCCCATGCTCAAGGCGCTTGTGGATGACGTGCGTGTGTACAACTATGCCCTCACGGCCGACGAGCTGGCCGGCATCTACGAAAGCGCCGTGGGCATCCGCAGCATTGAGGCTCCGCAGACGTCTGCTTCCGAGGCCGGTGCCCAGGCCACGGGTTCAGGCGCCGTCTATAGCGTGTCGGGCCAGCGTCTGAGCCGTCCGGCGCGCGGCATCGTCGTTTCCGAAGGCCGCAAATGGGCAGTGTCTGATTGATATAAGTCAATATCTCGCACCTTTCGGCCGTTTTTACAGCCGGATGCTTGCGTTGGGGCTACAGCGCCCATTACCTTTGCGGCATCATGACTGGCACAAACGTCCATACACAGTGTTGTTGTCCCTGCTACAAACCGAGCGGGTCAGAAGCGTGTATAGTAGTGCCATAGGCAGGAAAAGATTCATTCTACACACATAGGCAGAGGTTCCGCTCATCCACACTGATGGGCGGAACCTTTGTTTTGTGTTGCACCGTTCATTCACAATCAACCCTTTTCTTAATAACCACTTTATTAA
This sequence comes from Bacteroidaceae bacterium, assembly GCA_017526905.1. Classification (GTDB taxonomy): domain Bacteria; phylum Bacteroidota; class Bacteroidia; order Bacteroidales; family Bacteroidaceae; genus Physcousia. The sequence continues at coordinate 23,842 of JAFXQT010000089.1, read as the reverse complement.
AGGTGCGTTCTATTAATTAATAAATTCTCTATGAATTATCTTTGTTCGCTCTTGCCTCTTTCCGGCATCTTTTGCTTCAAGTCCTTGGGACGTAGCCCGCTACGCCCCGGCGGCCTTGAAACAAAATCTGTTCGGAAATAGCCTAAGAGCTATTCAAAGCTAATTTATAGAACCCACCTAAACACAAACACATGATGATTTACAACAACCTTACCCAACTGATTGGGCGCACACCGTTGCTGCGCCTGCGTGAGGCCGAGGGGCAACAAGCCTCCGTCGTGGCCAAACTTGAGTATTTCAACCCGGGCGGAAGCGTGAAGGACCGCATAGCGCTGGCCATGATTCAGGATGCCGAACAGCGTGGCCTGCTGCAGCCGGGTGCCACCATCGTAGAGCCCACCAGCGGCAACACCGGCATCGGCCTGGCATGGGTGGGCCGCAGCAAGGGCTATCGGGTGGTGTTGGTTATGCCCGACACCATGTCGGTGGAACGGCGTGCACTGCTGCAGGCCTATGGAGCCGAGCTGAAACTCACGCCCGGCGCTCAGGGCATGAAGGGTGCCATTGCCGCCGCCAACGAGTTGAGTAGCCAGACACCGGGTGCCATCATCCTCGGCCAGTTTGTCAACCCGGCTAATCCAGCCGTGCATGAGCGCACCACAGCCCAGGAGATATGGGCCGACACCGATGGGCAGGTCGATATATTGGTGGCTGGCGTGGGCACCGGCGGCACGGTGAGTGGCACCGGACGCGCGCTGAAGCGCCACAACCCGTCCGTCCGCGTGGTGGCCGTAGAGCCTGCCACCTCGGCAGTGCTTTCGACAGGTCAGGCAGGCAAGCACGCCATCCAGGGCATCGGTGCCGGTTTCGTTCCCGACACCTACGATGCTGCGGCCATCGACGAGGTGCTCACCGTGACCGACGACGAGGCACGCCAACATGCCCGCCTGTTGGCCCAGCGCGAAGGGCTGCTCGTGGGCATCTCCTCCGGTGCCGCCTATGCCGCTGCGCTGCGGCTGGCCCGCATGCCCGAACATGCCGGCAAGAACATCGTGGCCGTGTTCCCCGACACAGGCGAGCGCTACCTCTCCACCGGCCTGTTCGGTGCCGAGGTGTAGTGTGCGCGAACGGGCATACCTTCAGTAGCTTTATAAAACCAATTGTGAACACCTGCTTATAACCACAAACCGACAGCTTTCATGTTACCTGTTGATACCTTTCTTGCCGTGCTCCGCCAGCAACTGCTCGCGGAGCATGGCATTCCTCCCTTCGATGCGTCCGCCCCTATGCCATCCAGGGAAGCGTTGCTGCTCAGCCTGATACGCTGGAGTGTGCAGGCCACCGAGGCCACTGCACCCACAGGGCAGGCCCAGCCCGACGAGCGGGCCGCCGCCCTGGCCGCCGCCTTTTGGCAGCAGTTGCCAGGGGTGTGGCGCGCCTTGCAGGCCGATGCGGCCGCCATCAGCCAGCGCGACCCGGCAGCCACATCGGTGGCCGAAGTGCTGTGCTGCTACCCGGCCATTGTGGCCATACTCAGCTACAGGGTGGCTCACCTGTTGCATCAGGTAGGGGTGCCCCTGCTGCCTCGCATCATCACCGAGCGTGCCCACTCGCTCACGGGCATCGACATACACCCTGCCGCCACCATCGGGCGGGCCTTTGCCATCGACCACGGCACCGGCATCGTCATCGGGGCCACGGCCATCATCGGCAACCACGTAATGCTCTATCAGGGCGTTACGTTGGGTGCCAAGAATTTCCAGCACGATGCTTCGGGCCGCCTGCTCGACCAGCCGCGCCATCCCATCATTCAGGACAACGTGACCATCTATGCCAACACCACCGTGCTGGGCCGCATCACCATAGGCCACGATGCCGTGGTGGGCGGCAACCTGTGGATTACTCACGACGTGGAGCCTTGCTCGGTGGTGCGGCAGTCGAAGCCCATCAAGCAAATAGGTTTTACCGATGGCGAAGGCATCTGAGCCGCTGCCCTGAAGCACCATGCCCTGCTGCCGCAGGTCGGATGCCAAGCCGCTGCCAGGCTGGCACTGGCCCGCGGCTTGGCGGGGCGTGTGCGTGCGGCTGGCTGCGCAGCCCTGTGTCGTGACCTTTTGGTGTGGTGCAGAGGGCAGGGACTGCTGCTGATAAAGAAAAAAAACTCCTCGGAATAGTTGGTTGTTCAAAACTTATCGCTAACTTTGTGCCGTAATACTAATGGGAAACAGAGCCAAAGGGAATCGGATGTGGGGATGTACATTGGCGTGGCTCACGATTGGATGCGAAGAATACCTTCATATACTAACTATAATCTTTGTGACCTATGAAAAGAATCTTTACACTTATTGCATTGGCCTGTCTGACTGCTGCCGGTTGGGCACAGGCCGTTACGGACCGTGCAAGTGCAGGCAGCCCGCTTACGTTCGATGAGTTCACCGCGTTGGCAGGCACAGGAAAGCATTTTGCCATTGTAGGTTCAAGCAGCAACACCCAGTTCTGCTATCCCAACTGGTTCGGCTTTTCGACCTCTTTTGTCGGTACGCTGGATAAGGAGCACCTCTTTGACTTGGAAAGTAGCACCACGGGCGATGGTTGGTACAACATCAAGCGCGTCAGCGATGGCAACTATGTATCCGCCGAAGGTGGCAACTTCGATGCCAGCACAAAGCTGGACTTCAAGCCCGTGAACCGCCGCGCCGGCGACTATGCCGCCGAATTTGCCAGTGCCGACCTGCATGTCAGTTTGGACAATGCTGCCGGCAACCATTACAACTGCAACACCGTGAACCTTGGCTTCCGCGCGGGCACCGGCGGCTATAGCACTTATATCACCTATGGTCCTTTCTATGTCGTAAACGTGCAGTATGTCGATGCCAGCAACAATCCTGTCCAAGACCCTGCTGAAATGATCGTGAAGACAGGGGCCACTATCAAGGCTCCCCAGTTGGCAGGCTATACAATTCAAGGCACGGGCAGCGCGACTGCCGATGCCGACAAGACCATTACGTTTACCTATGCCTCAAGCACTTACGATTATACAGTCGTGATCAATGGCGCCGTGGAGGGAACAGCCGTCACGGTCAAGAACGAGGCCGTGAGCAATGGGGGCAGCGTGACTTCGCAGAGCGCTATCACCGAAAACGATGTAGTCGTTACCTTCCCTGCAGGATACGACTATATGAAGGCCACGGTGACCATCAGCGGCACCACCATCACGGTGAAGTGCGAGGATGGACGTTGGCCGATCAACTTCTCGAAGGATCAGAAATACACACGTACCGACCGTTTCATTACCAATGTCCGCATTGGCGACAAGACCTTCGACATCACCAACGATGGGCTCAATACGCCTGCCTATCGCGACCTGACCGACCAGGTACTCGTGGTTCCGGCTGGCGCTACATTGGTTCCTGCCATCGGCTACCAAGGCCAGTGGATGCACGGCTTCTTCTATGTTGACCTGGACAACGACGGAGCCTTCTACGTGGCCAATCCCGACCACCAAACAGCGGCAAACACCGAGTATAATGGCGAACTGCTCTCCTATGCCAACCAAGGCAATGCGTTGAACAGCAGCAAGCAGGAGATGCCGGCATTCACAATGCCCACCACACCCGGCGACTATCGTGCACGCTTCAAGCTGGACTGGGCCAGCACTGACCCAGGTGGCAACCCAGGCGCGGACATCAACGATGTAACCAGCAGCAACCACATCATTGCCAATGGTGGCACGATTGTGGATATCACGTTGCGCATCCTGTCGGCTTCGGAGGTGACCTACGTGGTTGTGGATGAGAGCAACAACGAATTGTTCCGAAGCCCGGAGGCAGAGAAGGTGGGCATTGGCGAAGTCATCACCACCCTGCCCGAAAAGTATCAGAGGTCTGGTTTCTACGACTACAATACCATCAGCCTGACCGTGAGCGGGGCTGCTACTACGGCTACTTTCACTGCCACACCCAAGGCAGCGCCGTTGGTTAAATACACAGCCGATGCAACCGCCCCTGTCTGGTATAAGCTGAAGTTGAAGGATGCGTACTACCCAGTCTATGTAGCCGATGGCGCAGATAATGTGCAGGCGCCGTCCACAGACGATGACACTAACAACCAGTGGGCCTTCATAGGCTCTCCTTACACCGGTTTCCAAATCATCAACCGCGCAGCCGGAACGGGCCTTGTGCTCGGTTCTGCCACCACCATTGGCATTGACGATTCAGGTGCCAGTATTCATGCCTCTCTTGCTGCTCCTGGCACGAGTCATAATGAGCTGTGGTCTCTGACTCCGAGCACCTTCCTCACTGGTGGCTTCTTCATCTACAATGCCGATGGCCATGCGCTGAATTACCGCGCCCCCGGCACCTCCTTGGCATATTGGACTAACGGGGCAGATTTGGGCTCGACATTTACTGCCGAGGAAGTGCTCGAAGGTGAGGCCCTCTACAACCAGTTGCTTGCACAGATCGAAGCCGTCAATTGGGGCACTGGGCTGAACAAGTATCAAGTGAGCGGTGATTTGGCTGGCTACGCAGGCAACGAAGCAGCGCTTATCGCTCAGCTGAAGTCGGGATACTCGGAGCAGAATCTGGCCGCTGCCCAACAGATGCTTGCCAACTACGCGCTGAACCTGCCCGCAGCCGGCTTCTACCGCATCAAAGGCCAAACCAGCAGCAAGTATCTTGCAGCAGGCCTGGCCAGCAACAATAAGTTTGCCATGAGCGATGCCACGGATGCCAGCACCATCTTCTACTTCGATGGCACCACACTCACCAACTTCAGCTCGGGCTTGAGCAATGGTATGAATACCAGTGCCTGGGCTTGGGTTACTGGCGATGCAGCTTCGCAGGTTACCTTCCAGGATGGGCAGACCAATGGCGGCTATGCCATCCTCTCAAATAATGCCCATTTCTATGATAATGGCGATAATTCCAGCAGTGCAGACCGCGGTGGCAACCTGACCATCAATGCTTCGACCAATGCTCGCTACACCAGTTGGTATCTCGAAGCAGTAACGGAACTGCCTGTGGCCCTGGACGATGGCGGCGACGACTACTATTACGCCACCCTCTGCCTGCCCTATGCAGCAGCCTTGACCGAGGCTGAGGCTTACACGCTTTCCAAGGACGGCACCGAACTGAACATGTCCGAGCCATCGACCACCGTTGCTGCCGGAACTCCCGTGCTGCTGGTGGCCCAAAGTGCATCGGCCACAGCCACCATCACACCCGCGGCTGAAGCTGCCGACATCGCAACCGGCGGAACACTGGTGGGCACCTATCTGCCGATCGCATTTGACGGCGCCACGCACTACGTGCTGGGCAGCAGCGAGGACAAGGTGGGCTTCTTCCACTGGGATGGCGAAACCCTGACTGGCTTCCGGGCCTACATTGCAGGCGAGGCAGGCAGTGGCGTGAAGGGCTACTATCTGAACAACGACATCGTAACCCGGATAAGCCAAATGCTGGAAGCCAAGGCAGGCAAGGGCACTTACTACGACCTGAGCGGACGGCGCGTGGCACAGCCCACACGTGGGCTCTACATCGGCCAGGGCCGCAAGGTGGTCGTGAAGTGAGAATGCTGACGCAATGTATACGTCACGCCGGCCGCTCCGCACTACAATGTTTGGGATGACGACTGGCGTCCCGAAGAAGAACGCAACAACCAAGGTTGGAGATAAGCGTACGAGCGAGAGGCTGGACTAAGGTCCGGCCTCTCGCATTTTTGTCTTGCAGAAACGAAGGCGGCTTGCGTCGTCGCTTCAAAAGTAGTGCATAATTGTATCTTCCGGCAGAAATTAGGTCGCTCGCATGTACCTATGTCCTGTCTTATGCCTATATTCGCGGCAGAAACTATTCACATTGTTGTATATGTTAAGTCTGAAACACAATCTTCTGACGTGGTGCACCCTCTTTGTACTTGCACCAGTTGGCCGGACGGTGATGGGGCAGAATCCCATCGTCCGTGACCAGTTTACGGCCGACCCTACGGCACGCGTGTTTAACGGCAAGGTGTATCTGTACCCATCGCACGACATACCGGCTCCGGCCGGCCAGCGGCAGGACTGGTTCTGCATGGCCGACTACCATGTGTTCTCGTCGGAGAACCTCACGGAATGGACCGACCACGGCGTGATTGTGACGCAGGCAGAGGTGCCCTGGGGCAAGGCCGATGGCTACTCTATGTGGGCACCCGACTGTGTGTGCAAGGATGGCCGCTACTATTTCTATTTCCCCGATGCACCCCGCCAGGGACGTGGCTTTGCCGTTGGCGTGGCCACGGCCGACCAGCCCGAGGGGCCGTTCACCTGCGAGCCCGAACCCATTGCCGGCGTGACGGGCATAGACCCCTGTGTGCTGGTGGACGACGATGGGCAGGCTTATATCTACTGGGCCGGCGGCCCCATGCGCGGTGCCAGGCTGCATGCAGACATGAAGCATCTGGATGGTGGCGTGCAGGAAATGCAGGGGCTGCCCGACGGCTTCAAGGAAGGGCCCTTTGCCTTCAAACATGGTGGGCACTACTATCTGACTTTCCCTTGGGTGCGGCACGAGGGCGGCACTGAGACGCTGGCCTATGCCATGAGCGATAAGCCGTTGGGGCCATGGCAGTTCAAGGGCATTATTATGAAGGAGCACCCCAACCGCTGCTGGACCAACCACCACAGCATTGTTGAGTATCGCGGCCAGTGGCTGCTCTTTTACCACCACAACGACTATTCGCCGCACTTCGACAAGCTGCGTTCGGCACATATCGACAGGCTGTTCTTTAATGCCGACGGCACCATCCGAGAGGTGGTGCCAACCTTGCGCGGCGTGGGCGTGAATGCGGCCACACAGTGCATCGAGGTGGATCGCTACAGCTCGTGCAGCACGGGGGTGACCTATGCCTACAACGATTCGGCCGATACTTTTCGCGGTTGGCACGCCGTGTTGCCACAGGCGGGCAGTTGGATAACCTATGCCGATGTGGATTTCGGTAACCTGCGCCAGCTCAACACCCAGCGTGCATTGCGCGCTAAGGATGTGGGCGGTGTTTACCTGGTGGCCAACGTGCGGGCCATGGCCGATGCTCAGCTGGTGGTGCGACAGACCAATGCAAAGGGGCGTGTCATTGCCCGGCTGCCCATCAAGGTGCAGCAAGAGGGTGGTCGCCATCGCGACATGCGCGGGCAATGGGTTACGCTGACGGCACAGCTCGAATCGGTGCCTGAGGGTGTCGGCACCCTGTGTGTGGTGGCCGAGGGAGCAGGCATTAGCGTAGATTGGCTGCAGTTCAAGGTGCGCGAGCCTTACTTCTCGTCTGTGGCAGCCAAGGCAGCCCCGGCCACGCCCGACAGCGAGGGATTCATTCGCCGTTGGCTGGTGCTGGAACCCATTGCCAAGCCGAATCCCTCCAATACCGTTTTCACGGACAGCTATCTGAACGAAGCGTTTGCCACGCCGCCCTTCGCCGTGGACCAGCGCTCGATGCCCAAGGACGGGCAGAAGGTGAAGGTAGGCGGCAGGTGGCTGGCTTGGCACGCGGTGGAAAGCGAACGCTACAACGTGAAACTGTTTCGCTTTGCCGACCTGCTGGGCATGCAGCCCTATGGCGTCTTGTTCTGGGCGGCGACGGTGATTATGTGCGACGAGGATATCCCCGATGTGCGTTTGGCAGCAGGCAGCAATGGCGCTTCAAAGTGGTGGCTGAACGGCGAGGAAATCCTGCTGCTGTCTGGCGACCGCCGCATGGTTCGCGACGATGGTGCGTCGGCACGCGTTTCGCTCCGGCGTGGCCGTAATGTGCTGCACTGCGCCGTGATAAATGGCCCTGGTATGAGCGACTTCTGCGCACGCTTTATTGATAAACAGGGGAAGCCTGTGGTGGGCGTGAGGATAGGAGAGGAATGAGTGCAGTTACTGAATAGCGATAACATTATAACCCGATGATATGAGACCACTTGCTTTAGTTTTCTTTTCCTGTGTGTGCCTGGGCGCAAAGGCTCAGACTGGTGCCCCATATATCCACGACCCTTCGACCATTGCCCAGTGCGACGGTAAGTACTATACGTACGGGACTGGGGGTGGCGGCTTGATCTCGGACGATGGCTGGGTGTGGCACAGCGGGGCCGAACGTCCTGGTGGCGGCGCTGCGCCCGATGTGCTGCGTATAGGCGACCGCTACCTTTTTATCTATGGTGCCACGGGCGGCGGACTGGGCGGCGGACATAACGGTCGCATCCTTACCATGTGGAACCGGTCGTTGGACCCGCACTCGCCCGACTTCCATTTCACGACACCTGTCGAGGTGGCCGCCAGCGATGGGCTGGAGGATTGCGATGCGATTGATCCTTGCTTGATGCTGGATCCCACCACGGGACGTTTGTGGACCACCTTCGGCACTTACTTCGGAAACATCAGGCTGATCGAGCTGGACCCTGCCACAGGCCGGCGGGTGGCAGGGAATGAGGAACTGGATGTGGCCATCGACTGCGAGGCCACGGATCTGATTTACCGCGACGGATGGTACTATCTGTTGGGAACGCATGGCACCTGCTGCGATGGGGTGAACTCTACCTATAATATCGTGGTGGGACGTTCGCGCAGTGTGACCGGTCCTTATCTGGACAATGTGGGCAGGGACATGCGCCAGGGCGGCGGACGTATGGTGATTGCTGCCGGCGACGGTGTGTGCGGCCCCGGACATTTCGGCCGCACGGTGTTGGCCGATGGGGTGGAGGTGATGTCGTGCCACTTTGAGGCCGACTTTGACCGAGGCGGGCGGAGTGTTCTTGGACTGCGTCCGCTGCTGTGGAAAAACGGCTGGCCCGTGGCGGGCGAACGCTTCCGCAGCGGCACTTTTGAGATCCTGTCCGAACGGCGTGGATATGCCCTTGAACTGGCGGTGGATTTCGTACGCCTGCAACAGGAACGGCAGGCATGGTGGCGCATTGATCCCGACAAGCCTGTCAATCCCGTGCCCTACCAACAGCTGAGCCAGGTGGCAGACACCTGGCCGCAGGGCGCTATCGGCGTGCGCTGCGGTGATTATATGATGAGGCCCCACCAGCATTGGACCATCGTGCCCGTGCCCGAAGCTGGAGGTTGTCTGGGCGGCCCATATTGTAAGATTGTGGTGGAGGGAACAGAGCGTGCGCTGGCTGCCACGGCCACGCTGGAACTGACCACAGTGCCGGTATTCAACGGTGCGCCGGAGCAGTTGTGGTGCATACAGCAGTTGACCGATGGCACCTATCGGCTGTTGCCGCGTGCCATTCCTGGCAAGGAAGGTGTCAACACCACCTATGTGCTCTATTCGGTAGCCGACAGCACACCCACATTGGCTGAATGGGACTTTGGTACCGATAATGCCAAATGGAATCTGAAGCCGTTGCCGCAGCGGTAGTGCCGGCTGACAGATAACAGGTGTCCTGGCAGGGCACAGGCATGAAGAAACAAAGTGCCAAAAAGGAAAGAGGGCCTCTCGGTAGAGAGGCCCTCTTTGGAGGTGCCTAGCAGATTCGAACTGCTGTAGACGGTTTTGCAGACCGTTGACTAAGCCACTCATCCAAGGCACCATTGTGGCATTTGCGGATGCAAAGGTACTGCTTTTTTTTGAACCTGCAAGGATTATTGCACTTTTTCTTTCAAAAAAGGCGAAATATACGGGTTCCGGTAGGGGACGACCCACCTCAGGAACTGAGTTCTTGGTCGATGGTGCGTGCCAGCTTGTCTATATTGAGGCTGCGTGCGGCAGCATCCACTACATCGCGGTAAACGCCGCCTTTCTTGTAAAGCCCCTCTGGGTCGCCGCTCTGTTCCACACGCCCGTTCTGTAGGGCGTAGATGAGGTCGGAGTCGATAATTTGAGAGATGCTGTGGGAGATGATGATGACGGTGCGCCCTTGCTTGATGGCATCGATGCTGGCTTTGATCTGCTCGGTGGCCACGGCGTCGAGCGAGGCGGTGGGCTCGTCGAGGAAGATGATGGGCGGGTTCTTCAAGAACATGCGCGCAATGGCAATGCGTTGCTGCTGACCGCCGGAGAGGGCCGTGGCTTTGCTCTGGAAGCCGTTGGGCAGTGCCATAATCTGATCGTAGATGTAGGACTTCCGCGCGGCATCCTCCACCTCGGCCAGCGTGGCGTCGGGCCGACCGTAGCGTATGTTCTCCAGGATGGTGCCGTCGAAGATGTGGTTCTTCTGCAGCACCAGACCGATGTTGTCGCGAAGGAAGTGCGTGTCCCACTGCCGCAGGTCAACACCATCCAGCAGAATCTGGCCGCTGTCAGGCTCGTAGAACTTGTCCAGTAGGTTCACAATGGTGCTCTTGCCGGCGCCGGACAGGCCTACAAAGGCGGTGATCTGGCCCGGACGGATGTCCATGTCAATGTGGTGCAGCGCTTTGGTGCCGCTGGGGTAGGTGAAGTCCACGCCGCTCAGCTGGAAGTGCCCGTGCACCACATCGGGGCGGTAGGTGCCGGTGGGTTCGCGCTCGGCATCGGCATCCAGGATGTCGAAGAAGCCCTCGGCATAGATGAGGGCATCGTTCATCTGGTCGAAGATGCGCTGCAGCTGTGTGATGGGGGCAGTGACATTGGCAAAGAGCATAACGTGATACATAATCTTACCAATCGTCATGCCGGGGTAGCCAGACAGCACAAGGTAGGCAGTGAGTATGATGATGAGCACTGTGCCCACTTGGCGAACGAAACTCTTCAGTCCGTCGTAGCGGAAGGAGGTCTTGCGGACGAGCATCTGGTTGTTGGTGAACTCGGTTTGGAGGTTCCATTGTTTCTGGCTCTCAATCTGTTCGCGGTTGAACGACTTGATCACGCTGATGCTCTCGATGATGTTCATCACGCCGTGGCTTTTCTGCTCGCGGTACATGCGCATGTTGCGGCGCCACCCTTGCAGCTTGCGCGCTTGGGCTATGGTTATCCAAATATACACGGGCACGATGAACAGGGCGGTGAGGCCCACCCACACGTTGGCGGCAAACATCAGTATGAGTGCCAGCACGGCACTGGTGAAGAGGGGGAGCAGGTCGATGAAGAAGTTCTGCACCGTGGCCGAAAGGCTGCTCACTCCTTGGTCTATGCGCGTTTGCAATTTGCCGGTTTCGTTGTCGTTGGCCGAGAAGAAAGCCATGCGGTAGGAGAGAATTCGGTCAATGACGGCCTGCGACAGATCCTTCGACACGAAGATACGCATGCGTTCGCCGAAATACTGTTGCGCATAGGTGATGGCTGCCGACAGCACTTCCTTGCCCAACAGCACGATGCTGATGACGGTGAGGATGTGGGCAGCGTGGGCCCAGTCGAACTGAGGCCGTGACACCAGGGCATTGATGGCATCGACAGTGCGGTCCAGCACCACGGCATTGACCTGTGCGATGAGCGAACCGATGAAGGTGAGGATGAGGGTGACGATGACCAACCACCGATAGGGGCGGACATAGGGCGCTATCTTGCGCAGCAGTTGGAAGAGGTTCATGCGTGTGGCTGATGTGTGATGTGTGTGGTAAATGTGTTTGTGTGGCGCAAAGATAGGCATTTTATTTCGATGCCCATCACAGATTTGGCGAAAAATGAGACAATAAAAGGGGCGTTCCTTACGTTCTAACCATGTAAAACCATTACACCATGAAACTATTGGAACAGATACGTGTGGCCACTGAAGGTCGCATCGCACCTGCTGGCGGACCAGTGCTGGTGGGGGTGAGTGGCGGTGCCGACAGTGTGGCGTTGCTGTTGGCGCTGCAAGAGCTGGGCTTCGCTGTGGAGGCCCTGCACTGCAACTTCGAGCTGCGGGGCGCTGAGAGCGAACGCGATGAGGCCTTTGTGCGCAAGGTGTGCAGGCTGCACAACCTTCCGCTCACGGTGAAGCACTTCAGAACCAAAGCCGTGGCTCAGCGCCAAGGCATCAGTATTGAGATGGCTGCGCGTCAGCTGCGTTATGACTGGTTCGGACAGATGGCTCGCCGACGAGCAGCGCAGTGCATCTGTGTGGCGCACCACCGCGACGACCAGGCGGAGACCCTGCTGCTGAACCTGGTGCGGGGAACGGGCATACGTGGCCTGTGTGGCATGAGTGTGTGCAGCTGGCTGGCTGCGGACAAGGCATCAGACGCAGCCTCTGCAGCCCCATCGGCATCGGCGGGAGTGTTGCTGCTGCGACCGCTGCTCGAGGTGTCACGGACAGAGATTGAGGAATGGCTCACAGAACGTGGCGAGACGTGGGTGACCGATTCGACCAACCGGGATGCAGATGCCGCTTGGCGTAATAAAATAAGGCTTGAAGTGATACCGCTGCTGGCACAACTGAACCCGCGTATAGCAGAGACGCTCTGCCAGACAGGACAGCGGATGGCAGAGGCCACGCTGCTTTATGACAAGGCGCTGGCGGGCGAACGGCAACAGGTGGAAACGACCGATGGCATTGATATAGCAGCCCTGCAGAACACCACGGCCCCGCGGACTGTGCTGTATGAAATACTGAAGGAGCGTGACTTCGGTGCGGAACAGGCTGCCGAGGTGTATGAGCATCTGGACGGTGAGCCGGGCCATGAGTGGCAGAGTGCCGAGTGGCGTCTGTTGCGCGACCGTGGGCGTTTGCTGTGGCGGCGGCGGACAGACCGATTTGATGTGCCGCCTACGGTGTTGCCCTTGGAAGGATTGGCCGAGGTGGCTCCCGGTGTGCGCTTGCTCATTCGCAGGCAAGCTATGTATGCGGGTTTTGAGATTCCGCGCGCGGCACATACAGCCTGCTTCGATCTGGAGAAACTATCGTTGCCACTTACAGTGCGCCTGGCGGCCGAGGCCGACCGCTTTCAGCCTTTCGGCATGGAGGGCACACGCTTGGTGAGCGATTTGCTCACGGATCAGAAACTGTCGGTATTTGAAAAAGAACGGCAGCTGGTGGTGGAGAGTGGCGACCGCATAGCCTGGGTGGTGGGGCGCCGCGTGGCTGCCGGTTTCGAGGTGGATGCGCAGACGCGCTTTGTAATGACAATCACACAGCTCTGATGCATCGAGCCGGCAAGCAACTGCTAAAAAGAATCGCGGCACAACTGCAAGAGCGTTGTGCCGCGATGCTTTTCATCTCATCTCATCTTCCGATTTCATGTCTATCTCAACTCCATTGGAGTCGTAGAACTCATATTGCAGGAAGGCGAGGCGTTGGTTAGGGGTGATGCGGACGCCGAAGCCGTATTTCATCTGCCACCGCAGGCGAATGGAAAGAAAGCCTTGGTTGATGTAGGCGGCTACGTAGGGGTGAACGTGTAGCGTGAATGTCTTAATGCCCAGCTGATTGACTAACATGTCAATCTTCTTCTCCAATACATCGGTGAAGAGGTAGCTGGACTTGATCGTACCCTTTCCCATGCAGGTGGGGCAAGTCTCATCCACGGTTACTTCCGTCACGGGTCGCACACGCTGGCGGGTAATCTGCATCAATCCGAATTTGCTCAAGGGCAGGATGTTGTGTCGGGCGCGGTCGCGTTTCATGTTCTCGCACATGCGCTCGTAGAGTGTCTGTCGGTCCTCTGCCACATTCATGTCGATGAAATCTACCACGATGATTCCGCCCATATCCCGCAAGCGTAGCTGGCGTGCCAGCTCGTCGGCAGCGCCCAGGTTCACTTCCAGTGCGTTGGCTTCCTGTCCGTCGGGGTTCTTGGCGCGGTTTCCGCTGTTCACATCGACCACATGCAGTGCCTCCGTGTGTTCAATGATGAGGTAGGCACCATGCTTGTAGCTGACCGTCTTGCCGAACGAAGTCTTGATCTGGCGCGTCACGTCGAAATTGTCAAAGATGGGCAACTTGCCTTTGTAGAGCTTGACAATTTCCGCGTTTTCGGGCGAGATGAGGTTTACGTAGTCCTTCACTTCATCGTACACCGCCTGATCGTTGATATAGATGTTCTGATAGGTGGGGTTGAAGAGGTCTCTGAGCAGGGCTACGGTCCGGCTGGTTTCCTCATAGCACAGGCATGGCAGGTCCTTGGCGGCGTGTGCGCGTGCGATGGCATCGTCCCATCGCTTCTCCAGTATTTTCAGCTCGGCATCCAGTTCGGCCGTTCGCTTGCCTTCGGCCACCGTACGCACGATGACGCCGAAGTTCTTTGGCTTGATGCTGGTGATGAGCTGCTTGAGTCGTGCACGCTCGGCAGAGGATTTGATTTTGGAAGAAACATGAACCTTGTCCGAGAAGGGGATGAGCACCAGGAAACGTCCGGGGAAGGTGATCTCACAGGTCAGGCGTGGGCCTTTGGTGGAGATGGGTTCCTTGACAATCTGCACCAACACTTCCTGGCCCAGCTGAAGGGTGCTGGAAATGGTGCCTTCCTTCGGCAGGATGGGCTGAATGCTGGCCTTGCTGATGGGGAATAGTTTCTTCTTGTCGCTGCCTACCTGCTTGAGGTACTTGGCAAATGAATTGAATTGAGTGCCCAGATCCAGGTAGTGCATGAAGGCATCGCGCTCGTAGCCCACATTGACAAAGCAGGCGTTCAGGCCTGGCATAAGCTTTCGCACCTTGGCAAAGTAGATGTTGCCTACGTTGAAACTGGCCGACTGGGCTTCCTCTTGGTATTCCACCAGGCGTTTGTCCTCAGTCAGCGCAATGGCTATCTTCTTAGGCTGAACATCTACGAATACTTCGCAGGTCATAGTGTGGTGAGTGTGATGTAGTTTTGTTGCAGTAACTTGTTTCTGGTTGTTTTGTTTGTTGCAAACAAGGAACAAATCGGCTCTTTGTTGTGAGCGCGGTTTGTTCCTCGTTGTGACTCACTAAGCTGAGGGCTGAGAGTCGCAGAGCAAATAGCTTATTTGCTCTTATGTCTGTTCTTTCTCAGTCTTTTTTTGCGCTTGTGAGTAGACATTTTGTGTCTTTTCTTCTTCTTTCCGCTTGGCATAGCTGTAATAATTTAATAAGTGAGTTTATAACAAAGGTGTGAAATCGTCAATTACTGACCCTTTACTTGCCAGCCTTGACACCCTCAAAGAAGATCTTAGCGGGCTTGAAGGCGGGAATGTTGTGCTCGGCAATGATCATAGTGGTGTTCTGGGTGATGTTGCGAGCAGTCTTCTGAGCGCGACGCTTCAGGATGAAGCTGCCGAATCCACGCAGATAGACATTTTCTTTCTTCTCGATGAGAGCATCTTTCACGGTTGCCATGAATGCTTCAATGGTGGTCAGAACCACGGCTTTGTCAAGACCGGTCTGTTCAGAGATGGTGTTGACGATGTCTTGTTTTGTCATTTTTGTGGTATTTTAATGTATGGGTTTATGTACGTTCCTGTAAAAAGGCTTGCAAAAGTAGGTATTTCCAAGCAGTTACAGAAATATTTGCGTGTTTTTTTATTCAAAAGAGGCTTCTTTTTACTTTTTTGGGAAAAAATATTTGCTTTTTTGACCGAAAACATTAAGCGTTTCACCTTCATTCAGTTATTTCGGGTACACTTTCCAATAGTATTTCCACCAACCGAGGCACAGCATAGCCCGACAGCTCGGATTCGTGTACCCAAATGTAGTCTGGGGGCAGGGCGGGGCGCTGGTCGGTAAGCAGCAGGTAGAAGTCGGCCAGCAGCACTTGGTGCGTCAGCACGTGCTTCACATTTTGGCGCAGACAGACGGCATCTTCCATTTTCATCTTCCCTTCTTCCATTTTCACTGGTTCCCACAGGCCTTGCCAGATGTCGCCGGCCGGACGCCGGTGTATGGCCGTGAAACCGTTACACCTTATATATATATATGTAAGGCGGCGGGTGGTGACTTTCGTCTTGTTTCCTTTCACCGGCAGGCGCTCGGTCTGATCCGTGTGCAATGCCACGCAGGTGTCGGCCAGCGGGCAGGTATCGCAATGGGGCGACTGCGGTGTACACTGAATGGCTCCGAAGTCCATCATGGCTTGGTTGAAGTCGGCTGCTTGTTGCTGTGGCAGTAGCGACTGGGCCAGTTGTGCAAAAAGCTTCTGGCCTTGGGTGGAATTGATAGGGGTGTCTATGCCGAAGTGGCGGGCCAGCACGCGATACACGTTGCCATCCACAGTGGCAACAGGCAGGCCGAAGGCCATCGACCCGATGGCAGCGGCTGTATAGGGCCCGACGCCTTTCAGTTGGCGCAGTCCCTCAATGGTGCATGGAAACGTCCCGCCTTGTTGCATTACCTGGCGGGCAGCGTGCAGCATGTTACGTGCCCGGCTATAGTAGCCCAGTCCCTGCCATTGCAGCAGCACCTCGTCCTCGGTGGCGGCGGCCAGGGCCTGCACGGTGGGCCAGTGGCGGGTGAAGCGCAGGTAGTAGTCGCGCCCCTGTTCAATACGTGTTTGCTGAAGTATGATTTCGCTTACCCAAATGAGATAGGGGTCGTGTGTGCCGCGCCACGGCAACGTGCGTCCGTTGGTGGCGTACCAGCGCAGAAGGGTAGGGGCGAAATCTTTCATTTTTCAATTTCCCATCTTCAAGCGTCCGCCTTCAGTCTTTTGCCTCCTTGATAATCACCTTGATCTTGACAATGCGACGTTCGTCCATCTCCAACACTTCGAACACGAAGCGGTCGTAGGTGAGGCGTTCGTGCAGGGTGGGGAATTCGCCCTTCAGTTCCAGCAGCAGGCCGGCCAGCGTGTCGGCATCGCCGACCACCTCGTCGAAGGTGTCATCGTCCACCTGCACAATCTTATAGAAGTCCGAGAGCAGCGTCTTGGCCTCGAACACATAGGTGTTTTGGTTCAGGCGCTGGTAGGTCTTTTCCTCCTCGTCGTATTCGTCCTCGATCTCGCCCACAATCTCCTCGATGATGTCCTCCATGGTCACCAGACCGCTGGTGCCGCCAAATTCGTCCACCACGATGGCCATGTGCACCTTCTGAGCCTGGAAATCGCGCAGCAGGTCGTCAATCATCTTGGTTTCTGGCACGAAGGTGGCTTGGCGCACCAGTGTCTGCCAGCGGAAGGTGGCAGGCTTGCCCAGGTGCGGAAGCAGGTCCTTGATATAGAGGATGCCGCGTATGTTATCCTCCGAACCGGCATAGATGGGTATGCGCGAGTAGTTGTTTTCGACAATACATTGCAGCACTTCGTTGAAGGGTGTCTTGATGTCCAGGTCAACCATGTCCACGCGTGGCGTCATCACTTCCCGTGCCATCTCGCCACCGAACCGGATGATACCTTGCAGGATTTGGTTCTCCTCGCGAATCTCGTCCTTGTCGGTCAGTTCCAGTGCCTGCTCCAGATCGTCAACCGACAGCTGCTGGGGCGCATGTGACAGGATGCGGTTGGTCAGTTTGGTGCTGCCCACCAGCAGGGTTGCCACCGGCCACCAGAGCCGTTCCAGCACCAGGTAGGCTGGGGCGCAGAAACGGGCCATGCGCAAGGCGTTCTGCCCGGATGCAATCTTGGGCATGATCTCGCCAAGAATAAGGAGCATGAATGTAATTACAATGGTGGTGAACACAAACTCCAGCAGCTTGTTCACACCGAAGTCGATGGTTTGCAGGAAGAAGTAGTTGAGCAGTAGCGTGATGGCCACGTTCACAAAGTTGTTGCTGCACAGGATGGTGGCCAGCAAGCGTTCGCTGTCGGCCAGCAAGCGTTTTATCTTGGTGTCGGCAGGGTGTTTCTCGTCCTCGATCTCGTTCATGTCCGATGGCGAGAGCGAGAAGAAGGCAATTTCGCTGCCGCTGACAAAAGCCGAGCAGCCCAGCAGCACAATGGCCACTACCAATGCAACAATGGCCCCCATGGTGGGAGCCTGTGTAGTAATTCCGTCAAAAAGGCCCGTCAGGCCCGATAAATAATAGTCCATAAGTTACTGTGCAGCAGGGGCGGCTGCTTGGCGTGGCATCAGCTCAATCTGGTCGGCCCAGATTTCGGTGACGTAGCGCTTCACGCCTTGCTTATCGTCGTAGGAGCGGGTGTGTATCTTGCCTTCAACGTAGAGCATGTCGCCCTTGTGAACATATTTCTCGATGATTTCTGCCTGCTTGCGCCAAGCCACGACGTTGTGCCATTCCGTGCGGTCGGGCACCTCTGTGCCGTTTTGCAGTTTGTAGCCACGTTCGGTGGTGGCCAGCGAGAATTGTGCCACAGCCACGCCTGCTTCCACGTAGCGCACCTCGGGCTCTTTGCCCACGTTGCCCAGCAGAATTACCTTGTTCACACTTGCCATGATGTCGTATTCGTTAGATTGTTGGGGTCAAAGGTAAGAAGAATTTGTGAGAACCGACAAACGTTTGCCTCCTTTTTTTTCGTTTCGCTTAAAAAAAAGAACTTATATGCGTGCCATTGCACGCCATAACACAAAATCCACCTATATTTGCAGAGCTTTAAAGTGAACTCTATGCAACCCTCGGGTGTTGCATGCAATTCACCTACAGGCGAAAGTCCCACAACGGACCCATATCTTACATAATTTTCATTACCCAACTGTCGGAACTTAAAATGGAAGTTACTTTGCTACACTCTAGGAAGGCTTGTGCCGTGAACAGGGAAACACCCCCGGCGTCCGATAGTATCATCCCTCACCCAGTGCCAAAACTTCCGGCCAGTCATGCTGGCATAACTTCCTGTTAAGCTACACCCTCTCATTCCCGAAACTTAAAATCCCTATTATCTCCCCTGTTATCCTATGTCTATTTGGATTATCTTTAAGCTTCTCGGCTCGTTGGCCCTGCTCATGTTCGGTATGAAATCCATGAGCGAGGCCTTGCAGAAGATGGCGGGCCCGCAACTGCGCCATGTGCTTGGCGCCATGACCACCAACCGCTTCACGGGCATGCTCACCGGCACGCTTGTCACTGCGTCGGTTCAGTCGTCAACGGCCACCACTGTCATGACCGTTTCGTTTGTCAATGCCGGCCTGCTCACCCTTGCACAAGCCATCTCCGTGATTATGGGTGCCAACATCGGCACCACGCTCACAGCCTGGATCATGGCACTGGGCACATCGGGCAGCGATGCCTCCCCGTTCGATATCAGCATCATTTCCTATGTGGGCTTTTTTGTGGGCATCGTGCTTATTTATATGAAGCGGCACAGATACGTGGGCGACTTCCTGTTTGGTATCGGACTGTTGCTGCTGGGCCTCACCACCCTGAAGGCCACGGGCATGTCCATGGATCTGGCCAATAACGAGGCTGTTACCTCCTTCTTCAAGTCGTTCGACCCCGATTCCTTCCTCACCACCATCATCTTCCTGTTGCTGGGCGGCCTCATGACGTTCTGCGTGCAGTCGTCGGCGGCCGTGATGGCCATTACGATGTTGCTCTGCTCCACCGGTGCAATGCCCATCTATCAGGGCATCGCCTTGGTGCTGGGCGAGAATATCGGCACCACCATCACCTCCAACCTTGCAGCCCTCTCGGCCAACACACAGGCACGGCGTGCCGCTCTGGCACACCTGTTCTTCAACGTGTTTGGCGTGTTGTGGATTATGTTCGTGTTCCGCTACTTCGTCGATATGGTGTGCGATTGGGTTGGCTTCGATGTGGAAATGACCAAGGACCAGGCCACTCATGCCGAGTTCATGGCCAACGTGGGCAAGCTGAATTATGTGCTGGCCGCCTTCCACACCACGTTCAACGTGGTCAACACGGCCATTCTCATTTGGTTCATTCCGCAGATTGAGAAGTTCGTGTGCTGGGTCATCAAATCCAAGAAGATGGACGAAGAGGAGGATTTCCGCCTGCATTTCATCACCGCCGGCTTCATGAAGACCCCCGAGCTGTCCGTCCTGGAGGCGCACAAGGAAATCGAGTTCTTCTCCGAGCGCATGCAGCGCATGTTCTCCATGGTGCGCGAGTTGCTCACCCTCTCATCCTCACTCACCGGCAAGAAAAAGGACAACCAGGCCGAGGAGTTCAACAAGCTGTTCTCGCGTATAGAGAAGTACGAGAACATTTCCGACAACATGGAACTGGAGATAGCCAATTACCTCGACCAGGTGAGCGATGCCCACCTCAGCGATGAGACCAAGGCCAAGATTCGTGCCATGCTGCGCGAAATCAGCGAACTGGAGAGCATCGGCGACGCCTGCTACAACATGGCCCGTTCCATTTCCCGCAAATACATAGCCAAGCAGGACCACTTCACCGAGCAGCAGTACAGCCATCTGCATCAGATGATGGAGCTGACCAACGACGCGCTCACCTTGATGAACCAGCTGATGACCGGGCGCAAGGAAACGTTCGATGTGAACCGCACGTTCAACACCGAGCACGAAATAAACAACTACCGCAACCAGCTGAAGCAGCAGAACATCATCGACGTGAACAACCACGAATACACCTATGCCGTGGGCACCATCTACATGGACCTGGTCAACGAGTGCGAGAAACTGGGCGACTATGTGGTCAATGTGGTCGAGGCCCGCATGGGCTTGCGCAGCAGAGACTGAACCTTTTACCCTCCCCTTAACCCCATAGACACAATGATGAAACACATTCTTTCCGTCATGCTCCTGGCTGCGTTCTGCCTGTCCGGCCAGGCCAAGGATTACAAGTTGCCCAAGCCCCAGACCAAGGCCGGCATGTCATTGTTGGAGGCGCTGTCCAAGCGCGCCTCTGCCCGCGCCTTCTCCCAGCGCGAGATCGATGCCAAGACACTGTCCACCGTGCTGTGGGCCGCTTGCGGCATCAACCGCGAAAAGGAGAAGAAGATCACGGCCCCCAGCGCCATCAACGCGCAGGACATCCTGATCTATGTGGCCCGTCAGGACGGGGCCTTCCTCTACGATCCGCGCACGAACACGCTGAAGCAGGTCACCGAGAAGGACGTCCGTCCGTACCTCGCAGCCGGCCAGCAGTTCGTCACCCAGGCACCCGTTTCCCTCATCATGGTCAGCGATCAGAGCCGCTTTGGCAACCGTTCGCGCGGCGCTGCCGACATGGGCAAGTACGATGCTGCATACGTGTCGGAGAACATCTGCCTGGTGTGTACCGCCCTCGGCTTGAACACCGTGCCGCGCATGATGATGGACACCGTCGGGCTCTCGCGCGAACTCGGCCTCACCCCGCAGCAGGTGCCCCTGCTCAACAACCCCATCGGTTGGCCTCCCGCCAAGTAAGGCCCTTAGTCAAGAGTTTTTATCGGCAAGCACCGCACTCGTCATTATTGCAACAGTGTGACGCTTGCCTGTCCGTACTGATTCCCCATGGGCAGTTGTCCGTGGGGAATTCCTGGATTATGGCAAGTGGTAGTTACACCATTGGAAAAGGCATGTCGGCGGCCGAACAACTTTTCTTTTAGCACATACACTTTACCGCATCTGCCTAACCGCCCATAGCCGACCTCGTCTACAACGGCTCGGCGCAGCCGCTCGTAGCAGCAGGCACGACCGACAACGGCATAATGACCTACAGCTTGACCGGCGGCGACGACTATACAACGTTCATCCCCACAGCTACGGATGCCGGAACCTACACCGTATATTACAAAGTACCCGGCGATGACATTTACAACGAGGTCGCTGGCTCGGTCGAGGTGACCATCAGCTATCGGGCCGCCGAATTGGCCGACAATGCCGACAATGCCGATGTCCTACGGACATCATCGCCAACTACGGCGGACGGGCTGACGTGACACTCGCCGGCCGCACACTCTACAAGGACGGCAAGTGGAACACGCTGTGCCTGCCCTTCGACGTGGATATGACCGACCCCGACGGCCCGCTCTACGGCGCCACCTACCGCACCGTGACCGCCGCCAGCATCGAGGGCACCACGCTCAACCTCACCTTTAGGAAGTCTTGGAATGATGACCCGGAGATGGAGAACACGCTCTTTGCCGGCGTGCCCTACATCATCAAGTGGGACAAGGCCGCCGACTATGTGGATGACGACGCCCATAACATCGTCAACCCTGTGTTTGTCGGTCCTGTTTTCCGCGCTTCTCTGCCTCTAAAATTAAACTATCCTAAAAATCAAGCAGTTGGGAGCCAAAAAGTTGCAAATGTGAGTGACCCGCACTAACTTTGCACTATGTTTATCCGAAAGAAGCGCAACAAATCAGGGACGATCAGCGTTTTTGTCCTCAGCACGACCAAGTCCCGTAAGCAGCGATTGGTAAAATCCTTCGGTTCCGCCCATCCCAACGACACGGCAGCGTTGGAAAAGCTGTTGCAACAAGCATCGTCCTTCATTCAGGAGATGGAGGGGCCTTATCCTTGGTGCAAGGCCGAAATCGGAGAGTGAAAAGGTCAAGGAACAGATTCTCTCCTTGGGCATGAAGTATGGCGATGTCGTGGAAATAGAGAAGGGCGGCGGAGTGAGGCTTGTCCTGTCATGTACCGAGAAACGTGCCAGGAAGGATGCACACAACCGACAGCGTGGACTGGCGAGGCTCCAGAAGAAGATGGCCAGCGGCAGGCTGACGAAGCAGAACATCAACAACCGGGGGTACAACAAGTACCTCAAGATGGAGGGTGAGGTGACTATCAGCATCAACATGGAGAGGTATGAGGCCGATGCCGCATGAGACGGCATAAAGGGCTATCTCACCAACACCACGCTGGAAAAGGGTGAGGTCATCGCCAGCTACTCCAATCTTTGGTTTATCGAGCGGGCTTTCAGGATGAACAAGTTTGACCTGGTCGTGCGCCCTATCTACCACAGGCTCCGAAACAGAATTGAAGGGCACATCTGCATCTGCTTCACAGCATACACGATTATGCTGGAACTCGAACGCATACTGAAGGCCGCAAAATCAGAGATAACCATCTACCGGGCACAGGAACTGGTCAAGAACATGTACGCCATTACTTACACTCTGCCGAAGTCAAAGCAGACCAAGCGGGTATATCTGGGGATGGACGAAGAGCAGTCTGAGCTATGCCAACTGGTGGTGCCTGACTGGCGAAAGGGCACTTGAGTGACCCAACGCGGAAAACAGGCCCCACACTTCTTGTGGTCTTTTCATCCCTTTGGACTTTTTAAAGTGGGCTCAGGTATATAGCTGAAGTTACTCCCTGCAAACGTAGAGGAACTTGAACATCTTACATTTTGCTACGCGTGTATAAAGAACGATTTTCCATACACTAATACACCTAAATGTATTTATTTATCTATAGTCCAGTCATTTACATGCTTAAATGATGGTGTATTTAGGGTGTATTTGAGGGTGTATGGGTGTATGGAATGGGAAAAGCTTGCGTCATTTTATACCATTTGTGCAAAGTTTTCGACACTTTTTCATAACAATATACACTCATACACTCACAAATACACCCAAAATACACCAAAAAATAGAAGCGTAGAAAGTTTAAACACAATATATTAGGTATAGAAGAGTGTATAAGTGTATGCAAAAGTGAGTTTACACGCGTGTGCGCGCAAACAAAGTTACAAATCGCCATCAATACGTCCTGCCACGCATGCCCACACATCTTTGCGTTGCAGCCTGAAAGCGAACACACACCTTTGCGTTGCAACCTGAAAGCGAGCACTCACCTTTGCGCTGCAGCCTGAAAGCGTAGCTGTGTAGGTTGTTCGCTCGCGACCGAACAAGCTACACCATTAGGCGTGTATCGGTGTATGCTTCGGTTGAAGAGCCCAACTAAAACGACCCTAAAGGGGGTGCCGTTCGAATCCTTTCTGCGCTTTCCGCTTCAGTGGGACCTTATGTATAAGGAACGCTCCAAGCGGTATCAATGATTTATGGTGTGTTCTATAAATTAGCTTTGAATTGCTCTTAGGCTATTTCCGAACAGATTTTGTTTCAAGACCGCCGGGGCGTAGCGGGCCACTCGGCGCTTGCGACGCTTGACACTTCAAGAACGTCCCAAGGACTTGGAGCAAAAGATGCCGGAAAGAGGCAAGAGCAAACAAAGATAATTCATAGAGAATTTATTAATTAATAGAACACACCTT
>JAFXQT010000088.1 GCA_017526905.1 Bacteroidaceae bacterium | reverse complement strand
GGGTGGACTACGAGCTGCAGACCTCCATCCCCGGCCTCTTCGCCATCGGCGAGTGCAACTTCTCCGACCACGGCGCCAACCGCCTCGGTGCCAGCGCGCTGATGCAGGGCTTGGCCGACGGCTACTTCGTGCTGCCTTACACCATCCAGAACTACCTGGCCGACCAGGCCATCTGGCCGCGCATCAGCACCGACCTGCCCGAGTTTGCCGAGGCAGAGAAGGGTGTTGAGAAGGAAATCGACCGCCTCATGAACATCAAGGGTAAGCGCTCTGTGGACAGCATCCACAAGGAGCTCGGCCACATTATGTGGGAGTACGTCGGCATGGGCCGCACCGCCGAGGGCCTGAAGACCGGCATCCAGAAGATGAAGGAACTGCAAAAGGAGTTCGATACTAACCTCTTCGTGCCCGGTTCGAAGGAAGGCCTCAACGTGGAACTCGACAAGGCTATCCACCTGCGCGACTTCTTTACCATGGGCGAGCTCGTGGCTCACGACGCCCTCAGCCGTAACGAGAGCTGCGGCGGTCACTTCCGCGAGGAGTACCAGACCGAGGAAGGCGAAGCCAAGCGCGACGACGAGAACTACTTCTACGTAGGCTGCTGGGAGTATCAGGGTGCCGACAAAGATCCCGAACTCATCAGGGAGCCCCTGGAGTACGAGGCTATCAAGGTACAGACCAGAAATTATAAGAACTAGGACCCTCCCCTCACCCTCCCTTGTAGGGAGGGAGTGGTCACCTTTCAAGAACAGGTTTTTTATTATTAACATTAAAGAATCGCCCTAATGACCCCCTAAAGAGTCAGATACATTCTGCTCCCCTCCCTAACGGGAGGGGCAGGGGGGTGGGTCTCAAATATTATGGCAAAGAATATATCCGTTACCATCAAGTTCTGGAAACAGAACGGCCCGAAGGAGAAGGGCCACTTCGACACACACGAGTTGAAGAATATTCCCGACGATACCTCCTTCCTCGAAGCCCTCGACATCATGAACGAGGAACTCATCGAGGCCGGCAAGGAGCCTTTCGTCTTCGATCACGACTGCCGCGAGGGTATCTGCGGCATGTGCTCGCTCTACATCAACGGTACACCCCACGGCAAGACCGAGCGCGGTGCCACCACCTGCCAGCTCTACATGCGGCGCTTCAAGGATGGCGAGACCATCACCGTAGAGCCCTGGCGCTCGGCCGGCTTCCCCGTCATCAAGGACTGCATGGTGGACCGTTCTGCTTTCGACAAAATCATCCAGGCAGGCGGCTACACCACCATCCGCACCGGTCAGGCGCAGGATGCCAATGCAATCCTCATTCCCAAGCAGGATGCCGACGAAGCCATGGATTGCGCCAGCTGCATCGGTTGCGGTGCCTGCGTAGCAGCCTGTAAGAATGGCTCTGCCATGCTTTTCGTCAGCTCCAAGGTATCTCAGCTTGCGCTGCTGCCGCAAGGCCGTCCAGAGGCCGCAAAACGCGCAAAAGCGATGGTTGCAAAGATGGACGAGCTCGGCTTCGGCAACTGCACCAACACACGCGCCTGTGAGGCTGTGTGCCCGAAGAACGAGACCATCGCCAACATCGCCCGCCTGAACCGCGAGTTCATCAAGGCTAAGCTGGCCGACTAAGGTCTATTCCGTTTGTGCCCTGCCAATTGTACAAGCACTCATTGTCAGGGCATACCTTATAAAGGTTGCAAGGTTCAGAGGTCGTGTGCCTCAGCCTTGCAACCTTTTTTCTATCCCCATTGGTCATCAGGGCGGCATCATGTTGGTGTTATTGTAAGGGTTGCAAGCATTGCAGCCTTCGACCTTGTAGCGGCTGTATACAAAGAGGGGGCAATAAGAAGGGAGAGCCAATATTGGCTCTCCCTATATGCTTATGGCCTCAGTAATGGCTTCAGTTGGCTTTTTATTAGCGCGCCTTGTTCTGGGGCCTTGAATGGAGTGGCAGCGGTGCTTTCATGCCGGTTGTTTCAGTTGGCATGGGCACTGCTGCCATTCTGCTTCAGTTTTACTTCACAATCACCTTGCGTCCGCCCATGATGTACAGGCCGCGCTTGGGCTGTGCCACACGGCGTCCGGCCAGGTCATAGACAGCGTTGCCGGCCTTCAGGCTGCGAGCAGCGTCGATGCTCTTGATGGCATCGGGAGGCGTGGTGCCCATGTAGCTGAGCGTCCAGTTGGTGAAGATGGTCCAGTCGGAGGGGATGCTTACGTTCTTGCGGATACCGATGGTAGCCTTGCCGTCCTCGCCCACTTCAAATATCTTTTGGTTCTCGTAGTAGCCCAGGTCCATGTACAGCTTGGCAGCCACCATGTCGTTCGGAATCCAGCGTTCCACCTCGTCAGAGAGCACAATCTTGCTTTCCGAGCCCACTTCAACAGCCATCAGTTCGGCGCCGTCCATGGCGTTCATCAGCGGCTCCTCGAAAGAACCCTTCTCGGTGTCGGCATAGAGCAGTGCGTTGCGCACCTGTGCCAGCGAGTCAGTCATCTCGTTGGGTGCACCAGCGCGGTAGAAGCCGTTCACGCCCAAGATGTAGAAGCCGGGTGCCAGGCCCGTGAGGCTTTGGCTCACGTCGAAACTGTTGTTGCCGAAGCATTCCAGTTCGCCTTCGTTGGCTGTATGGTTGCCGCCGTCGGTGGTGATGTCCCAGCCATTGTCAGAGTATTCCATGGTGATGGGATCCATGTAGTCGTAGTTGTAGATGATGTTTGTTACATCCACGGGATCCTCAACGGTAGCGATGTCCTTCACGTCGTACATCACGTATCCGGCCCAACCGTCCTTCATGTATTGAGTGGCTTCCTTGATGGCCTCGTTGCTCTCGAAGCGTTCTGGCGAGCGGTTCTCCCAGGCGTCGAGCACGAACTCGCGGTAGGCGTCGTCGCTGGAGTCGATGGTTTCAAGCAGGCCCATGTAGAACTCGGCCACGCTGACCATTTCAGCCGACAGTGCAGCGCCCTCGGCGGCGTATGCCTGAGCCTCGTCCAGCTGCTTCATGGCAGCGATGCAATCGTCCACGCTGGTGCCTTTGATGGCGTCGTCGCCGGCCTTGATGGCAGCCTCGGCCAGTTCGTTGGCACGTGCGGTGATCACGGCACCCTCGGCTTCCAGTGCGCTGCGCACGGCATCCTGGCGGTTGCGGATCTCATCAGCATACATGTAAGGCTCGTTGCCTGCGTAGGCGATGCGGAAGTTATCCCAAAGCACCCACACGTTGTCCACGTTCACGCGCACGCCAATCTTCAGGTCGCCGGCTTGTGTCAGCACGATGCGGCAGGTGTTCTGGTAGAAGGGCTTCTGCGTCAGCGGGTTGGTCTGTCCGAAGTAGATGGATGCACCCTGCATGGAGTTGGGTCGGTACACGTACTGGCCTTCGATGGTGTTCTCGTCGGGGCTGTCCATGGGCCAGGGGTGTCCCTGCTGGTCGATGAGGGCCATGATTTCATCGTGTGTGCCGAAGCTGGGCTTGTCGCTGTATTCGCTGCCGATGTTCTTGAAGTAGGTCTTCGAGTCGCCGGCATAGAGTTCAACGCCCTTCTCGTCGCCGCGGACGAAGCCTTGCACGCTGATGTCATAGGCACCCATAGGCATGTTCTTGATGACTTGTTCCAGGTTGCACTTGCGCATGTACACCTCGATGTCGCCCCAGTCCTTAGACAGTTCGGTGATGCTGCCCTCGGTCACGGTCCATCCGGGCACCACGGTCTTGTCGGCAGCGGTGGTCTGGAAGTCGGCGTTCTCCAGTAGGATGGTCAGGTTGTCGCCTTCCTTCACCTTGGCACCGTCGCTGATGTAGGTGCGTATCATCTCCATGTCCTTGCCACGCACCTGGTTCAGGTAGGCCGAGTCGGCGGTGAGGTTGTCCAGCTTGTCGGTGATATCATCCGAGAGGGCCTGCAGTGCGTCGCCCAGGTCGTCCCACTGCGGGTTGTTCTGAGCCACCATCTCGGCCATCTGCTGGGCGTGTTCCTGAATTTTGTCCAGTTCGAGGTAGTCCTGACGGGAAGCCTGCACCTCTTGGAACTTGGCTGTGAGCACTTCCATGTAGTTGTAGCACTCCTCGTCGGTGCCGCTTTCTACCAGCCGTTCGGCCTCCTCCAGAGCATCGGTGTAGGCCTGATAGAGGGCTGCGTTGCAGAAGTCGTCGCCGTTGTCGCCGTATTGTGTAATGAGCTTGTCCAGCATCAAGCGTTCGATGCTCTGTTCGTTTTTGCCGTAGTATTCGATGCGGAAGTTATCGGCAGCAATCCAGTTGGCGTTGCAGCTTTCGGTGCGCAGGCCGAACGTCATCTCGTCGGCGCCCTCGTTCAGGAATTCCACTTCGAAGTGCTGGGGGGCTTCATTGCCGGTGGCAATGTTGATCTTCTCCTCAAATCGTCCGGCCTTGATGAACAGGTACACGCCCTTCACGGGGTTCTTGCTGCCATCGCTCTGGTGCACGGCGATAGCGTCGGCCGAGAGCACGTAGCGTCCGGCGGGCACACCCTTCACGGTCTGTGAGAGTTCGCCGTCGCCGATGGTCAGGTTGGAGTCGCCCCATGCGTTCTTCCATGCCTCGATGAAGTTGTGGATGTTCACGTCGCCGTTGGTGTAGCCCATGCGTCCGTTACCGTCCTCGCCCGACTGGAAGCCCACGTTGTCGGCATTCACGCCGCTCCTGAAGGTGCACAGCCAGCCATCGATGTTGCGTGTTTCGAAGGAGGGGTTCGTCAGGCAGTCGTCGGTCACGTCCAGCGGGTTGCTCTCGCTGGCGTCGGCCCAGAGGTTCTCATAGTAGGCGCGGTTCACCGAAGCCTCCAGCTCGGTGTTGGCCTGCAGCAGTTCCTCGGCGGTGGCAGCAGTGTTGTTGTACAGAGCCAGGGCTGCTGTAGCATCGGCCTCCACCTCGCTCGCGCGGCGCAGGGTCTAATAGAGGGTCTGGCGGGCCTTGAAAGCATCAATCTGGG
>JAFXQT010000008.1 GCA_017526905.1 Bacteroidaceae bacterium | reverse complement strand
ATCAGACAATGGTAGCCAGCTGACGCAGGTACGCTTGTACGCTTGTACGCACGTACACATGTACATTTGTGTTTTTCATTTGCACGTGGGGGCGAAAGGCTTCCTGGCACGCAGGTACGCAGGTACGCACGTACGCAGGTACATTTGTGTTTTTTCATTTTGCACGTGGGGGGGCGAAAGGCTTCCTGGAACGCACGTACGCAGGTACATTTGTGTTTTTTCATTTTGCACGTGGGGGCGAAAGGCTTCCTGGCACGCACGTACGCAGGTACGCAGGTACGCAGGTACATTTGTGTTTTTCACTTTTCCTGGGGGGGGTAGCTTGCACCTATAGCGCACGCCCATGCTGGGTGGTACTTAAAAAAAGGGGACCTCGTCCCTCACGGGAGGAAGCCCCTTTTGACCGGTGCAGAAAAATAAGGAGTAGAAAACGACACCGATCTGTCTTTTGGGTAAAAGTGATATATGGATATGCTTATGAAAAAAGGTCGCTCTGTAGCTTCAAATCTTATCGGAGAGACGACGCCTAAGGTTGTTTATTGCCCGCAAAGGACTCGAACGTTCCATCACTATAGAACACGCGTATCTCTGTAATATAGCGTTGCCGCTTGTCGGTTTTTTTCCCATCGTCCGAAGGATTCGCCTTGGCTGGATTTTCATTACGCCTGCGTTGATCATCGTAAGGGGCGAAAAGGGTAGCCTGCATTCCTCCAATATTGGATTCACGCTCGAACCGTTGCGAGACCTCAGCATGTGCAGAGGTAACTTCAGGTTGAGAGCCTTCGGCAACCTGATCTGCCTGGAGCATTTCACCCTTGCCAAACATAAGCCAGTCCAAACTGATTTCGGGCAGTGCACTATGAATAGCTTCAATAGTCTTTATCGTGGGCGCTTGCTTACCAGAAAGGATCTGCGAAAGGGTAGCAGCAGAAATACCAGTGAGAGCAGCAAAATCTTTTTGAGAGAGATTGGTGTGCTGACGTACTTGTTGTATTCTATTATTCATGCTGTAATCGTATCGCATTTGTCAGAGGCTATGACACCTCCTCCGGTTTTGACGCTGCAAAGTAAAGTAAAAGTTCTGAATCCGCCAAATTTTTGCTTAATAAAGTTGAAAATTTAAGTATCGGAATCTATGAAGATTTACAAATTCAATAAGTAAAACCACATATACGCTAAATTTGTATTTATAAACCTAAAGAATTAAGGAGACATCTGATTTGGTTAAATAAACCACTTTAGTTATTACCACTTAACTAACTAAGTTTAATTTAGTTATTACCGATAAAATTGGACCCTCCATCCATATTCTGGCTCAAAATGCCAGAAAAAGCATGAATTTAGAGGCTAAAAGATATAAACAAAACATATAACTAACTTATATTTAATGATATAGAAAGAGCAAAACCATACGTATAATTATTCGTTTATCTTTTTAATTTGTCGTGTTTAGATTTCAAAAGGTAAACTTTCTTCTTTCTAAATTGGTTCGCCTTTGTAAATAAATTTAGAAATTACACATCTTTGCCTCTCCCTCACTTTAGATTTACAAATGCGATTTGGTGAAATAAATGTAAAAGTTTGCAAACGGAAATCCGGAAGCGCACTAAAACGTGAAAAACGCCCAGAATGAAATGGAGCCTGGGAAATGTACAAACAAACGATTCTGAGCGATTCTCAGCACGCTTGTTTTCCTTCAAAACAACTGAAAAACAGGATTGGTAGGTGACAAAAACTGTGTCAGGAAGAAACGACCATCCAGAGAGGAAATCAGTGCAGAATGAAATAAACGAGCTCTTTCAGGAGGTCTCCATCGGTGGTATGCTGGCCTCCCACCCCCTTGGATGCCCCGTCAATTTTGCGTATTTCGCCTACAATCTGAAAAGCCTTCATTGCGGTGTAATTTCGCATGGCTGGCATTACGTTCTTCCGGACTTGCCAAGCCGACTGTTCCAACCATGCAGCAACACCCGCTTCCGTGCGCACAGGCGAATAGAAAGCCAACAGTAAATCGGAGAAATAACGGAACAATGTGGCCAGCGTTGGCTGCAATGCAAAATTCTTCGGATTGCTGTCAAAATATTTCACAATACGCATTGCCTTCTTCACATCCTTCGTTCCAAGGGCATCGGTCAGTTCGAACGTGTTATAGTCTTTGGATATACCTATATTGTCTTGGATCAGTTGGGCTGTGATCATCTTAGCGCTCCTTGTGCCAGTGCCCGTATTTGCGGCGGCCGGATCAGCGAGGTTTGCAGCAGCAGGGTTTGAGGTCAAGTTGGAACTAACCGAGTTTGCATCCAAATTGGAAGCGGCTCCCACCCCATCCGTTGCAACCATCTGTGGCTGCATGGCAATAATGAGTTTGTCAAGCTCGCCTGTAAGGCGGCTGAGATCCGCGCCTACGTACTCACATAGGAGGTAATTGGCATTTGCTTCAATCTCAACCCCCTTGTTTCGCACGTAAGTATTAACAAAACCAGGCAGTTGATTCTCATAAATCTTGTTCGATTCAAAGACGATTCCAGCGCGTGAAATCTCCGTTGCGAGCTTTGTTCGACGGTCGAGAGTGCCATGCGGATGACAAATCACCAGCACGGTGGACAACAATGGTTTCTGGCAGTAGAAAGCCAAGGCATCGCGCCCATCCAGGTTCTGCGCCTCACGCACTACCACCACTTGCCGCTCGGCCATCATGGGGTAGCGCTTGGCCGCATTAACCACCTCTGCCCCATTCGTGTCCGGGCCATACAAGAGGGTCAGATTGAAATCGCGCTCTTCCTCTTTCAGTGCTTTCTCTACAATTAAATCACATAGCAGGTTGATATAATAGGGTTCTTCGCCCATCAGATAATAGACAGGACGAAAGTCACCAGCGGCAATTTCACGTGCCACATCATCATAGGTTGGACCTGCTTTCTTGGCCATAATATAGAGAGGTAAAAAAGGAAGGTTTGCGAAAACAAAAGGCGGGTATTACCAGTCGAACTTCAGGTGCCGCACAGTCTTGTCCTCCTTTTTGATCTTCTCAAGACTCTGTATGCCGATGAGCACATGGTCGGCCACGTAATTGGCCGTTACCTTACGGTCGCTATCGGCAGTCTTTACACCATCGGGGGTCATCGGGTTGTCAGAAACCAGCAGCAAGGCACCAGTAGGGATATGATTGGCAAATCCGCAAGTGAAGAGTGTTGCCGTCTCCATATCTACCGCCATCGCACGCGTGCGCCGCAAGTATTCCTTAAAGGCGTCATCGTGCTCCCAAATGCGACGGTTGGTGGTATAAACGGTACCCGTCCAATAATCGTGTCCTGCATCGCGAATGGCCGAAGAAACGGCACGTTGTAACATGAATGCAGGCAGCGCAGGAACTTCGGGTGGATAATAGTCGTTACTGGTGCCCTCGCCACGGATACCCGCCAGCGGCAAAATCAAATCGCCCAACTGGGCCTTGTGTGTAATACCGCCACATTTGCCCAGGAAAAGGCAGGCCTTTGGCTTGATTGCCGAAAGCAGATCCATGATGATGGCTGCATTAGGCGAGCCCATGCCGAAGTTGATGATCGTAATACCATCTGCCGTAGCCATGCGCATATTGGCATCGTACAGGGGCGCCTCTATGCCGAAGTGCTCACAAAAAATATCCACATAGTTATTGAAATTGGTCAGCAGTACATAGGGTGCGAAGTCCTCCAAGGGATGCTTCGTGTAGCGCGGCAACCAGTTTTCAACGATTTCTTGCTTAGTTTTCATGCGCTTTTAGTTTATTTCTGCGGCAAAGATAAGCATTAATTCCCATTCTCATCACAGAAACTCCTTTTTTTTCGGCCACTGTGCCTACAGCGGAAGTTGAAATCAAATTAAGCAGGAACGCTTACCCCCCTTCTGAAACAACAAGCGATAATGAAAGAAGCGGTCGGTTGTGGTTGGCAAATTGTGAGACATGCACCAGCGAAACCTCATGGGCCAAAAACACTTCGGCCATCAGTGATGCTTTTTGAGCGAAAAGAGCTGTTTATCGGGGAAAAGTTTCTACCTTTGCGGCATGAAAACTGAATCTAAAGGGCTTTACCCTGCCTTGAACCTTCCACCGGCACAGCTGCGACTGACCGAGAAAAACGGCAAGACTGCAGTTTTTGATATCCTGCGCAAGCGTTACGTGGCTCTGACGCCGGAGGAATGGGTGCGCCAGCACTTTGTTCACTATCTTACCGACCATCTCCACTACCCTGCCACTTTGCTCGGCAACGAAGTGCCCATCACGCTGAACGGTCTTTCGAAGCGTTGCGACACCGTGTTGCTTGGCACCGACGGCCTACCCCACATTATCATTGAGTACAAGCGCCCCAGTGTGGCATTGACGCAGAAGGTATTCGACCAGATATGGCGCTACAATCTGGTGCTACGTGTAAAGTGGCTCATCGTCAGCAATGGGCTGAAGCATGTGGTGTGCCGTTTCGACATTGAAAAAGGCACCTATGACTTTCTGCCACAGGTGCCTTTGTATGAAGAGGTTATGTTTGGTTCCGAACATTGACTTTCTCGCGTAGAGCGCCTGAAAGCGCTGCCGAATCGTTAGCACTAAGTTAAGGTGTGTTCCACCTTAATATTGGGCGTTATTGAGCATTAGAAGTTAACAATGACACCTATCCCAAGCACATCGTTGGTGCGATGCAGATGGTCGTTGCCCGGAACCTCTACGGCACTCACGCCAGCCACGGCACTATTCAACTGATTGAACACAGCCATGCGGGGGTCGTCCTGTGGATTGATTCCGGCAGCCACATCCTCGGCAGCAATGCCCTGGGCAATCTGCGCTACGCTCCCCCCCACTTGGGTCAGCAACGTTCCGAAGTTTTGCTTGATTCCGTTGTAG
Organism: Bacteroidaceae bacterium; assembly: GCA_017526905.1. Classification (GTDB taxonomy): domain Bacteria; phylum Bacteroidota; class Bacteroidia; order Bacteroidales; family Bacteroidaceae; genus Physcousia. Next base: position 29,050 of record JAFXQT010000008.1, on the reverse strand, counting down.
TCAGTCTGATACCTGTCGTAATGCTTGTAGAGCGTCTTAAAATAGGATACGTCCAGTGCCACGTGCTTGCTCACGTGGAAGCGGGCACCGAGGCCGACGCTGTTGGAACTGCACACGAAGCTCATATCAGATATGTACTTGCTATTGTCGCCCAGGCCATAGTTGGTACTCTGCCAACCGGCGCTCACCGTTACCACCTTATTGATATCGTACTCAGCACCGGCTGCCAATTCCCATGTCTGTCCTTGCAGTTCCTTCTCGCGGTGGTTATATTGAGTGGCCTGCTTGTCGAAGAACACGTGCGCTCCAGCATTGATACGCACCTGTTTGATGGGGCTGTACTGTGCACCAAGATAGAGGATAGCAGGCAGGTCGGCAGCCACTTTCTTCCCGTCCGCATATTCGTCCAGCTGTGCCAGTGCCGATGCGCTTGCACTCTCGCCGCTCTCGTTCTCCAAGCGCATCCGTGTCTTGAACTCGTACTTGGCAGCCAGGTTCCAGTGGTCATTGATACGCCAGTCAACACCGATGATGGGTGTAATCCCCCAACCCTTCTGGTCGCAGTTCAAGTTTACATCGCCAGCCACACCGGCAATACTTTCCATCACGGGTGCCAACTGCGGCACAGCCGTTGCCAGCTGGGTCACCAGTGGTGCCATGGCGTCTCTCACAGGCACTTGCGCGCCTGTAGGTGTCACCACTTTCATATCGCGCACATAGCCATAGTAATTGCTCGAAGCATATACGGCACGCAGGCCAAGTGCGATATTCAGGTTGTCCGTCGCCTTGTATGAGCCATTCAGCTGGCCTCCGAAGTAGTACTGCTTGCCACGCATGTAGGTGTCCATGGCATAGCCAGCGGCAGCAGTTGTTCCGGCAAAGGCGTTTAACACGGAAGGCAACATGGCAACCTTGCTCTCAAAAGAGCCGAGGCCATTCTTGAACTCGCACTTTCCGCCGCCTCCTACAACGCCGAAATGGAAGGCCAGACTCCAGCGGTCGTGAACATAGGCCAAATCGAAGCTGGGAATGATTGGAGCTGTGGCTGTGCCTTTGTATTCCTTGGTGGCTGCGCTATTATTAAGGCCGTTTACATAGCCCTGGGCGAAAGGTCCCTGCTGCGGGTGTACAAACCACGACTCGGCCGTGCGCGTCTGCCACGCACTTTGGTTGTTCAGCGCAAAGTGCCAGCCGGGAGTCAGGAAGCCGACACCAGCAGGATTGGCATAGGTCGATGTGATGTCGATCTGGGCCTCTTGCGAGAGGTTACGGCCAAATGCCGCATTCTGGTTTGTGTTTGTGAGATAGCCGCCTGCGAAGCTGTTCGTGGCGAATAGCAGGGCCGATGCGGCCATGACAAGTTTCCTTTTCATTGTTCTTTTGCTTTTATTGCGCCCCATGACAGGGGCATGATCAGTATTGGCACCCGCCTGCAAACAGGCTGCGGTTTGTTATTTCGGGCGCAAAGGTACGCCCAATCTGCCGGACGGCCAAATAAATTGCACAAAAAGTAGTGTTTTGTGCAAAAGGATTGCGTTATGTCAAGGGCTGCAACAGCAAAAAGGCCGCATGGTCGGTGACTCAGCGCACGAGGGAGAGAGCTACTTGCGGCACAGGCAATGCCCCTACTGCCAGGTGCGCAGCGCAGCTTCCATCTGCCTGAGCAAGTTACGCTTTGGGGAGTAGGGCGAGTAAATGAAACCTTCGGTGACGAGCACCCGACGGGCGGCAGTGTCGATGCGCTCCAACGAGACGAAGGCACCACCCAGCGCCCCGTTGCGCATCTCCCACAGGCCATGAAGTTCGTGAACGTACCTTTTATTTATTACGCGTGCGCGCGAGACGACCAGCGGCCGATGCGTCTGTGCATCGCGTGCCGTCTGCATCCATTGGTCGGGTCGGCTTCCAGGGATATTCACGCCGAGGGCGCTATCACGTTTAGCCACAGCCGTGGTCAACGTCAGCGGACGTCCATCCCAGTCGTAGGCATAGAAAACAAAATTCTGATCCTTGTCGTTCAGGTTCGTGCCCGTCCAGAGGAAGTGCGGTGCGCGCTTGGAAGCCTTCAGCCCCGGCGGCACACAGATGGTGTGCCCAGCCACTTCCTTCAGCGCCTTGGCCGTAGGCAGACTGTACTTTCGGCGCAACTCGGCCGCCATGTAGTCCAGTTCGTGATCCACAAGCAGGTTGCGCAAGCGTTCCTTGTACAGCCCCAGCTGTTGCGCCAGTTCGTGAGTCGAACGGGCCGTGACCTTTATCTCCAACTGTGGCCGAGCCACATGGTTGCGCGCCACCCCGATGGCGGAGTGAGCCGGGGCGTGAGGATCGATGTCCAGCACAAGGCGCGAGCGGTAGGTGCGCCAAGGCGTGAGATTGCCATCTGCCCACACCACATTCAGGCGGAAAAGGGGTTCGTGTTGTGGCAACACAGGCGTGGAACAGCGCAGCAGCATATCCACCGAGTCGGCCAACTCGCCCTCATAGGCCAGCCGGGGCGCTATCACCACCATCTCAAAGGGCAGCCCCTTAGAGGCAGGCATGTGCTGCTGCGAACTCGGCTCAGCCCCAGTAGCGCGCCGACCATCGGCCCCACAGGAGGTCAGAAGCAAAAGACTCGCTGCCAAGGCTGCACCTGTCAGCAATCTAATGGTTGTGCCGATGTGAACGAATATGAAGCGCATGTCGGTTTGGTTATCGGGCACAAAAGTAAGCATTTCCGCGCAAATTTATTCGCCTTTTCTCACGTTTTTCTCTGCTTTCTTGCTAACTTTGTGGCGCCATTAAGGGGACGCATCCCTACCCTATGCCTTTGAGAACAACCTAACTCACTTACATCTATTCATTTAACTTCAAAACACGTACTTATGCAGAAAAGAATTCTCTTTCTGATTGCAGCCGTAATGATGGCCTTGTCCACCATAACGGCTCAGGTCACCACGTCCGGTCTGAGCGGAAAGGTTACGCTCGACGATGCCACGGGCGAGAGTGTCATCGGTGCCAATGTGCAGGCGGTGCATCAGCCTTCGGGCACGCGCTATGCTGCCGTGACCAATGCCGAAGGCCGTTTCAACATCCAAGGAATGCGGCCCGGCGGCCCCTACGCCGTCACGGTGTCATACATCGGCTACCAAAGCAAGTCGCTTCAGGGCATCAACCTGGTGCTGGGCGAGACGTACAACCTCAGCGTATGGCTGGCCGAGAACGCCACCGGCCTGGCCGAAGTGCTCATCACCGAACGGGCTTCGAAGTTCTCTGCCGAACGCACGGGAGCCTCGACCAACATCAGCAACGACATGATGATGAACCTGCCCACCATCAGCCGCAGCATCACCGACATCACACGCCTGTCGCCTTACGGCGGCAGCGGCATGAGTTTTGCCGGTTCGGACGCTCGCCTGGGCAACTTCACCGTGGACGGTGCCAACTTCAACAACGACTTCGGCTTGAGCGGCAACCTGCCCGGCGGCGGCAACCCCATCAGCATCGATGCTATCGATGAGTTGCAGGTGGTTGTGTCGCCCTACGACGTGCGCCAGACCAACTTCATCGGCGGCGGCATCAACGCCGTGACCAAAAGCGGCACCAACACCTTCAAGGGCTCGGCCTACGTGTACCATAAGAACGAGAACCTGCGCGGCAGCTCGGTGGCCGGCGAGCAGATAGCCACAGCCCGCGAGCGCGACCGCACCACCACCTACGGCTTCACTTTCGGCGGCCCCATCATCAAAAACAAACTGTTCTTCTTTGCCAATGCCGAGATGATCAAGACACCCACCGTGGTGAACCGTTGGCGGGCATCGGCCGATGGCGTGGCCGACCCCGACAACTACATCGCACGCACCAGCGCGGCCGACATGCAGCGCGTGTCCGACTTCGTCCGCAACACCTACGGCTACAACACCGGTTCCTTTACCAACTACCCAGCCGACCAGAACAACTACAAGATCCTGGCACGCATTGATTGGAACATCAACGACCGCCACCACCTGGCCGCACGTTACAACTACACGAAAAACAACTACTGGACCAACCCCAGCGCCACCTCGATGAATGGCGGACCGGTGTCGCCCTTCGGCCGCGTATCGCAGTACTCCATGGTCTTTGCCAACTCGCTCTACGGCATGGACAACTTGGTACACTCAGCCTCGCTCGACCTGAACAGCCGTCTGGCCGACAACCTGTCCAACCAGCTGCTGGTGGCCTTTGCCAAGAAGGACGACGTGCGCTCCAGCAACTCCGACGAGTTCCCCTTCATCGACATTCAGGACGGCACAGGCAACAACGCCCAGTACATGTCGCTGGGCTACGAGCTGTTCACCTGGAACAACGCCGTGCACAGCACTTCATGGAACATCAAGGACGACCTCAGCTACTACCTGGGCAACCACAAGATCATGGGCGGCATCAGCTATGAGCACCAGATGGACGACAACATGTACATGCGCATGGGCTCAGGCTACTACCGCTACAAGAGCATCGACGACTTCCTTAGCGGCGCCACCCCCGATGTGGTGTGCCAGACCTACGGCTACGACGGCCAAACAAAGCCTGCCTCGCGCGTACAATATAATAAGGTGGGCATCTACGCCCAGGACGACTGGAACCTGACCGACCGCTTCAAACTGACCTACGGCCTGCGCATCGACGGCCTGTTCTTCGACAACGGCGACCTGATGACAAACAACGCCATCAAGGCCCTCACCTACTACGATGCCAATGGTGCCGCCCGCAGCATCGACACGGGCAAGTGGCCCTCGGCCAACCTGATCTTCTCGCCGCGCGTAGGGTTCACATGGGATGTTTTTGGCAACAAGAGCCTGAAGGTGCGTGGCGGCACGGGCCTCTTCTCGGGCCGTCTGCCCCTGGTGTTCTTCACCAACATGCCCACCAACGGCGGCATGGTGCAGTACCAAGCCTACCTGGGCGCCTCCACCTCCTACCGTAACCTTCCCGAAGCCGTCCGTGCGCAGTATGCCGACATGAGCGCTGTGATGGGCGCCTTTGCCGGAGGCTTGGTTACCGATGCCAACGGCCACGCCACCGCTGCCGCCCTGCAGCAGAAACTGGCCAGCATGGGCTTCCCGCAGACCGTCCGCCCCGAGGACGGCACCGTGCCCAGCACCATCCAGGCTGTGGACAAGCACTTCAAGATGCCGCAGGTGTGGAAGACGTCGCTGGCCCTGGACTACCAGCTGCCCGTCAGCTTCCCCTTCACAATTAGCGTAGAAGGCCTCTTCGAGAAGACCCTCAACGCCACCACCCTGTCCGACTGGAGCATCCTGCCTGCCGAGGGCTTTGCCCGTTGGAACGGTGCCGACAACCGCCCCATCTTCCCCTCCGACTTCCGCACCGGCAACAAGGCCTTCGTGCTGCAGAACACCCACAAGGGCTACCACTGGATGGCCAACATATCGCTGAGCGCACAACCGGCCAAGTGGGTAAGCCTGATGGCAGCCTACACGCACACCGTGCGCAAGGAACTCACCGGCATGCCCGGCTCCAACGCCGAGAGCGCCTTTGCCTACGTGCCTGGCATGGCCGGCCCCAACAACCTGAAACTGCACAACTCGCAGTATGTCACCCCCGACCGCCTCATTGCCAACGTAACGCTGCACGATAAGGCTGGCAACCACTACAGCCTCTTCTACGAATCGTGGCGCGGCGGCTACAACGACACCTACCTGATGAGCAACGACATGAACGGCGACGGCTACAACTACGACGCCCTCTACATACCCACCGACCAACAGGTTCAGAGCGGCCAGTTCCGCTTTGCCACGGCCTCCGACCAGCAACGCTTCATGGACTACGTACATGCCGACTCCTACCTGAGCAGTCATCAGGGCCAGTATGCCGAGGCCTACAGCGTGTATAGCCCCTGGGTGCACCGCATCGACATCAGCTACAAGCACGACTTCGTGGTGCGCGCCGGCAAGAGCAAGAACACGCTGCAACTGGGCTTCGACCTGAAAAACGTGCTCAACCTGTTCAACTCCTACTGGGGCGTGAGCAAGCACCTGAACCCCTCGCTCAACGAAGGGCGCATTCTCAAGTACGAGCGCACCGACGAGCAGGGCTACCCCGTCTTCTCAACCCTCAAGGGCCTCAGCGCCGACACCAACACCTTCGTACCCTACCGCGGCAACATCGGACAGTGCTGGTATGCAAGCATCGGCGTGAGATACATGTTCAACTGACGATTGCAGATTGCAGCCAAGCACGGCCTGCACACCGCCACGACGCAGCATGGCCGCCAACGGGCAATCGACAATCCAACCATAACAAACAGCTAAATCACATTCAAAACCTATGAAACTAAAACATATTTTCAGCATGGCGCTGGCCGCATTGCTGGCCGTGGGTTGCTCCGACGAGAACAGCGTGGAGCCGCTGGACAGCATCCGCCTGGATCAGACCTTCGTAGCCATCGACGCCACCGGCGGCGACGCCACCGTCACTGTGACGGCACAGGCCGACTGGCAGTTTGACAAATTGTTCATGAACGTGGTGCGCAACGACGACGGCACGCGCGACACCACCTACACCGCCCTGCCCTCCTGGCTCACAGCCACGGCCGAGGCTGGCAGTGCCGGCCAAACCACCGTCACCTTCCATGCCGATGCCACCAACGGCGGCCGTGAGGCCGAACTGCGCATCAGTTGCGGCGCCGGAAAGCAGTTCGTGGTGGTGCGCCAAGGCTCGATGGAAGCATCCGAGGCCACCTGCGCCGACGTCATCGCCGCCCCCGACGGCAAGACATTCCGCGTGAAGGGTGTCGTCACCTCCATTGCCAACACGCACTACGGCAACTGGTACCTGGCCGACGACACAGGCACCATCTACATCTATGGCACCAACGACCGCGACGGCAAGAAGGGCAACGACCCCATCGACGGCTCGGCTGGCTGGGGCTTTGAGGTGGGCGACAGCATCACCGTAGAGGGTCCAAAGAGCACCTACAACGGCACGGTGGAACTGGTCGATGTCACTGTGGTGAACATCACTAAATCGCTCATCAAGGTGGTCACCCCTGAGCCCACCGTGAGCAAGGAGGGCGAAGCCATCGACGTAAAGCTGGCCTACAAGGGCAGCGGCGCCTATGCCACCCTGCCGGCCGACTGCAACTGGGTGAGCATCCTGGGCACCGACTACGTGCCCGGCAAAGCCACGCTCTTCGAGCCGAACCCCGCTGACACGGCCGTCGTACACCTCAGCGTACAGCCCAACGACGGTGCCGCACGCAAGGCCGTACTCACCTTCAGTTCGAGCAACGCCACTAACCAGAGCGACATCCAGTGGACCATCAGCCAGGAAGCCTTCGTACTGCCTCACGGAGAGACGGCCGACGATCCCTTCACCATTGCTGAAGCCATCGCCAAGTGCCAGCAGATAGGCTCTACCTCCGACGGAGTCATCTACTACGCACGGGGCATCATCAGCAGCATCAAGGAGGTCAGCACCAACTACGGCAATGCCACCTTCAACATTTCCGACGACGGCACGGACGAGCACGCACTCACCTGCTACCGCTCCTACAGCCTGGACAACCAGAAGTTCACCTCCGAGGACGAAATCGGCGTTGGCGACGAGGTGCTGATGTGCGGCAAACTGGTCAACTTCACACGCGACGGCGAGAACTTCACACCCGAATTCTCCGGCAACGTGTATATCGTAAGCCGCAAGAGCGCCTCTGAGGCCAACCTGCCAGGCACTCGCCTCAACCCCTTCACCCCCGCACAGGCCAACGCCTTCGTGTCCACACTCGAGGCTGGCGTGCCCACCGAGGAGGACTACTACGTGGCTGGCGAGATCTGTAAGATCAAGTACACCTTCAGCGCCCAGTACGGCACAGCCACCTTCTTCATCTCCGAGGACGGCGACCCCGAAAGCGAGCAGTTCCAGATTTACAGCTGCTACTACTTCGGCAATCAGCCCTGGGTGGATGGCAACACGCAGATAACCGAAGGCGATGCCGTGGTGGTTTGCGGCAAACTGGTTAACTACAACGGCAACACGCCCGAGACGGCATCCAAACAGGCCTACATCTACTCGCTCAACGGCAAGAAGGAATAACCATTCTTTCCTCACCCACTCCTATCCCAGCGGGGCGCATCCACACCAACGGATGCGCCCCGCTTCTTTTTCCCATAGTCTCCACAGCCTTTTCCATATCCCGCCATCCCTGCACGTGGACAAGGAAGCACGGCAGTGGGCTCGGGCGAAGGAAAAACGGGGCGACGATAAAGAAAAGGGAACAAAAATTTGGTGGAATGGCAGAAATGACTTACCTTTGCACCCGCAAATCCGAAAGGATGCCCAACGAGGCTGGAGCGAACGCTCCTACATGGTGCCTATAGTTCAGTTGGTTAGAGCGTCAGATTGTGGTTCTGAATGTCGTGGGTTCGAGTCCCACTAGGCACCCCACCAACACACATCCCTGCACAACACCTGTGCAGGGATTTCTTTTTTTGCTCCTAACTCTGTGTCGCAAGCCATGCCCCCAGCCTTTGGGCCGTGCGGCTGCATGCTCCATGGGGAGCCCATCCGTCTGCCAAGCACATCCCAATCACCCCTCACATCTTCCCCACAGCACTCCACGGCTAACCTCAATAGAAGTTATACGTACGTACAACCATAAGTTATACGTACGTACAACTACCATTTATACGTACGTACAACTACCATTTATACGTACGTACAACTACCATTTATACGTACGTACAATTTTCTTTAGGGTCGCCTCGGATTCAACCTGAAAGCCACCTGGCAGCAAATCGGAGCCTTGCTCACGCCTCTTTCAGACCGCCAACACGAATCAGTGGCTGCAGAAGTCGTGGTGCTTCGCATGTGGATCGTCACTTTTTCGTGAGGCAGACCTCCAGTCTTTGACCGCCTCCAACTGCGATGCCAGCTGGGCTGCTCAGCCCATCGCAAAGGCTTAATTTATGTTAAGGTGCATATAAAATGTGGTTTCTCTTCGGAGCATCGAAAGTTTTTTGTACCTTTGTCTCGTTATCTATCATAGATAGATAGGCAGCGTCCACGTTGCCACTCCTAACCTACAGAATGCCAATATTATTAACCTTTAACATACAAAATTAACCACATGCAAGAAAGCCGAAGAACCGTGCTCACAGGAGTCACTCTCATGTCAGCACTGCTTGCCGCACCGCTCCTATCCGTGGCCGCAAGCCCCGCTAATGCAAGCTATCTGCACACACCGAATGCCAGCTCCCTGCTGGTGGCACCGCCCGACGGCCGCACCGTGAAGGGCAACGTCATCGACGAGTTTAACGAGCCGCTCATCGGCGCCACCGTCAAAGTAAAGGGAACCACCAATGGCGCCCAGGCCGATATGGATGGAAACTTCACCATACAGAACGTGCCCGATGGCGCCACGCTCGTGGTGACCTATATAGGCTATGAGCCGCAGGAGATACGGCTGGGCAACCGCTCCAACGTGAATATCAAGATGGCCCCGGCCGCCGCCAAGAACATCAAGGAGGTGGTGGTAACGGCCATGGGTATCCTGCGCAAGGAGAAATCACTGACCTATGCCACACAGCAGGTCAAGGCCGACGAACTGATGCGCGTGCAGGATGCCAACGTGGCCAACAGCCTGGAAGGCAAGGTGGCCGGCGTGGTCGTTACACAGGGTGCCGGCGGTGCTGGCGGTGCCTCGAAAATCCAGTTGCGCGGCGCCAAGTCCATCGTAGGTGGGTCATCGCCCCTCATCGTCATCGACGGCGTGCCCATGGGTAACAGCATCCGCAACCAAACCACCGACTCGCGCAACATGACCGAATACGTCAGCACAGAAGGGGCCGATGCCCTGTCCATGATCAACCCCGACGACATCGAGAGCATCAACGTGCTGAAAGGCGCCAACGCCGCTGCACTGTACGGCTCACGGGCTGCCAACGGCGTGCTGATGATCACCACCAAGAAGGGCCGGGCCGGCAAACTGGACGTGAGCTACACTGGCAACGTGACCTTCGACGTACCCCTAACCACGCCCAAAATACAGAACACCTACGGCGCCGCCATAGATGCGCAGGGCTACCTGGGCGCTGCCAACGGCTGGGGCGGACGCATAGACCAAAGTCCTCTCACGGCACGCTCGCGCGCCACGGACAAGATACCCTACGAGCGCGACATACGCCTGCGCAATCAGGGCAACGACGACGTGGCCGACTTCTACCGCACGGGCGTAACCACCAACAACTCTGTCAGCGTGAGCGGCGGCACGGAAAAGGTTCAGAGCTACCTCAGCGTGAGCAACAGCCACGCCCTGGGACTCATCGAGACCAACACCTACAACCGTAACACCATTGCCTTCCGCCAAACCTACAAGCTGTGGGACCGGCTCACACTGAACGCATCGCTCAACTACATGCAGACCAAGACGAACAACCGCATCGGCGGAGGCACCGTAGGCAACCCCACCTACCACCTGTACACCGCCCCGCGCAACATCGACATGGGCTACTACCGCGACAACTACGCTACCCCCGACGGCACCTGGCTGAGCGACGAGCAGGGGCACTACGTTCAAACGGCCAACGGCTTCGTACGGCAGAACGACCGCGCCCAACTCAGCGGCCCCATGATGAACTACGCCTACCTGGATGCCCGCCAGAACAACCCTTACTGGTTGTTGCACCAGAACCATAACCAGCAGAAGGAGGACCGCGTATTCGGCACCTTCCAGGGCAACCTGGACATCTACGACGGCCTGACCTTCCAGGCACGCTACAACTTCGACTACGACAAGTATCAGGAGAGCGGCTACCGTTATGCCACCACCTTCGCACCCAGCAACATGTACGACTTCGGCACCTATAACAAGGGCCGCAACAACAGCACGGAGATGTATCTGGACTACCTGCTCTCCTACAACAAGAACCTGGCCGACACATGGGACGTGAGCGCCACCCTGGGCTGGGTGGGACACACCGTAAAGGGCAGCAACTACAACACCTACCTGGCCAACGCCACCTATGTGGACCCGCTCAACCAGAAACTGATGACGGAGGTGAACCGCTTCGACGTCTCCTACGGCAGCAACGGCATCACCCACGAGGGCGAATCGTCCAACTGGGACCGCTCCTGGCTGGCCACGGCACAACTGGGCTGGAAAGAACGCATCTATGTGGATGCCTCATGGCGCCGCGACCAGTACCGCGTATTCCAGCAGTTTACGGGCGGTCCCGAAGCCTGCAATTACTTCGGTTTCGGTGCCAACGCCCTGCTGAGCGACCTCATCAAACTGCCCAAGTGGTGGAACTATGCCAAGTACCGCATCTCCTACTCCGAGGTGGGTAACGCCATCCCCTCGCGCCTGTACTACGGCGTGAGCAACTCTTCGCGCACAGGTGCCGCCTCAGTGAACAACAATCTGGTGGTTTCGCCCGAGCCCGAACGCACACACTCGTTCGAGACGGGTCTGGAAATGCTCTTCCTGGACAGCCGCCTCAGCCTGGACCTCACCTACTACAACGCCAAGGTGAAGGGCCTGTTCATGGGCATCGGCAACACCGCCGGCGTAACCGTGTATGAGAACTCGGCCAGCCTGCGCAACCAAGGTCTGGAAGCCACGGTGGCCTACAACTTCCGCTTTGCCGGCGACGTGCGCTGGCGCACCGCCTACAACGTGTCGTTCAACAAGAACGAGATTCTGAGCGTAGGCGTGGACGAGAACGGCATGGAGAAACTGGTCTATACCGACGTGGCCGGCGTGCGCGTGCGCTACATCAAGGGCGACTCCTACGGCGATATGTACGTGCGCGACATACGTCACAACCCCGACGGCTCCATCTTCCTGTCCAGCAACGGCAACATCATGAAGGAGGGCCGCTACACCAAGTACATCGGCAACATGAACTCCGACTGGCAGATGGGCTGGAGCAACACCTTCACCTGGAAGAACCTGCAGCTGTCATTCCTCATCAATGGCCGCGTGGGTGGCAAGGTCATCTCACTGACCGAAGCCTACCTCGACGAGATGGGCCTGTCCGAACGCACCGCCCAGGCTCGCGACAACGCCTACGCCAACAACCTCTTCACCGCCGACGGCCAGCCGGCCATGTACCTGCCCGACGGCAGCGGCCAGCTCATCGGCGTGCAGAACTACTACCAGGTGATGGGCGCCCGCGGCAGCCAGTACAACCCGCTGTATGTGTATGATGCCACCAACTTCCGCCTGCGCGAGTTGTCGCTGGCCTACACGTTCAAGAATGTGTTCGGCGAGAACAAGGATATCTCCCTCTCATTCATCGGCCGCAACCTCTTCTTCCTGTACAAGAAAGCTCCGGTGGATCCCGACATCTCGCTCTCCACAGGCAACGGCCTGGGCGGCTTCGAGCTGTTCAACACGCCCTCGACCCGCTCCTTCGGCTTCAACGTGAAAATGAACTTCTAAGTGCCACCTAACACACACATACGAACGTCATGAAACAACATAAGATTATCACCCTCCTGGTGGCCGGGCTCGCGGCCGGCACACTGACCTCGTGCCTGGACTTCGACCACCCCTTCGACACCCTGAACATCAACCAGGAAATAGCCGACGACTCTGTGTACCACGGCCAACCGGCCCAGTTCGGACTGGGCGCCGCCACCGAGGCAGGCTTGGACAGCGCCCTGCTGCGCCTGAACACGCCCCTCAAGCAGGCCAAAGCCGGACAGTATGCCATGCGCGGTGGCAAGAACGGCGACTACCCCGGCGAGCACGCCTACCAGCGCCAGTTCTCGCTCGGCCCCGACAACTACGCGCAATACACCACCGTGCCCCACTACGACTTCATGTACGGCACGCTGCAAAGTTCCTACGACATCAGCGTGGAGTTCAACCCCGGCCCCAACAGTTCCTATCTCATTGTAAAGAACGCCATGGTGCCCCTGCTGAACCACCCTGCCATCGACTCCATCCCCGAGCTGAAGGCCATCTACCTGCTCATGTTCGACTACTCGTCGGTTGAGATTGCCGACATCCACGGCGCCTTCCCCTACGACGACTTCCTGGACAACAAACAAACGGCGCCCTTCACCTACAACGGCGCCGAGCACATCTACAAAACCATCATCGGCCACATCGATGCCATCACAGACTGCCTGCGCGGTTTCGACGCACGCCCCGACTGGTACAAGCAGAAGGTACAGGCGCTCATGAACTCCAACCTCGAGCCCAGCAAGGACAAGTACATGGGTCGCACCGGCACCGACTCGTGGGTCCGCTTTGCCAACTCGCTCAAGCTGCGCATGGCCATGCACTGCGTCAAGGCCGAGCCGGCACTGGCACGCCAATGGGCCGAGGAGGCCGTGGCCGATGGCGTGATTGAGAACACCGACCAGGAGTTTGCGCTGATGGGCTTCCAACTGGGCTTCGGCCACCCGCTCAACATGATTTGGATATCGTGGGGCGATGCCCGCCTGAGCGCCTCGTTCGAGAGCCTGCTGCTCAGCCTGGACCACCCCTATACCAAGGGCGAATACCCCTTCTTCAAGAAGAACGGCGGCGCCATCGTCAACACCAAGACGGGCGAGGTGCTGGAGGCCGACACACGCATCGTAGGCCTGCGCGAAGGCATCCACCCGGGCATGGGACAGAGCGCAGCCACCAACCCCATGCTCAACTTCAGCGTGTTCGATGCCGACTATATGGCACAGGCACCCCTCTACCTGATGAAACTCTCCGAGGTGGATTTCCTCCGTGCCGAAGGAGCCATCCGCGGCTGGAACATGGGCGGCGCAGCCAAGGATTTCTACGAGCGCGGCATCCGCAATGCCTACCTGTTTGAACGCTCCGAGGCATACTTCCACGAGGAATACGACATGCTGGTCGAGGACTACCTGCAGCGCACCGAAGCCGTGCCCTACACCTGGCACGACCCGCTCGGCATGGTGGCAGATGAGCCAAGCCGCACCACCATCGGCGTGGCATGGGACGAAGCCGACAGCCCTGAGGTGAAGCTGGAGAAGATCATCACACAGAAGTACATTGCCGGCTTCCCCTATAGCTTCGAGGCATGGACCGACCTGCGCCGTACCGGCTATCCTAAGCTCTTCCCCGTGCTCAATGCCGACGAGGGCGACGGCACGCTCCGCGATGGCGATCTCATCCGCCGCTGCGTATTCCCCGACACCGACGATGCCTCCGTGGCCGACATCGAACGCTCCGGTCTTGATGCCCTGGGCGGCGAGGACTACCAAGCCACACGTGTGTGGTGGGACAAGGACACCCCCAACTTCTGACCCTCATCCCCCAGCCCCTCCTCAAAAGGGAGGGGCAAAGGGAGGGGCAGCAGCCAGCCACTCACCCATAAAGTCGTGAGCCTGCCCGTCAGCCACAAGGTGCCAGCCTGCTATTCACACACAAGGCGTCGGCCACTGGCCCTCACAAAGGCTGCAGCCACCGCCCCTCTCTCCCCAATAAACATAACCTTATTCATCCTTTAACAACTAACAATTATGAAACGAACACTACTTCTATCAGCACTGGCCGCCATGTGGCTGGGCAGTGCACAACCCGCCGCCGCACAGGAGTACGACGCCTCCGCCTCGCGCGAGATCTTCGACTTCGCCCCCTTCACGGACAGCGGCATCCTCAACCTCTTCTACAACGCGCAGCAGGCAGGCCGCGAGGTGCCCACGCGCGAGGAATTCGAGGCTGCAGGCTTCAACATGATGGACATCGAGTTTGCACGCTCGCATGTGCGCCCCCGCGAAATCATCTACGATCAGGACAAGCAGCTGCTTAGCAACGTGAAGAACACCCGCCGCCTGTGGCTGAACATCCCCATGGGCACGGCACGCGGCATCGGCGGCTATCCCGGCACCAATGCAGGCGACGACACCTACTCCATCTGGAACTACACCCACTTGTTCGGCTCGTGGAACCACAGCCTGTTCCAGGCTCCTGGTGCATGGATTGATGCCGCCCACCAGAACGGCACCGACATCTTCTCCGGCATCAAGTTCTTTGAGAGCTGGACCCCCGGCAGCGGCGACCAGGCCTACTCCAAGCTGGTTACCGAGAAGAATGCCGACGGCTCATTCAAGTACGTGAAGCCCCTCATCAGCGCGCTGCAGTTCTTCGGCTCGGACGGCATCAACTATAACTGGGAGGATGCTTCCTATGCCAACGAGGACATCGTGGCCTTCCACAAGGCACTGTACAAGGAGGCCGAGGCACGTGGCATGAAGCACTTCCACATTGGTCTCTACACCAGCCAGAGCACCCTCACCGCCAACAACGCCAATGCCCTGTTCGGCAACTCTGAGGGCCGCACCGCCGACACCTTCCTCAACTACTCGGCCATGAACTTCATCTCCTCTATGGCCATGCGCAGCTCCGAAACAGCAGCCATGAACGCCATGGGCACCACCGACGGCCTGTACTGCGGCACTTGGATCGTGACCATGAACCGCAGCTGGACCAACCTGGCCGGCCGTGACATAGGTGCCGTGCTATGGGGCGAACACGCCAACAGCCGCTTCTGGAGCAACAACGTGGGCAACGATGCCACCGAGTTCCAAGGCAACTATCAAGCCCTGCTGGAGCGCGCCGTGTCGGGCGGCAACCGCAACCCGGCCAATCGTCCGCAGATGCAGAACACCGGCAACGAGTGGGGCTGGAACGGCACCACTCCCCCGCTGTCCAAGTTCGGCGGCCTGGCCACCTACTTCCCCGAGCGTTCGGCCATCCAGGGCAAACTGCCTTTCCACACCTACTTCAACACCGGTATCGGCGAGTTCTACACCTATAAGGGCAAGCGCACACACGGCAACTGGTACAACATGTCCACGCAGGACATCGTGCCCACCTACCGTTGGCTGCAGTACCAGGCCGGCACACGCAATGCCGCTTCCGTCGTCAACCCCGAATTCACCATCGAGGATGCCTATATGGGCGGCTCCTGCCTGCGCCTGAAAGGCATTGGCAACGGCGATGCCGACATCATCCTGTTCCACACCGCACTGACCGGTACCTCCGGACAGCCCTATGCCAAGTTGGCCGTCAAGACCAAGCAGGAAGGCGAGACCGAAACCGGGCTCTATCTCATTGTCCAGGTGGGCAACGAGTGGAAGGAATATCCTGTGGGCGCCACCACTGGCAAGACCTGGGAGGAAAAGACCATCCAGCTGGACGGCATCGCCTCAGCCGACCAGATTGACTTCATCGGCCTGCGCGTCAAGAACGTAACCCCGAACTATCAGGTGTTCGTGGGCGAACTGCAACTGAACGACGATGTCGCTTCTGAGCCCGCTGCCGTCAAGGATCTCATGGCCGAAGTGAAGATGGAAACCACCACCAAGCTCAGCGTGAAACTGAACTGGGCGCTCGACAAGGCTGGCGCTTCGCCCTTCATCGTGTATAACGACGAGGCTGGCGTTGACCACTTCGAAGTGCTCTACAAGAACGGCGAGGACGGCCGCGTCAGCGTGGTTAGCCACGTGCAGGGCTGGTCGGCCTTCGTGGGCAACATGCCGATGGCCGAGGGCGAACAACCTTTCTTCGGCGTGCGCGCCGTGGGCACCGACCTCAAGACCTACTCCGAGCCCCAGTGGGTGGCCATCAGCCGCAGCAGCAACGTGCCTCAGGGTGCCGATGCCGACGGCATGGAATATGGCGTGAGCGAGATCAACCCCGATGCCGACGGCTACCAAACCGCCATCAAGAGCCGCTACCTGACCAAGATCACCAGCACCGGAGCCTCCGTGGCCAATTTCAGCTACACCTGCAACGAGCCCGGCCCCGTGGAGGATCGCAACTACGTGAATGCCACCAAGGACGCTGTGCTTAAAGTGAAGCAGGGCGACGAAGTGACCATCAGCTACGAGTGGAACAATTCCAGCGACGGCCTGCAGTGGTGCATCATGAAGGGCTATGCCGACTGGAACATCAACGGCTTCTTCGAAGGCACCACCGACGAGCTCATCATCGAGCAGGGCAAGTCCAACACCAACAACAGCATCGAGAACACGCCCGAGGGTTCAGTAACCGGCTCACCGCTGCACGTGAACGGCTGGACAGACAACCCCTTCATCCCCTTCAAGGTGAAGATTCCTGAGGACGCCGTTTGTGGCACATCGCGCATCCGTATCGTGTTCACCGATGCCTGGGCAGCACACCCCGGCCCCGTGGGTCTCACGGCCAAGGGCTTCACCATCGACCTCGGCGTTGAGGTGAGCGGCACCAACGAGGAACGTCAGCCCACCGCACGACCCATCGATGAGGGCGTGGCCGACGAGCCCGAAGGCCTGACCAAGACCGACGATGCCGTGCGCAGCATCGGCGCCGCCTCGGAAATGAAGCTGGCCGACGGCCGCCTCCAGTTCAGCAATGTGGAGAAGGCATGGATCTACACCGCCGACGGCAAGCTCGTACGCTTTGTCAAGAACCCCGCCAACGTAGCAACCGACTTCCCCGCCGGCACCTACATCGTGAAGATGCAGCAGCAGAATGTGCTGCGCTCGCGCAAGTTCACCGTGAAGTAAGCACGCACATGTGCGCCCGCGCGCGAACATTAATTATTTCACGCGCGTAACAGCGCACAGCGCACAATGACACTCGGCGCATCGTTGCGCCCCCTATAACCGAGAGAGAGAGAGACGGAAGCCCTACCGGCCCCGTCTCTCTCTCTCTTTCTTAGTGCCCCATATATCCCCCGCACATTTTGCAGCAAACAGATACGCCGATTGGAGAAAAGTACTACCTTTGCATCGTCAAACAAGCATTCAAGGCAACGATTATGAAAGAACAAACGCCGAAGAACACGACAAACGGCCGCGTCAAGGCTATGGTGAAAGAAATCCTGATGTCGTTGGTAGCCACGACGATATCCATCGTACTCACCTTTGGCACCGCGGCATGGTTGGAAGGCCGCAAAAAGGAGGAGGCCAAGCGCGAAATGGTGATGATGATACTCTGCGACCTGGCTGGCAACATAGCACAGGCAGAGAAAGCCGACTCACTGCTCCGTCAAGGATTCGAGCTGCAACTGGCCGTGGCCAAGGACTCAGCACTGCTCCTGCAAAACCCCTTCCTCATGGCACAATCCGTGCCACACATCAGCTACACCGAGACCGTGGAGCAAATCTTCTCGTCGAGCATTGAAACCATCAACACCCTTGGCAACGTGCTCTTCACCGAGAACATATCGGACATCTACCGGCTCAGAAAGCAATACAAGGAAACCATCTGCGACAAGTTTATGCAGGATCTTGACGAGATCGGGGGCTTCACGGAATACAGCCAGGTGATGCGCATACGCTATGCAAGCGAATACATCTATACAAGCGGCTTACTGCTCTGCCAAATGAAAGAGAAATTGGCACAGTGCCAGCAACTAATGGGAGTGAGCGAGGCCGATTTCGAAGCATATCTGCAGAAACGGCAGGAAATGGCAACAACATCTGCCACCGACAGCATACAGGACGCCCTGCTGGAAGAAGCCAGCCTGAACCTACAGCGGCTTAAGGATGCACAGGTGCAAGGAAAGGAACAGCCAAGCAAGGATTAGGAACTATTGGCATCCGCCACAAACGATCTGCGCTCGGCAGCCCGAGGAACAACTCTTAAACTGTTCCTTCTGGCTGCCGAGCGCAGTCTATTTGTAGCAGGCTCCTATGTATGCCGGACAGGCCTCCTCAATCGTAGTACTCGTGGCGACCTGCGGCCAGCGTGTTCTGCATAAGCATGCAGATGGTCATGGGGCCCACACCGCCAGGCACAGGCGTGATGGCAGTGCAGAGGGGTGCCACCTCATCAAACTTCACGTCGCCATTCAGGCGGAAACCGCTCTTGCGCGTAGCATCGGGCACACGGGTGGTGCCCACGTCGATGATTACGGCACCGGGCTTGACCATATCGGCCGTGACAAAGTCCGGACGGCCAATGGCGGCGATGATGATGTCGGCCTGCCGGCACTCGTCCTTGAGCTGAGGACTGTGCGAGTGGCACACGGTAACAGTGGCATCGCCACCCTCCTTCTGCATCATCAGTTGTGCCATGGGCTTGCCCACGATGTTTGAACGGCCCAGAATCACGCACTTCTTACCGCTGGTCTGCACGCCATAGCGCTGCAGCAGGGTGAGAATGCCTTTGGGCGTGGCACTGACAAAGGCGGGCAGTCCGATGGCCATCCTACCCACATTGATGGGGTGGAAACCATCCACATCCTTGCGGTAGTCGATGGCCTCAATGACTTTCTGCTCGGCAATGTGGCGCGGCAGCGGCAGCTGAACGATGAAGCCGTCCACCGAGGCGTCGCGGTTCAGGCGGTCCACGCAAGCCAGCAGTTCTTCCTCTGTCACGTCGGCCTCAAAGCGGATCAGGGTACTCTCAAAGCCACACTCCGCGCACGCGCGTACCTTATTATTAACGTATGTTTCGGAGCCACCGTCGTGCCCCACCAGCACTGCGGCCAAATGAGGGCGCTTGCCGCCTGCGGCCACGATGGCCTCTACCTGTTGCTTAATCTCGGCCTTGATGGCGGCAGCCGTTGCCTTGCCATCGATCAAAGAATACTCCATCTCTCTCTGAACTTTAAACAATTTTACTTTAAATACTACGCACACCGCACGCCTCTCACCTCCTCGGCATCCGTTGCATCATCTGCGCCATCTTCGGGTTGGTAACCATCTTCATCATCTTGCGGGTCTGGTCGAACTGCTTGATCAGACGGTTCACAGCCTGTATGTCGGTGCCGGAGCCCTTGGCTATGCGGTTGCGGCGGCTGGTGTTGAGGCACTCGGGGTGTGTGCGCTCATTGGGGGTCATGCTGAGGATGATGGCCTCAATGCCCTTGAATGCATCGTCGTCAATGTCAATGTCCTTCAGCGCCTTGCCCACACCGGGAATCATGGAGGCGAGGTCCTTGATGTTGCCCATCTTCTTAATTTGCTGAATCTGGGCGTAGAAGTCGTTGAAGTCGAACTGGTTCTTGCGTATCTTCCGCTCCAGGCGGCGTGCCTCCTCCTCGTCGTACTGCTCCTGGGCACGCTCCACAAGGCTGACGATATCACCCATGCCGAGGATACGGTCGGCCATACGTGCGGGGTGGAACAGGTCGATGCCGTCCATCTTCTCGCTCGTGCCTACGAATTTGATAGGCTTATCCACCACGGTGCGGATGCTGAGGGCTGCACCGCCACGGGTGTCGCCGTCGAGCTTGGTGAGCACTACGCCCGTGAAGTCCAAGCGGTCGTTGAACTCCTTGGCGGTGTTAACGGCGTCCTGACCGGTCATGGCATCCACCACGAAGAGGGTCTCATCGGGGTTGACAGCCTGCTTGATGGCTGCAATCTCCTGCATCAGGGGTTCGTCAACGGCCAGGCGGCCGGCGGTATCGACGATGACCACATCGTAGGCTTTTGCCTTGGCCTCATGGATGGCATTGAGGGCAATCTGCACGGGGTCGGTGTTGCCGGGCTCGGTATATACGGGCACGCCCACCTGCTCGCCCAGCACACGCAGCTGCTCGATGGCAGCAGGACGATAGACGTCGCACGCGGCCATGAGCGGTTTCTTGGCGCGTTTGTTCTTGAGCATCAAGGCCAGCTTACCGCTGAAGGTGGTCTTACCCGCACCATTCAAACCTGCCATGAGGATGACGGCAGGACGACCGTTGAGCTGGAGGTCGACCGTATCGCCGCCCATGAGCTGGGCCAGCTCGTCGTGCACGATCTTCACCATCAGCTGCGACGGCTTCACGGCGGTGAGCACATTCTGGCCCAGCGCCTTCTGCTTTACGGTGTCGGTGAACTGCTTTGCCACCTTATAGTTGACGTCGGCATCGAGCAGTGCCCGGCGCACGTCCTTCAAGGTCTCGGCAACGTTGATCTCTGTAATCTTGCCTTCGCCCTTCAGCAGTTTGAAGGACCGTTCTAATCTTTCGGATAAATTTTCAAACATCTATTTAATGTATTATACTTATTCAGTTTTGACGTTGCGGCAAAGTCATCTTAGCGCAACACTTTCACGTAATCCACCACAACGCCGTCGTCCAGTGCGCCGAGCACCAGTTCGTGCTCGCCCATAGCGCGGGTCACAGGCAGCCGGGCTATGACCACGGCATAACCGCGCAGCACGTTCTGTTTCCACACCTCGTTGCGGTCGGCCTGTTCATAGGTAAGTGTGAGGGGGCTACAGCCATCCAGTGAAAGGGTGAAGCGCTGCTCTGCTTGTATGGGATGTGTGGGCAACATGTGTATCTCCACCTGCACGTACTGCTGACTTTTGAAATCGTGGCGGAACCTGTAGGTCACGTTGCAGTCCTTGGGCACAGGCATGGCACGGATGCTGGCACCAAGGCCGAGAACCGGGTTCAGCACGGAGCTGCCCGAGAAGGACGAAGCCTGAAAGCTGGCGCCGTAGAAGGTGGCTATGGTGAGCAGGTCGGTGGGCAGCGGCGTGCTGACCTGCTCGTGGGGCACGGGCTTGAACACCGTCAGGCCGCGCGGTGAAGCATTCATCATGCCGCGCCATTTGCCACCGCGCAGACTGTTGTATTGCTCGGTCATGTCCAGTATGGTCTGATGTGCACGGTCGCTATGAGCCCAAGTGCTCTGCACGTCGTCCTTGGCCAGATAGGTCTTGCCGTGGCGCGCCAGTTGTGCCGTGCAGTATTTCTCGTTGACGGCAGCCCCCGTCAGCAGCGGGTACTCCACCAGTTCGTAGAAGGCATCGTAGCGCTCGGGGTAGGCACGGCGCACAGAGTCGGCCAGCCAGCGCAACTCACGGCTCAGTTGGTCATAGTCTTTCAGGCGCTTCCGCAGCTTGGCCTCGCTCCATGGCAGGTCGGTCACCTTGGTCCACTTGGGGTCCCTCTCTTCCGTGCGTGTGCCTGCCATGTGCTCAGGCTTGCACTGGAACACGTAGTTATAGTATTTCTTCATGTAGATGCTGGACAGGCGCGCCACGTCAGGATGAACGGTCTGTGCAAACCAGCGTTCCAGATGGGTGCCCACAGACAGCGTCCTCACGCTGTCCAGGTCCCAGGCCATATCCATGAACAGGCTGATCTGGTACTCCAGCGGCTTGATATCGCCCACATTGAGCACCCACATGCGGCCGGCCCCATGGTACAATGCCTCGGACATCTGCTGATACATAAGGAAGGGGCTGGCCGAGTTGGTCCAGAGGTAGTCGTGCGGCCTGCCCCAGTAGGACACGTGGTAATAGATGCCGTTGCCGCCGCTGCGGGCCCGTTCGGCCTCGGTAGGAAAATGGCGGATATAGCCATAGTTGTCATCGCACCACATCAGCGTCACATCGTCGGGCACCTGCAAGCCGCTGCGGTACACGTCCAACACCTCTTTATAGGGAATGAACACCTGCGGCACGCGCTCCGGATTCTGATAGACATGCTTGGCCAGTAGGGCACGTTGGTCGGCAAACACCTGTTCCAGCACCTGTTTCTGTGCCTCCACCCCCGAGACGCCCTGCATGGGTCCGTCGTGTATGCCGCGCATGCCCAGGGTGTAAATCATGGGCTGATGGGCTGTCTCGGCCACGCGCTGTTCCCAGAAACTGAGCACACCATCGCGGTTGTTCACGTAGTCGTAGGCACCTTGCCCACGCACGTTCCACTCGCCGTTGGCATTGCAGGCCATGGGCTCGCAGTGGCTGGTACCGATAAAGATACCGTAGCGTGCAGCCAGTTCGCGCAGGCCGGGAGTGAGGAAGAAGGGCTGTGTGCATTCGTGCATGGGCGGCCAGTACAGGTTAGCACGCAGGCGCAGCATCAGCTCGAATATCTTCTCGGTGGTCTTTGGTCCAATGGCACGCGCCTTCGTCCCTGTGGCTGGTTGTGGGTCGAAATGGTCGGCCGACCAAGGCACGAAAGCAAAGTCCTCGTCGTTGATGAAGATGCCACGGAACGACACGTTCGGCGCGCTGAAACGGGCAAAGCCCTGCTTCAGCCGGAAGTTGTCCATGCGGTAGGGTGTCACGTCGGCCCACCACTCCCAGGCCGACACACCCAGCATGCGGGTCAGTTCAATGATGCCATAGGCCGTTCCATACTCGTCGCTGCCCACAATGGCCAGCAAGCCATCCTTGGCCACAGTAATCAGGAACGCCTGGGCCTGCCCCTGAAAGAGCGAGGCATCTATCTGCAGGTGCTTCTGTTGCTGCTTGGACAGATGCCGGTAGGTGGCAATGAGGATTTGCGGCCGGGAATCGTTGCGCAGCATCTCGGCTCCCAACACCGTTTTCATATCGCGCGCGAGCAGGTCCGTGGCCGTTTGCACGACCGGTGCCTCGCCAGCGGGAACAGCCACCACCACCGGTTGGTTGGCCTGCAAAAAGAAGTCGGCAGCCCACGACACAAGCGGCAAGGTTGCAAACGAGAGGAGCAAGAACAGGTGTTTCATCAGCTAACAGAGTGGTTTGATATATGCATTGCTTTGAACCAAGTCAACCCCGAAAGGCAGTTGCGCAACTTCCGGGGTTGAAGAGTATTCTGTAGATATGCTTACCGTGCAGGAGCTTCGGCAGGAGCCTCAGCGGGAGCAGCCTCAGCGGGAGCAGCCTGCTTGGCATCGGTGGCAGGAATACCGGGCAGGTTGGTGGGAGCCGTTGCCTTCTGTTCCGTGGCCACATTCTCCATGACAGAGGTGGAACCCTGACGTGCAGGAATGAAAAAGACGGACAGGACGCTCAGCACAACCATGGCTGCAGCCAGGCCCCAAGTAAGTTTCTCAATCACATCGGTGGTCTTGCGAACGCCCATCATCTGGTTGCCGCTGCTGAAGCCGCTGGCCAGACCGCCGCCCTTGGACTCCTGAACGAGCACAATGAGGCACATGAAGATGGATGCAATGACCACAAGAATTACAAGTAAAGTGTACATTTTTATTGATGGTTTAAAGTTTACGTCTGTTTACGTTTCTGAATGGGCTCTGAAGGGTCTTTGCGGAAGCTCTCATTGAGGGCTAACTTCTCCAAGAACCGGATTTGGTCGGCAAAGTAAGTGCTTTTTTTTGGATAATTCAAATTTATTCGCCTAATTATTTCAATTGCCTTGTTATATTTGCCTTGTTTGACGTAGATACGGGCCAAAGTCTCGGTAAAATAGTCGTCAGGCTGTGCGTTTTCGTCTGTTTCCGAGGTCGGTGCCTGCGTCACCGTCGGTTCGGGTTCTGCGTGTTCTTCCTGCGGTGCCTCCACCGACGGTTCCGTCTGCTCTTTCGGCAGAGTGATTCGGCCACCCGTATTCTCCATGAAATGGTCTATGATGGCCGCCGATGGCTCGTCGGCCACAGGCTGGTCGTCGGCCACGGGCAGGTCGTCCAACTGCTCCAAATAGGCCATATAGTCTGTCGAGGCATCCACCACCTTCGGACGGGCCGGTTGCTCAGCCTGCTGTGCCAGGAAGGATTCTATCAGGCTTTGCGTCCGATCCATGGAAGGCTCGGCCTTTACCTGCACATGCTTGTTGCGCGACTCAGGCTGCAGTTGAAACTTATAGCCCTCTATCAGTTGGAACAGTTTGGTGCGGTCGGGCACATAGATGGCAGCAGCACGCAATGCCGGCCCAAAGCGGTCGTCCTGCAGCTGGTAAAGCCCTCGCAGCAGCAGCAGACGGGCTGTCTGGAAGTAGGGATAGCGCTCTACGAGCTGCCCCAATTGCTCCACCGCCACGGCGTCGAGTTGTTCCGGGTTTCGTATATAGTCAGTCAGTTTCATATCTGTATGGGCCTACCAATCGGCCACGGTGGCATTAAAGATCTGGTCGGTGATATCCTTCGTCATCTGCGTAACCAGCTGTTCCTGCACATTGATGAGCTGCTGGGTTGCATCGTATTCCGTCGTAGCGGAGAATTGCTTTTCAAAGTCCTTTGTCCGATTCTTGGTATTGGTAAAGCGCACGTTGACAGTCATCTTCAGCTGCACTTGCGACGAATAGCCGTCACTCGACACACCTTTATTAAACTGGTCAAAGCCCGTGATCTCGCCCTGAATCACCAAGTCGCCATTGCGCTTCACCTGCCGCAGTTTGGTCTGTTGGGCGAAGATGTCGGTGAGGCGGTTATTGAAGATGCCCTGCATGGGCGCCCACACATAGGCCGAACGGATGGGGAACTGGTCTATCTGGATGGTCTTTGTCTTGGTGTAGTCGATGCTCGCCCCATTGAAACGGTACTCGATGGCGCAGGACATGAGGCAGCACACAACGAGCACAAAAAGAAAGGCCACGCTACCAACCCGGCGCAAGCAGGAGAAGGACACTCTCCCCCCATACTCTCTCCCCGCCCTCGCTAAAGGGAGGGAGCGAAATGTATGATGTGAAGGAGCAAGCGCCCCCTCGGGCCGAGCAGACTTGCCAAATATGTTGCTCATCTCTTATATCTCTTATCTCTTATCTTTTATCTTTTATCTTTCATCTCCCTCCTCACTCTTCCAGCCCGTACTCTTTTATTTTCCGGTAGAGAGTCCGTTCGCTGATGTGCAGTTCCTCGGCCGCCTTCTTACGCCGTCCGTGCGAGCGCTCCAGGGCCTTCTGAATGAGGCGTTTCTCCTGGTCGTCGATCGAGAGGGATTCCTCCACATATTCCTCAGCCTGCGCGAAATCGTCGGCTTGCGGACGTACGGCCTCGTGCAACGGCGCATGGTTCGCTACAGGGGCATGCGTCACCGGTACGGCCTCCACATGCACAGGCGTGTACTCAGGCTCCACTTCATGGTGGTGGGCAGCGCCGCGTTCCACCTGCTTTCGCAGCTCGGCTATCTCCTGATGCAGGGCATTGATCATTTGGAACAGCATCTGCCGCTCGGTCTGGTAGCTGTGTGCCCCCGTGCCTGACGTCTGTGCCTCGCGCAGGGCGATGCCCGTCTCCTCAGTGGTGGGCCACACCTCGTATTCCGACAGGATCTCGGGTGTCACCACGCGTGTGTCGCGCAGCAGTATCGACATCTGTTCGGTCACGTTCTTCAGCTGGCGGATATTGCCCGGCCACTTGTAGCGTTTCATCACCTCGGCCGCCTCGGGCGAGAGGGTGATGTAGTCGGGCATCTGGTACTTCCGGGCTATCTCCATGGCGAACTTCTTGAACAGCAGGATGATGTCCTCGCCGCGTTCGCGCAGAGGGGGCATCTTGATGTTCGTGCCCGCCAGGCGGAAGAAGAGGTCCTCGCGGAACTTGCCGTCGCGGATGGCGGTGCGGAAGTTCACGTTGGTGGCAGCCACGATGCGCACGTCCGTCTGGCGCACTTGGTTGGAGCCCACGCGGATATATTCGCCCGTTTCCAGCACACGCAGCAGGCGTGCCTGGGTGCTGAGGGGCAGTTCGCCCACTTCGTCCAGGAAGAGGGTGCCGCCGTTGGCCACGCCGAAGTAGCCTTCATGCTCGCCTATGGCACCGGTAAAGGCACCTTTCTCATGGCCGAACAGCTCGCTGTCGATGGTTCCTTCGGGAATCGATCCGCAGTTGATGGCAAAATACTTCTTCTGCCGCCGCACGCTGTGGTCATGAATGATGCGCGGCAGCACCTCCTTGCCCACGCCGCTCTCGCCCGTGATGAGCACCGACATCTCCGTCCGTGCCATCTGCAGTGCGATATCCAGCGCATGGTTCAAGGCTTCGCAGTTGCCCACGATGCCATAGCGACTCTTAACGGCTTGCAATTCTTTAGCGTCCATCTCGCGACTCTTTAAGTAAATTCTGTCTGCTATTCAGGGCGCTGCGCCGGCACGCGGCGGTCCTCACGGCGGTCCTGGTAGAGTTTTGGCAGGGGATTCTCGTGTGCTTCGTCCCAGTGCTGGCGGTTGCGCCACACGTCGATGGCTGTGTAGATGGCCTGACGGAACGAGGCCTCGTCGGCCACGCCCTTGCCTGCAATGTCAAATGCGGTGCCGTGGTCTGGGCTGGTGCGCACCAG
Source organism: Bacteroidaceae bacterium (assembly GCA_017526905.1). GTDB lineage: Bacteria > Bacteroidota > Bacteroidia > Bacteroidales > Bacteroidaceae > Physcousia. Next base: position 2,163 of record JAFXQT010000008.1, on the reverse strand, counting down.
GGGCAGGCCGGCAGTATAGTTCACGCCATCGTTCATGGCCAGCGCCTTGAAAGGTGCCAGACCCTGATCGTGGTACATGGCCAGCACGCCGTCGTAGTGCTCATACTGGCGTGTGCCGAAGAAGCCGTCGGCAGCAAAGGGTCCGTAGCAACCGATGCCTGCCTCGGCAGCGACTTTCATGGCGGGTGCAATCACCGTCTGCTCCTCCTCGCCCAGCAAGCCACTGTCGCCGGCATGGGGGTTCAGTGCCAGCACGGCGATACGCGGGTTGGAGATGCAGAAGTCGCGCCGCAGCGCGGTGTGGAACACACGCAGGCGTTCCAGCACGGTGTCCTGTGTCACGGCAGCCGCCACCTTGCTGATGGGCATGTGCGTGGTGACTAACGCCACGCGCAGCAGTCCGTTCATCAGTATCATCAGCGCCTGCTGCCCCTCGCCTACCCGCTCCTGGATGAACTCCGTGTGGCCGGGAAAGCGGAAGGTGTCGCTTTGAATGCTGTGCTTGTTGATGGGGGCCGTGACGAGCACGTCGATCAGACCGGCACGCCAGTCAATGATGGCGCGTTCCAGCGCTGCCAGGGCTGCGCGTCCGGCCTCGGCCGTGTCCTTGCCGAAGTCTATCTTCACCTCCTCGGCCGTGCAGGGTATGAGGTTCAGGTGGTCGGCCTGCACTTCGGCAGCCGTGTTCACCGTGAGGTAGTTGGTTTGCAGGTCCAGGGCCTTGCGGTGGTAGGCAGCCACCTTGGGCGAGCCATACACCACGGGGGTGCACAGTTCCAGCATGGCGGGGTCTGCAAACGTCTTCAGGATTATCTCGTAGCCGATGCCGTTGGGGTCACCGTGGGTAATGCCTATCTTTATCTTACTCATATCTGTGTCTTGGTTATCGTTAGGGTTCGCGTTATCGTTAGGGTTATTGCTTTTCGCGCATTTCCTGCCGCTGTTGCGGGGTGATTACCACCTCTTCCATCGTGGTTTTTATCTCCACCTCTTCTTCGTAGGGCAGGTTCAGGGTGTACAGCGAGCCTTCCATGCGTCGCATCAGGCCGCGCTTCATCTTTTCTGGTGCGAACACGAAGCCTTCCACCACAACCACCAGGTTGCGCACGGTGTCCACGCGCGAGTGGCTCACGAAGGGACCGCCCATGCCGTCGTTCTCCATGTACCACAGGCCGCGTGCCTCGTAGGCATACTGGCCGTGCACCACAATGGGCTTGCAGGTGGTGCAGAGGGTGTCGGTGGCCATGTGCATGGAAGGCAGGGTGCCGGGTATGTTGGCGGCCATCACGGAGTCGCGCTTGGCCAGCACGTATTGTTTGTTGAAGGTGTGCGGCCCCTCGTAGGGATAGGTGTACATGGCAATGTTCACCATGGCTGATGCGCCGTTGCTCGATGTCCAGAAGAAGTTGTCGCCGCGCTTGAAGCTCTTCAGTTCGTCGGGGGCGTGCAGCGTGCAGTTGAACTTCTCCTTGGCCAGGTGAGCCGTCACCTTGGAGTACTTCCCGTCCAGTTCCTTGACCAGCCGGTTCATCTCCATCTTCGTGAGGAAGTCGATGATTTCCTGCCCGTGCTCAAAGCAGTAATCGACAAACTCGTCGGCCGACGGACTCTGAATGGTCAGCACAATCTGTCCGATGGAGTGTACGTCGCGCGAGAACTTCATCTTCGTGCGTGTGTACAATTGCTTGTTGATGTCCACCAGAATGACGTTGCGGAAGATGTTCAGGATATGGTCGAAGTGCTTGGGCGCCACCTGCGAGATGTGGAACGAGCGCTCGGGCTGCGGCAGACCGGGGATGTCGGTGTCCAGCACGGCAAACAGCGCCCGTCCCTCCTTGGCCTTCCACGCCTCATCGCTCATCACCACCATCACTTCGTAGGGACGGCCGCTGGCACGAGGCATCACAAACTCCTTCTTGCAGGAAGCAAACAGGAACATGCAAAGAAGCATGGGAACAAGGAACAGGGAAGAGAAGGGCCCTCCCCCCGCCCTCCCTGGGAGGGAGCGACGCTCGGCCCAAGGGGACGCTTCAAACTTGAAGTATGTATTAGACTTGCTGAATATGTTGCTCATAGTAACCTATCTTTCATATTTCATATTTTATATCTCATATTTCATCTTTCATATTTCATCTTTCATCTTTCATATTTCATCTTTCATAT
>JAFXQT010000087.1 GCA_017526905.1 Bacteroidaceae bacterium | reverse complement strand
GTGAAAAATAAAAGTCACCTACATCCCAAACCATCGTCCCCCGCCGGGGGACCACAGGGGGCCTCCCCTCATCCCAACCCACAGGGGGGCCTCATTCGTCATTCGTCATTCGTCATTAGTAATCCCTCGTCCCCCGCCGGGGGACCACAGGGGGCCTCCCTTCATCCCAAGCCACAGGGGGCCTCCCCTCATCCCAAGCCACAGGGGGCCTCATTCGTCATCCACATTGACCACGGCGTAACCCGCCATCCGGCCCACCGCATGGCCGAACCCGTGTGCCTGGACATCCTGCCTGGCGAACAAGTGGCCATCGTTGGCCCGAACGCAGCCGGAAAGAGCCGGTTGGTGGACATCATCATTGGCCGCTGGCCGCTGCTCGGCGATGAGGTTCACTACCATTTCGAAGGGTCGCCACACCACTTGGCTTCGGAAAACATCAAGGTGATGCAGTTCCGCGACAGCTATGGCGACACCGATGCCACCTACTACCTGCAGCAGCGATGGAACCAGCATGACATAGCCGATGATGTGCCCATGGTGGACGGGAAGCCTATCATAGCGCTCTCCAGCGGCGAACTGCGCAAATACCAGCTTCGCAAGGCGCTCCAGTCGCAACCTCGCCTGCTGGTGCTGGACAACCCCTTCATCGGTCTGGACACCGAGGCACGCCAACAACTGCGCGACACGCTGGCCACCCTGATCCGGGAACAGGCGCTGCAGGTGATTCTCGTTGTGGCACGACACAGCGACATTCCCGACTTCATCACACATATCATCCCCGTGGAAACGGGTTGCCACATGCTGCCCAAACAAGCATGGATGCCCACCCAACAGCCCGCAGCAGCCACAGCAGCCACGAGCGCTACCGCCGGCACGAGTCACATCGCTTGCACCAGCCCCCTTGCTTCTGCAGACGCCCAAGACGCCACGACACCCATCCTCCGCTTCAACCACGTGAGCATCCGCTACGGCAGTCACACCATTCTGCACGACCTCTGCTGGACCGTACACCGTGGCGAACGCTGGGCCCTGAGCGGTGCCAACGGCTCGGGCAAGAGCACCCTGCTCAGCCTGGTGTGTGCCGATAACCCGCAAGCCTACGCCTGCGACATCGAACTCTTCGGACGCAGACGCGGCACTGGCGAGAGCATCTGGGACATCAAGCGCCACATAGGCTACGTATCGCCCGAGATGCACCGCGCCTACCTGAAGGACCTGCCTGCCATCGACATCGTGGCCAGCGGACTACATGACAGCGTGGGGCTGTACGTGCGCCCAAAGCCCGAACAACGGCATACGTGCCTGGCATGGATGGAGCGCTTCGGCATCGAGGCACTGGCCGACCGCACGTTCCTCAGCCTGAGCAGCGGCGAACAGCGTCTGTGCCTGCTGGCCCGTGCCTTCGTGAAAAGCCCCGACCTGCTCATTCTGGACGAGCCTTTCCACGGCCTGGACGATGAGCGCCGCATCATGGCCACACACATCATCGAGCACTACTGCCAGAACCCCGATGTGACGCTGGTCATCGTGTCGCACTACGAGCAGGAACTGCCCGCAGGCATCACCCACAGGCTCACCCTCCAGCGCCACAGCTGACAAACTTTTCTTTACTTTTTCGCCGCTTTCCTTTCCGTTGTCGCATAAATTGCCTATTTTTGCCGACGATTTTATATATACCTATTATAAATACACAGCACATGAAACTGGGATTCGATAACGAGAAGTACCTACACATCCAGTCCGAACACATCAAGGAACGCATTGCACAGTTCGGCGATAAGCTCTATCTGGAGTTCGGCGGAAAGCTCTACGACGACTATCACGCCAGCCGCGTCCTGCCCGGCTTCCAACCCGACAGCAAACTGCGCATGCTGATGCAACTGCGCGATGATGCCGAAATCATCATCGTGATCAGCGCCGAGGACATCGAACGCAACAAGGTACGCGGCGACCTGGGCATCACCTACGACAAGGACGTGCTGCGCCTGCGCGATGTCTTTACCGAACGTGGCCTGCTGGTCAGTTCCGTCGTTATCACCCACTTCAACGGCCAGCGCAGCGCCATCGCCTTTCGCGAGCGCCTGGAACGCCTGGGCTATGTGCGCGTGTATTACCACTACCTGATCGAGGGCTACCCCACCAACGTGGAGCTGATCGATTCCGATGAGGGCTTCGGAAAGAACGACTACGTGCAGACCACACGCCCGCTGGTGGTGGTGACAGCACCCGGACCTGGCAGCGGAAAGATGGCCGTGTGCCTGAGCCAGCTGTACAACGAAAACCGCCGCGGCGTGAAGGCCGGCTATGCCAAGTTTGAGACGTTCCCCATCTGGAACATCCCCCTGAAGCACCCCGTCAACGTGGCCTACGAGGCCGCCACAGCCGACCTGAACGATGTGAACATGATCGATCACTTCCACCTGGAAGCCTACGGAAAGACCACGGTCAACTACAACCGCGACATCGAGATATTCCCTGTGCTGAACGCCATCTTCGAAGGCATCTACGGCGAGAGCCCCTACAAGTCGCCCACAGACATGGGCGTGAACATGGCCGGCTTCTGCATCTCCGACGATGAGGCGTGCAGCGAAGCATCCCGCCAAGAAATCATACGCCGCTACTATGCCGCACTGGCAAGCATGGCCGAGGGGCGCAACAACGACCAGGAGGTGAACAAACTGGTGCTGCTGATGAAGCAGATGAAACTGACCACTGCCGACCGCCGCTGCACCGTGGCTGCCTACGAGCGCAAGCTACTGGCCGGCAACCCCACTGCCGCCATCGAACTGGCCGACGGCACACTCATCACCGCCGAGACCAGCGCACTACTTGGCCCCAGCGCAGCACTGCTGCTCAACGCCACCAAACACTTGGCCGGCATCGACCACAACCTCAAACTGATTCCGCAGGAGATGATCGAGCCCATCCAACGCATGAAAACGTCCATGCTGCATGGCAACAACCCGCGCCTGCACACCGATGAGGTGCTGGTGGCCCTGGCCGTGCTCTCACAGCACGATGAGAACTGCCGCCGCGCACTGGACACCCTGCCGCTGCTGGACGGCTGTCAGGTACATGCCACCGTCATGCTCAGCGAGGTGGACCGCAAAATCTTCAAGAAACTGGGCTGCGGGCTCACCTTTGACCCTGTAAAGAAATAAGGTGTGTTCTATTAATTAACTGAAGTTTCGCAAGCGATGCCGTAGGCATCAGACATTGGTAGCCAGCCATTCATATGGCTGGTAATGTGCATGATATAGGATAGCATGCCTTTAGGTATGCGATATTATTTGCGGTCGCATACCTAAAGGCATGCATTTCCCGCTGCATTCCATACCAGCTCCTGTTCCAGCTCAGCAATCTCAGCCTCTGTGGTTGCCCAGCTGGTCACAAAGCGGCAGGCGGTGTGTTGCGCATCCACCGGACACCACACCTCGAAACCGATATGCCGACGGAGGTTCTCCAACTGCTCGTTCGGAATGATGTAGAACTGCTGATTGGTGGGCGAATCAATGAAAGGCCGATAGCCCAACACATCGACAAACAGATGTCCCAGACGCATGGCCAGCCGCACCGCATCGCTGCCCAGTGACAGGTACAAGCCATCGGCAAACAAAGCATCGAACTGCACGCCCACCACCCTGCTCTTGGCCAGCAAGGCGCCATGCTGCTTGATACGGCTCAGCATGTGGCTGGGGGCGTTGCCCTTCGGGAACACCACCGCCTCGCCACACAATGCGCCGCACTTGGTGCCGCCTATATAAAAGATGTCGGCCAACTGGGCCAGCAGCGGCAGCGTCACGTCTGGGCTGGCCGCAATGCCATAGGCCAGACGTGCGCCATCCACATAGAGGGGGAGGTGGTAGGCTTCGCACACCTCATGCAGCGACCGCAACTCATCTGCCGTGTAAAGTGTGCCCAGTTCGGTCGGGAACGTGATATAGACCATCCCGGGACGCACCATGTGTTCGGCCGTGTCATCGGCAAAATAGTTCTCCAGCCACGCGCGCAGGTCTGTGGCATGCAGCTTGCCGTCGCTCGTGCCAGAACCGGCATGATCCGCCTCTTGTTGGTTAGGCCGGACCACCAGCACCTTATGTCCGGTGAACTCCACTGCCCCAGCCTCATGCACGTTGATATGTGCCGTTTCACAACACAGCACCCCTTCGTAGGGCTGCAGCACGCTGTCTATGATGGTGGCATTGGTCTGGGTGCCGCCAGCCAGGAAATAGACCTGCGCATCCGGTGCACCGCAGGCCTCGCGTATCGAAGCCCGTGCCTGCTGGCTGAAGCGGTCATCGCCATAGCTCTGCGAACGTTCCGTATTTGTCTCAAGGAAATGGCGCAGCACAACCTCATGCGCGCCATTGTTGTAATCGCTTTCAAGATGTACCATAAGTGCGGCAAAAGTACGTCTTTTGCACGAACCAGCCAACGCGCACACGCCTTTTTTGCATTTCCGCCGAAATAATTTTGCGATTTTGCTTGCCGTATCAAAGAAATTCACTACCTTTGCACCGCAAAAACGAATAGAGCTTCGTTCGGAAGCCATCCCACAGTTCGTTGTTGACAATGGTGCGTTAGTTCAGTCTGGTTAGAATACATGCCTGTCACGCATGGGGTCACGGGTTCGAGCCCCGTACGCACCGCAAGAAAGCCTCCCCAAGGAGGCTTTCTTGTGTTTTACGAGACTCGGACTCTCCCCCCGCCCTCCCTGTTAGGGAGGGAGCGGATTGTATTAAGTCGCTTGTTGTCTTATCTTTTATCTTTTATCTCTTATCTCTTATCTTTACTCTCTACTCTCCAGACTCTCCCCCCGCCCTCCCTGTTAGGGAGGGAGCAGATTGTATGAAGTCGCTTGTTGTCTTATCTTTTATCTCTACTCTCTTATCTCTCCTCTCTCCTCTCGGACTCTCCCCCCGCCCTCCCTGTTAGGGAGGGAGCGGATTGTATGAAGTCGCTTGTTGTTTTCGTTACTCACGTTTCGCAAGTGATGCCATAGGCATCAGACAATGGTAGCCAGCCATTCCTATGGCTGGTATATAGGCCGTGAAAAGATGCGTGCCTTTAGGTACGCGACCACAGAAATAACAGAAAGGGGGCAAGTTAAAAATTTCCGTTATTTCTGTTATTTCCGTGGGACTAAAAACTCTCTACCTGCTTGTATAAAAATGTCCCACGGAAATAACAGAAATAACAGAAATGCTCCGCGTAATAGGAGCAAAAATTTCCGTCCT
>JAFXQT010000086.1 GCA_017526905.1 Bacteroidaceae bacterium | reverse complement strand
TAGCATCCTCATTACCAGCCATAGGAATGGCTGGCCGCTCGACCTTTGGTCGCTTCGACACTTCGAAGAACCAATGTCTGATGCCTATGGCATCGGCTGTTTACACCTTCCGGAAGTTGTGCTTGGACTTATGGCCCGAAGTGCTTGGACTTATGGCCCGAAGTGCTTGGACTTGTGGCCCGAAGTGCTTGGACTTGTAGCCTGAAGTGCTTGGACTTGTGACCCGAAGTGCTTGAACCTATAGCCTGAAGCCCTGAAAGTGGGGTGGAAAAGTGCGGGGAAAAACGGTAAAATGATAGATTTATCTATCACTACGTAAATGAATCTATCACTTGCATATTGCTGTAAGCCAGAGTGATAGACGGTTTAGTGATAGATGATAGATACAAAATAAAAGAATAGCCCTTTTTTATATGTAGTTTGCATCAAGCACCCTCCCCCGAAACTCTTTAAACAAAGAAAACAACGCAAAAGTTTGGCCGATTCGGCAATAATACCTATTTTTGAGGCCGAAAAGGGTGTATTGTGCCCGCTTACCAAAAGGAAAACCATTAAAAATAACTTATAATTACGCGTATTATGAAACATTATCCAACTAATCTGAGACTCGTGCTCGCCGCGCTGTTTGCCGTGTGCCTGGGCATGAGCGCTTGGGCTGGCCTCAAGGCGTTCACCAACACCTTCAGCGCCAACGCCCCGGCTGAGCCCGCACCTGTGGCTGCACAGGTCGCCGCTCCCGCAAAGGTCAAGGCCGCCGCTCCGTCGGTGGACTACACGGCCAACGGCAACTACCGCCTGTTCTGGCAAGAGGACGATGCCACCAAAGTAAGTGACGATTTTGCACTTAACAACGACAATGTATGGGGCTTCTACCGCTATGACGTGGCAACCGGCTCTTACGAGAAGTTTGCCAATTTCGATGGAAACTCAGTGAAGGCGAAAGCCGAGAACGGAGACACTTGGTACACCAACGATGAGTACTGCTTCGTGTCGGTAACCGGCAATAGCCACGCTTCGACCTCAGCCTCACCCGCCATTGTGTTCACCGCGCCCGCCGATGGCATCTATTATGCTACCTTCACCGCCCGGCGCAACAGCCCGAACAATTACGTCTTGTTCCTCCGCAGCCGTCTGCTCGAGCCCACTGGTATGCAGTGCGACAAGACCGAGAGCATGTTTGTGAAGCCATACGGCGTCACGACTGTTGACAATGCTGACGGCAAGCAGCCGCAGACACTCGACTTCTTCGTACGCCTCAGCGCCGGACAGCGCATCACATTCGAAGAAGATGCTTACTCAAGAGGCCACGATGATAGTGGACGCACCTTCATCACCGACCTCTCCGTGGCATCGGTCGATGACCAAGGCCAGCCCTTCTCCCTGGAGCAGGCCCAGGCTTATCCCCGCTTCTACGATGCCGCTGCCGTGGCGCCCACGGTTGATCTCGATGCAGCCAGCAGCTATCATCTTTTCAAGGCCAATCCTACTGCCGGCATTGGCACCGCCGATATCAACGTGTTTAAGAATAATGACGAAGCACCGTGGGGCTTCTTACGTCGTGACCGCTCAGCAGGCACTTATACCCCGTTTACCACCTTCGATGCTAACAACGGCAACGTAAAGGGAGACGACAAAACAGCCTGGTACACAGATGTTGAGTATTGCTTCGTTTCTGTGGAAGGCAATACCCATCCCACCAACTCGGCTTCGCCTGTTATCAGCTTCACCGCTCCGGCCACTGGCATCTACTATGGCACCATGACCGTGTGGCGTGACAAGGAAAAGCAATATGACAACGGCCTCGTGATGCGTTCCTGCTACCTCGGCCCGAATCTGGTTGACGTAGGCGAGAAGGCTTATGGCATGGTGTCTGATGGTGCCAATGGCCAAAAGCCTGAGACGCTCGACTTCTTCATCCGCGTGAAGCAAGGCGATAGCTTCACTTTTGAGATTGGCGACAGTCAGTCGGCCGGACGTACACACATCACCGACCTTGGTGTGGCTACCTGCCATGCCGATGGCTCGCCCTTCACTCTCGAAGAGGCCAAGGCTTACCCCCGCTTCTACGATGCAGTGGGAGAGGAGGAAGAGGCTGGCGTGGCACTTCCAGCTACACTCACCTTCCCTGGTTACAATGATGCAAAGGTAGCTAGCTATACCGCAGAGTGGACGGCTACCGTGGACGGAGCCGTTTGGACACTCAATGGCTTCAATAACAATAACAATGGCTGGGCGTTCGTTCGATGTGGCCGTAAGAGTAACGATCACACTGCAACGCTGCTCACTCCTGCTGTTAAGGAAGCAACAGAGATGATTGTGACTGTTGACAAGACCTCCAACATTAGCGAGGTAACCATCCAGGCACAAGACGCCGAGAATACTTATACAGCCATGGATATCACCAGCGATTGGAAGCAAGGCGAAGTGAGCATCGACCTCACCGCACTGGACGGCTACTCGAACAGCGCCCTGCAATACCTGCTGACCATAGAGAGCACTGCCGCTTCAGGAAATGGCACGACGCAGATTTCTAAGGTCGTGCTGCAAGGCTCTTCCACCGAGCCTTCCGAGCCCACCTTCCAGTTCACAAGCACCGATGTCAATATCAGCCGCGAGGCCGGTCAGGGCAGCACGCCGCAGACCGAAAACTACGACTTCACAGAGGCCAAGCAATTCCTCGGCGTGGACGAGCTGAAGGCTTATATGTTCGACATCATCAAGCCCGACAACGTCGTGGAACTCGACTATGCTCAGTATGGTGGCTGGTTCGATGCCAACGGCAATCCCACCACCGAGGCCGACCTCGGTGACAACCCCGGCGTTTGCGTGAAGTTCAACGACGCTCTCAACGGCGGCGCCTACACCATCAGCGACAAGAATTGCGAGGCTGGTCAGACCATCAACCTCAAGTGGGAGCTGCAGAGCAACATGAAAGCATACCACTTCAACTTCCACATCACCTTCACCGCACCTATTCCCACCTACACCTCGTGCGACGCAGCCAACCGCGCAGCCACCGCCACCGGCCAGAGGGCACGCCTCACCGTGACCGACGCACTCGTCACCTACGTGAACGGCATGAACACCTACATCCAGGATGCCACCGGCGGCTTCTTAATCTATAGCGAGGAGAAGTTCAGCGCTGGCGAGAAGTTCTCCGGCACCTTCGTCGGCACACTTACCCGCTACAATGGCCTGCCCGAGATGAAGGACATCGAGATCCGCGAGAACCTCAGCATCACCTCGCGCGAGAACCCCGTTGAGCCCATCGAGGTGGATGCCGCCGAACTGGCCCGCGAGCCCATCAAGTACGTCAGCCAGTACGTGAAGGTGAAGCCCGCTGTTTTCGCTGCGAGCGAAATAGTGACCACGAAGAAGAATGTGAACTTCACCGTTGGCCAGACAGGACTCATCATCCGCAATAACTTCGCCGTCAGCTTCGAGGTGGACAACGAGAAGGAGTACAGCGTGGCCGGACTCGTCACCATCTACAACGCCAACACCCAGCTCTATCCCACCAAGACCGAGGATGTGGCCGAATACGTTGCGCCCACCGATCCTGACGGCACCGACTTGGCCGCTGAGAATGCCGCCGCCGTGGCGAGCGTCACTGAAGGCAACTACTACCGCATCTTCACCGAGGATGCCACAGGAGCCAAGTACTACATGACAGCCACTGGCTATCTCACCGCCGACGAGGCTGAGGCTGTGCTTGTTCCGATGAACCTGGTGAGACGTGAGGGCGACAATGCCATCAATATCGGCGATGACCGCCTTGACGTGACCGCCTTCAAGTTCAACAAGTTTACCAATCCGGACACGAACAATGACCCCACGGGCGCCATCGTGCCTCAAGGCCACATCATGACAAACGTACAAAACCGCGATGACTACGATGCTCAGGTGTTCTTCCTTGGTGCAGTATCGGGCAAGTATGCCGTGCGTTGCACCGCCACCTACAATGTGAAGAACGGCGTGTCCGGCAGATGGAGCGCCCACGCTTACTGGACCACCACTGATACCAACAACGACGGCCTGCCCGAGGCAGAGTACGGCCTCACCGCCGACTACCGTTGGCAGCTGGAGGATGTGACTGAACTCGCCACCATCAATCCGCGCGCACAGTACACGGTTAAGAATGCCGATGCAGAGCTCTATATGAGCTTCAATACGGCGGACAACAGAACCGTGCTGAGCGCTGAACCTGTCGCCCTCTCCTTCGAGAAGGCAAGCGACAAGACATGGTATATCACCGACGGCGTCAGCTATGTAGGTCTGGATGGCACGTATAACATGTCGGCAAAAGCAAGTGGCAAGACAGCCATCACCGTGGCACCTGTCGCTATCGTTGACGGCGCATTGCAGGTGAGCCTCCACGAAACAAACGGCTATATCGGCTGTGATAATCTTGAAGCAGGCAAGAAGTGCTATTCCAACAAGAAGACGTCTGAACACGGCTACTGGATCCTGACGATGGTTGATCCTCACGACGGACTCGCTGCCGCCATCCAGACGGCACAGGCCGCAGCCGATGTGCAGACCGGCGCCCTCTTCCAGAAGACTGCAGAGGCCAAGGACGCACTGCAACAGGCCATCCGTGAGGCTACAACTGCCCTGAATGATAACAACGCAACGGCCAACGACATCTTCGACGCAGTTGATGCCTTGAAGCAGGCCATGGCTGCCTTCAGCGCAAGCGTTCCGGTAGCGCCCGAGGCTGACAAGGCTTACACCGTGCAGCTCAACGATCCCACGGCTGTGATGTACATGAACATCACCGAAGGACCTTGGGTGAAGGCAGAGCCCACGCAGTTCGTGTTCGAGGCTGCCGAAGAAGCAGGCAAGTACTACATGAAGGATGCCAATGCCGACCTCTATCTGGCCATGAACCCCAGCCGCGAGGGCGACACTTGGAGCATGGGCAACGATCCCGCCAAGAAGGTGGCTGTGGCCATCGAGAACGTGAACGGCGTATGCCACATCCAGACACCTTCCGGCTATATCGGCATCGACGTTCAGCAAGACAACTCTATCAAGTTCTATGCTGACAAAGCCAAGGGCCAGAGCACATGGCTCATCGCACCGGTGCAGCAGCCCGAACCGCAGCCCGAACCCGGCGACGAACTCACCGCTACTTGGGTGGCCAACGCACAGAACTATGCTAATGCTGCAGACCTGACCACGGCCAACATCGGCGACAACGTGACCGCTACCTTCGCCAAGGGCACAAACAACAACAGCCCGAAGTACTACACCACCGGCGAGGCAGCACGTCTGTACGGCGGTAACACGCTGACGCTGACGGCTGCCGATGGCACTACCATCACCGGCGTGACCTTCACCTTCGGTAGTGGCGATGGCACCAACGAAATCACTGCCAACCCCGGCGAATTTGCCAATGGCACATGGACCGGTTCTGCCAACGAGGTGGTATTCACTATCGGCGGCACAAGCGGCCATCGTCGCATCGCAGCCATCACCGTCACCTACACTACCGATGGCGGCTCCGTCACTCCTGATCCCGAACCCGAACCCCAGCCCGCTGTCGTGACCTATGCCAAGGTGACCTCGGCCGACCAGCTCGAGGCCGACGTGACCTACCTTATGGTGAACGAAGAGGCTGCCGTGGCCCTGGGTGCCACCGAGAACTTCGGCGCTACCGTGCCCGTGACCATCAGCGGCGACGTGATTGCCATCACCGACCAGCCCGTGGATGTGCTCACCCTGACTGGCACCGCCAACGGATGGACCTTCGCCTCCAGCCTGGCCGACGGCTTCCTCAGCTGGACCAGCGGCAACAGCCTGAACATCGCCGAGAGCGAGAGCGACAACACCAAGTGGACCATCAGCTTCGACGAGCAGGGCAACGCTACCATCGCCAACGTGGCCACACCCGAGCGCATCCTCAGCTACAATGCAGGCAGCCCACGCTTCGCCGCCTATGGCAACATGAACCAGAAGCGCGTGCAACTGTACAAATCGACTGCCGGCGCTCACGGACCTGAGTTCGTGTTCACCAGCACCGACGATCCCACCTTCAGCGTGGCAGGCAATCGTGACATCACCAACGATGACAACACCAGCAACGTGATCAATGTGGACGGTGACGAGATTGCCAACGGCATCGTGGTGGCCTATGACAACGTGGTCACCGAGAATGAAGAGGCTTACCTGACCGGCTTCCGCGCCACCGCCACCGTACAGGACAGCAAGGGCAACGTATATACCGTGAAGACTCGCAGCAACGAGGACAACGTGCTGCACGTGGCCGAAGGCCTCTTCGGACCTAACGAGCAGTATGAGGTGAGCATCCAGCCCATCATCTACTACAACTACAACCAGTTCTGCGACGGCATCTACGACCTGTGGCAGGAAGGCCTGAAGCTGGAGAACAAGGACGTTGAGCCTTATGCTTCGCTCGGCGTCTGGGAAGCCGACGAAAACGACCCGCAGAGCTTCCACGTGAACAAGGAGAAGTGGAACCTGCGCGTGGCCGCACAGATGTGGAGCCAGGCACTGAAGGACAACGGCACCATCCCGTACAATGGCGATGCCATCATCTTCGAGGACTGCGACCCGATGCCCTACTACGTGGACAACACCGCGCACACCTTCATCATCAAGACCGGTCCTAACGTGGTGGCCAACGTCAAGGCCCTGATCGCACAGGACTTCAAGGCCGTGGATGCATGGGGTAACGACTTCACCGCCGAGTTCCTCAGCGCACACGCTGGCGACGTGGCTACCGGCATCAACAGCCTGAATGGCACCGCCGACCAGACCATCTACAACATGGCCGGACAGCGCGTGGCCAAGGCCGTGAAGGGCCTCTACATCAAGGGCGGCCGCAAGGTCGTGGTGAAGTAAGCCTTCAGCCCCCGCACGCTCACAAAGCATAGAAAATAGCTATCATCCCCAGGCAGGCCCCCTGTCTGGGGATGTTTTTGTCGGCAAAAGCCGCTTGCAAGGCCTGTTTTGCCCCGATTTCGCCCTACTTTCACACTTTTTTGCAAAAAGATTTGGTCGATTGGCAGGAATCGCTAATTTTGCAGCGAAATAGGGTTTGTTATGCCCTGTCGTGAACCCCACGAAACAACAAAACAACTCAATTAACATATTTATTAACCAAACCAACAATCGCATGAAAAAGTTTCTTTTTCTTCTTTGCTCGCTACTGGCAACGGTAGGAGCATGGGCGACGGACATCAACGTTAGTCTCAGCACTGGCACTTTCCATAACCGCCAGAGCGGAGCTATCGCTGTGCCGGTGGAAGGCACCAAGTATGTATATGCTTGGCAGTCACCTGAAGAACCGGCTCCGCAGCTGACCCTGTATTGCCCCTCGGGCAAGAACAACATGGTCATTGATACCGATGTTCGTCTTGCCACCGACAACTATTACTTGGTTGTCCCTGCTGGCTATCTCATCAAGAGCTACAGCTTCAACGCCTACACGGGCGCGGCTTCTGCCTCGGTGACTCCCGAGGGCCAGGATGCCATCAGCATTTCTACGGATGCTACCGCACCCACGCTTGTGGAAGTGCGTGGCCTGAGCACGTCAACAGCCGTTTTCGCTGTGAGCGCAGGCAATCCGTGGATGTACGTGACGGACTTCTACGTCACCGTGGAAGAGGATCCCAACTACGTGGCTCCCGTCTATGTGACGGACCTGACCAACCTCTCCAACAACAAGGCTTACATCATCACCAACGCACGCGGCACATGGAACGTGGCCGATAACGCTGCGAATATGAGCGGTGCAAGCTCGGTGAACCGTGACGATGTGAAACAGCAGTTCGCCATCATCCAAGTTGCCGGCGACTACTATCTTTACAGCGTCAATGCCAAGAAGTATGTAACCTATGACGATGCGCTGGGACGTGTGAACAGCGCGTTCGGCGACCCCATGCCCGTGAACATCGAGGCAACAGATAATGCCGACTATCCCTGGTTCTTTAAGTTCGATGATGCTCACAACATCAACTATAATGCCAGTGGGTTCATCATCGATGATTGGAAGGCACTTGATGAGGGTAACCGCAATGCCATCATCGAGGCTGCCGACTTCGATCCCACCGAGGCACTGGCTGCTTTCCAGACCCTCGATGAAGGCACCTATTATATCAAGAACGCCTCCGGTCTGTATTTGACCGGTGCCAACAACTGGGGCACTCGTGCTTCCGTGGCTAACAGCGGCGTTCCCTTCGCTGTAGAGAAGGTGAATGGCGGCTATGCCTTTAGGCACACCTTGGTTACTGTCAACAACAAGTACCTGGGCAGCAACCTCTACACCGACAGCACCACTCCTGCTGGCGGATTCATTGTAAAGGAACTGGAGGACGGCTACTACGCTATCATCCTCGACGGCAAATATCTGGCTCAGAGCACCGAGGCCGGCTCGTCTGAGGGCTTCGTTCTGACCACCTCTGACGAGCTGACCGATGCAGCCAAGTGGCAGTTCCTCACCGAGAGCGAAGCTACCGCTGCTCTGGCCGAGGCAAGCCCCAAGGCTCCTCTCAGCGCCACCTTCCTCATCAAGAATCCTGGCTTCAACCGTAACATCAGCAATGCCGCTTGGACCATGCAGGCCAGCAACCAGAACCTCTCTGGCGGTACCGACCACAACCGTTGTGCCGAGTCCTGGCAGGCTGCCTTCACGCTCAGCCAGACGGTCAATGTGCCCAACGGCGTCTATTCTCTGACTGCCCTGGCTGCTCTGACCGATTATACTGACGCTTACGATGGTGCAGACTATCCGGTGGTTTATATGAACGATGCTTCATCGCCCTTCAACTCCATGGTAGGCGCCGACCGCGCATCCAATATGAATCGAATGTCTGACGCCTTCGCTGCCGGCAACTATCAGGTTGAGCCCGTGTTTGTAGAGGTGACCGATGGCACTATTACCATCGGTGTGAGGGGTACCCGCACCAATACATGGTGTATCTGGGACCGCTTCGAACTGACCTACTACGGTCCGGATGCCACCATCGAAGAAGCCAAGGCTTCATCGCTCATCCAGCAGGTGGAAGACCTGAAGGCTCAGGTGAACAAGCGTATTGAACTGGCCAACGAGAAGAAGGCTGTCGAAGGCGTATCTGAAGCTGCCGTGGCCGGTCTCGACAATGCCATCGCTGAGGGTCAGGCTGCCTGCGAAGTGGCTGACTATGCAGCTGCCATCGAAGCACTCAACAAGGCCATCGAAAGCCTTGATGCTGCTAACGCTGCTGCCGACCAGTCTATTAAGGACTACAATGTCGTTAAGACGGGTATTGTTCCCAACAACGAACTTGCAAACTGGACTTGCACCAATACCAACACCTTCCACATTAATACATGGTCTGTTGAGGGTAACGAAGGTAACGATCCTTCAGGTATGGTTACTCCGTTCATTGAGAACTGGGTTGGCAGACCTGGTCCGCTCGGCGAGGGCGTAATCACCTACACCGTTCCTGGCAAGCTCGCTGCCGGCACTTACGGCGTGACAGCTCTCGTGCGCGTATATAGTGAAAGTGGTTCAGACGTGGCAGGCGCCACCATCTTTGCCAACGATGTTACTGTTGATCTGGCTGAGGCTGGCGAGCAGTTCGAGTACAACGGAATGAAGGGCACCTATGCAACAGTTGCTCTCGAAGCTGTTGTTGCTGAGGACGGCGTGCTGAAGATTGGCGTGAATATTGCTCAGCCTACCTTCAACTGGGTGGCTATCAAGGATGTGAAGTTCACGCTGAATGAACCCGCTGAGGTGGATCCCTACGATGCTGCTATGGCTGCTATCAAGGACGGTAGCTACTACACCATCAGCACCAAGGTGGGCGACAAGGACTACTACCTCACCGCTGAGGGTACCCTCACCGATGATGCTTACTCCGCTACCGCTTTCCACTTCGTGGCCGATACACCCGCCGATCAGAGCGACGTGTTCAAGTCCACTGGCTGGAACCTTGGCTATAACTTCACCAACCCCGCCACTGAAGACAACTTGGCTAACGGCCAGTTCCTGAACGAGGGCTTCATCCGCCGCTACACCAGCAGCCGCGATGACTACGAGCGTCAGGTGTTCTTCTACAACGGCGAGGCTTATGCTATCCGCGCTACCAACAAGTACAAGGGTGCCGATAAGGCCAGCGAATGGGGTGCCAACACCTTCTGGACTGCCATCGAAGGCGAACTGCCCACCGCAGGCTACACCCTCGAACAGGAGTACCGCTGGAACCTGACCGAGATTGCTAATCCCGAACTCCAGGATCTGCGCAACGAAATCGTTGAGGCTATTGCCGAATCGCAGAACACCGAGGGCATCGGCGACTACCTCTTCCAGAAGAGCGCTGCCGGACTGAAGAAACTGGCCGAGGTGGCCGAGGCTCAGAAGGCCGTGGCCGACAACGCCAACGCTACCAAGGAGCAGATCGCAGCAGCCCAGAAGGCACTGCAGGATGCTACGCTTGCTGCTACCAACCTGCCCGAGGAAGGCTCCAAGTTCACCCTCCAGCTGAAGGGCTATGGCATCTATGCAAGCTTCAACGAGCAGAACAAGGAAACCGGCAAGGGCGAAAACCTGGCTGGATTCAGCGCTGAACCCGTTGAGTTCACTTGGACAAGCGCCGACAACGGTGCCTACTACCTGACCGACGGCACACACTACCTCGGCTTCGCAGCTGACTGGAATGTGAGCAACAACGATGTCAAGGGTGAGGTTACCTTTGAGGCCGTGACGCTGGAGGATGGCGTTTATTACTACATCCATACTCCCGCTTCTGCTTACCGCGGCAACAACAGCCTGCTGGGTGCTTCCGCATCCAAGGTCGAGGCTGGCTACCGCATCTTCTCCGACAAGAAGACCACCGATCCTACGCTGTGGATCCTCTCCCCGAACGAGGCCGTGGTGGCCGATCCTTACGAGGCTGCTCTTGCTGCCATCGAGGATGGTGCCAACTACAGCATCTTCACCGAAGTGGACGGCGAGAAGTACTATCTGACTGACGATGGTTACCTTACCGCTGAGCACAAGGATGCTGGCGCCTTCACCTTCCAGAAGGTTACGGCCGCTTCTTCCTCTGAGTTCGGTGCCGAAGGCTTCAAGCTCCTTGACAAGTGCTTCACCAACCCAGACTTGGCTTCTAACACCGAAGCAACCCTGAACAGCGGACATATCCGTACTAGCACACAGGCTACTCCGCGTAACGACTGGGAGGCTCAGGTATTCCTGCTCCAGAATGGCAAGTATGCCGTTCGTGCTACCAACGCTCCTGGCGCTGATAGCAGCTGGGGTCTCGTAGCTAAGGCTTACTGGACGGTGAACCAAGGCACGGACGGTCCCGTGGCTGAGTATAGCTTCGACCAGAACTTCATCTGGCAGCTTGAGAAGAATACGCTCGTGGAGATCGCCTGCAACCTCGTTGAGGACGGCAACGTGACCGCCACCGAGACCGTAACAATGGCCGTAGGTATTGCTCCTACAGCTCCCGCAAGCTTCAATAGCGACAAGTTCCATGGCCTCTATGCCTTCACGCCCGATGTGAAGGTGGTGGCCGAGAATACCACTGCTGTGAACTTCACTCCCGCTTGGGCTGGTCCGTTCCAGTTCTCCACCGACGAGGTTACCAACTGGTACAACATGGACATCCGCAGCGGATGGCAGGTTGCTAAGCAGGAGACCGAGCCTTACACCATGAAGCAGAACGCTACGGCCGAGGAGAAGGCTACCCCCGAATTCCAGTGGGCATTCCTCCCCGTTGAGGGCGAGCCCTGCCAGGTGATCGTGCTCAACCGTGCTGCCAAGGGCCAGAGCCTGACAAAGGTCGAGGCTGCCGATGCCGGCAAGTTCGACGTGGTGATGCGCGACGGCGAGTACAAGTGGGAAATCTTTGCCAACGGCAATGGCTTCGTGCTCCGCGAGATTGGCTCTGAGAACATGTGGGTGAACCAGGATGGCGGCGGCAAGCCCGAATCTCCCCTCCGCTTCTGGAACAACGCCAATGGCAAGACCGACGGCGGTTCTACCTTCTGCGTGGAATTTGTCGAGGCTGAGGAGAATGCTCCCGAAGGCACCACCTATGAGGGCATCCTCGTGCAGACGCTCTACGCTCCTGGCGGCGCATCTGTAATGGGTACCACCACCACCGAGCATGCCGTAACTGTGACGCCCGTGGATGACTACCACGTGAACGTGACTGTTCCCGCATTCCAGCTGCCCGTTCTGCCCATCGGCGTGAAGGATGTAACCTTCGAGAATGTCATGGCTGTCAAGACTGGCAACATGGTCCGCTACATCTGGGAAGGCAGCACGGTATCCGTGCAGAACGGCATGATGGTGATGAACTACAATGCCACCTTCGAGGGTGCTCAGACCAGTGCCGATGCAACTCCTGTGTTCCACTTCACCGTGGGCCAGGCTTGGAACGACGATATCTACTTCGGTGCTGACGAGGCTGCCATCGAGGCTTACAAGAATCCTGTTGTCGAGCCCGAGAAGGAGAGTCCTTATGGCTTCTGGGGTGCCGACGTGGCTGCAACCGACGTCAACGGCGGCGACTACTACCTCTATAATATAGGTACGAAGCAGTTCCTCACCGGCAGCAACAGCTGGGGCACCCAGGCCAGCCGCAACGACGTGGGCACACGCTTCACCGTGGCCGAACTGGAGGATGGCACCTTCACCCTCGACAGCCACATCAGCAATGGCGGCAACAACCACTTCCTGGGCAACGGCGGCTATGTCGATGCAGCTCCATTCGGCTTCACGCTGACCAAGGTTGAGGACGAGACCGAGGGCGTAAGCATCTACACCATCGGCGACGGCACCAGCCTCTATGTGGCCAACGCCGAGAACACCATCGTTGAGTTCAAGGCAGCCGATGCCACCGACCCGATGGCACAGTGGATGCTCGTGAACAAGAGCGAACGCCTGAAGCTGCTGGCCAAGGCAACGCCCGAGAACCCCGTGGATGCCACCTTCATGATCCTCTGCTCCGACTTCGGACGCAACGACCAGTACCTTGGCGAGTGGAACGGTGCTCCCGCACGCGGCGGCAACAACGACAACCAGTGCGCCGAGAAGTGGAACACCAACTTCGACATCTACCAGGTGGTGAAGTGGATCCCCGCCGGTCAGTATGAAGTGAGCGTGCAGGGCTTCTACCGTGCAGGCTATCCCGACACCAACACTGATGCCCAGAACGCCTTCCTCTATGCCAACGGCGTAGAGACCCCGCTCATGGCCATCACCGCTGAAGGCCAGGCAACGCAAGGTGGCGCCTACAACACTGTATCCAACGGCGTGTATGTGCCCAACAGCATGAACGAGGCTTCCACTATCTTCACCGCTGGCGGCTATGCCCAGAACAAGCTCATCACCACCGTCTATGACCTGACCATGACGCTCGGCGTGAAGAAGAGCGAGCTCATCGATGGCGACTGGACCATCTTCGACAACTTCCGCATCAAGTACCTCGGCTACGACGAGCCCACCACGCTCGCTGCCGCCAAGAAGGCTTACGACGCGAAGGTAGCCGAGGCCAAGGAGATCGAGGCTACCCTCAGCTCCGACGGCATCGCCATCATCGATGAGGCTCTTGAGGCCAACAACGATGCAGCCTACACCACCTCTTGGGAGTATGCCATCGCCGTGAACAACATCCAGGATGCCATCACCAAGGCAACGGCCGCCGATAAGGAAGACCTGCCCGTGGCTACCAGCATCGACGGAATCATGGCAGGTGCCGACAACCAGAGCATCTACGACCTGAGCGGTCGCAAGGTGGCCAAGGTGCAGAAGGGCATCTACATCGTGAACGGCAAGAAGGTTGCTGTGAAGTAACGTGGGAAACTTTAGGAAGACCTGTGAAGACATAGGAAATCCTAAAAATCCCTTATCAATAAGCCCCGGGCAACTCGCCCGGGGCTTTCTTTTGCGCCATGCTTCGGCTTGCATCCAGTGCGCACGCGCTTAAGCCGATAGATAAAAGCCAATACAAACAAAGCGGCGAAGTGATGAACTCACTTCGCCGCTCTGCTGTTGGGCTACCCGGACTCGAACCAGGAAAGGCAGGACCAGAATCTGCAGTGTTACCATTACACCATAGCCCAATCGCTAAGGCATTTCGAGTGACACGCCCGTGTCTCTTTCTCGAATGCGGGTGCAAAGGTAAGGGGTTTGGATGAATTCTCCAAACATTTCCCTAAAAAAAATGAAAAAAAGTGCTCTTTTTTGTATGCGTCAGCCTTTCATTGTATCTTTGCAACCACTTTTGGACATACAACGTCATCTATGAATAAGGATACAAAGACACTGACCGATGCCATCCGTGAGGGCATCGAAGAGAAAAAAGGATTTGCCATCACCGTGGTCGATCTGGAAAATATAGACGAAGCCATCTGCCAGGCATTTGTCATCTGTACGGGTGGCTCGCCCACCCAGGTGCATGCGCTGGCCGAGTCGGTCGAGGATGTGGTTGGCAAACGAGGACTGGGAAAACCGGCCGCCATCGCCGGCATGCAGAATGCGCAATGGGTGGCCATGGACTATGGCTCAGTGATGGTGCATATCTTCATCGAGGAGGCCCGCCAGTTCTACGACCTTGAACACCTCTGGGCCGACGCGGAAATCCTGACCTTCGGCAACTGACGCCTCCCCCGCCTCTCTGCCCCAGCGCAAGGCTCATGGCATTACTTTCAAGGCCATCGTGCCCGGCGGTTCCCCGCCGGGTAAACAACAAGTTATAAACAAAACAACAATAATGGATTTCAAACCTCAAAACAGCGATAACGGCCGCCCCAATGCAGGCAACGACCGTAGCAACCGCAACAACCGCAACAAGATGCCGCGTTTCAACCTGTCGTGGCTCTATGTGGTCATCGCCGTGGCATTGGGCTACCTCTTCTTTACCGGCAACGACGGCGAGGGTGGGGGAGCATCAAAGAATGTCACTTACACCGAGTTCAAGCAGTACGTCGAGTTGGGCTATGCCAATAAGATCGTGGCCAACAAGAACGAAGGCACCGTGCGCATGTTCGTCAAGCCCGAGCACATTCGCGATGTGTTCAAGACGGGCGTGGAGCAGGCCGGCAAGCAGCCGTTTGTGCAGGCCGAAGTGCCCAGTGCCGACAAACTGGACGAGTTCATCACCCAGCAGCAGGAACTGAAGAACTTCACAGGCGAGCTCTCGTATAAGAAAACGGACAACACCTTCAGCCAGCTGTTCTGGAACATCGTACCGCTGCTGCTCATCGTGTTCGTGTGGATTCTCATCATGCGCAATATGGGGTCCGGCATGAGCGCTATGGGGGGCATCTTCAATGTGGGCCGTTCCAAGGCACGCCTGGTAGAGAAAGGGGGCGAGAACGAGTCAAAGGTCACGTTCAAGGATGTGGCCGGACAGGCTTCGGCCAAGCAGGAAGTGCAGGAGATTGTCGAGTTCCTGAAGAATCCGAGGAAGTTCACCGACCTGGGTGGCAAAATCCCCAAGGGCGCCCTCCTGGTTGGCCCTCCGGGCACCGGCAAGACGTTGTTGGCCAAGGCCGTGGCCGGCGAGGCCGATGTACCCTTCTTCTCCATGAGCGGCTCCGACTTTGTAGAGATGTTCGTGGGCGTGGGCGCGTCACGTGTGCGCGACCTCTTCCGTCCGGCCAAGGAGAAGGCTCCCTGCATCATCTTCACCGACGAGATCGACGCCGTGGGCCGTGCCCGTAGTCGCAATGCCATG
>JAFXQT010000085.1 GCA_017526905.1 Bacteroidaceae bacterium | reverse complement strand
GACGAATGATGAATGACGAATGATGAATGATGCGCTCGGCCCGAAGGGACGCTTCGCTCTGCGAAGAATGATGAATGACGAATGATGAATGATGCGCTCGGCCCGAAGGGACGCTTCGCTCTGCGAAGAATGACGAATGAAGAATGAAGAATGACGAATGTAGCACTTAGCCCGCAGCGGTGTTTGCTTTCAAAGAATAGCGCCCAGCGAGTCACAGTGCATCGCGGGGAAACCGCGATGTCCCTCTCCCCGCCTCACCCCCTAAAAACAAAGTATCCTTCCACAATCCCCTAACCCCATAAACTTTAAACTCATACTACTATGGCACAAGAAGAACTGAAACTGAAAATCTTGCTTTGCGAGGACGACGAATCGCTGGGCATGTTGCTGCGTGAATACCTCCAGGCGAAAGGCTACGATGCCGACCTCTACCCCGATGGCGAGCAAGGCTACAAGGCCTTCTTGAAAAATAATTATGACATGTGCGTGCTGGATGTGATGATGCCCAAGATGGACGGCTTCACGCTGGGACAGGAAATCCGCCAGGTCAACACCGAGATCCCCATCATCTTCCTCACGGCCAAGAACCTGAAGGAGGACATCTTTGAAGGCTTCAAGATAGGTGCCGACGACTATATCACCAAGCCCTTCTCTATGGAGGAACTGGTGCTGCGTATGGAGGCCATCCTGCGGCGTGTGCATGGCGCACAGACCAAGCCCGTGGCAATCTATCACATCGGCAAGTTTACGTTCGACACCAAGCGCCAGGTACTCACCATGGGCGACGAACAGACCAAACTGACCACCAAGGAGAGCGAACTGCTCATCCTCCTTTGCGCCCATGCCAACGAAGTGCTGCAACGCGAACTGGCTCTAAAGACCATTTGGATAGACGACAACTACTTCAACGCCCGTTCTATGGATGTCTATATTACCAAGCTGCGTAAGCACCTGAAGGCCGACCCCGACATTGAAATCAACAATGTCCATGGCAAGGGCTATCGCCTGATAGCACAAATGGCAGAGGAGTAGGCATACGGGGGTACAGTTGTACCCCACACCATGTACAAAGCACGAATCAGACCTGAACCTTGGATAGTGTTGAACTTCCGTGTCGGTCTGATTCGTGCTTTCTGTTGTGCAAGAGGCTGTCGGCCCGTGGCCAAATCCCACCTCTGCTATGCGGTTGCCAACCCCGTCTGTTATTCCGAGTAGTTGGGCTTCTTGTAGTTCACGTAGATGTGAAGTGCAATGCCGGCAATGATGATGAAGGCGGCTAAGTACTGGACCCAGTTGTAGTCAACCAAGTCGAACAGGTAGCTCGCAATGAGCAGGAGTGCGCCCACAATGGCGCAGATGATTCCATAGTAGAGTTTCATGTTCAGATGTATGTTTTAATGTTGATGATTGCTTGTTTGTCGGGCTGTGTGCCATTTGTCGTCACAAAATAAGGCAAAAATCCCCAATGTGCGAAACTTTTTGCCGAAAAATGTAGGGCAAGGGGCTAAAAATGCAATAATCAAACAAAAAAAGAGCCGACAAGCCTTGTCAGCTCACGGAAAAGTACTACCTTTGCGCCGCATTTTTGCAAAACAACACATTTATCCATTCATTAAACGTATGATGAACCAGTACGAAACCGTTTTCATTTTGACTCCCGTTTTGTCTGAAGAACAGATGAAGGAAGCGGTAGAGAAGTTCAAGGACGTGCTCGCCAAGGGTGGGGCAGAGATCCTGAACGAAGAATTGTGGGGACTCAAGAAGTTGGCCTATCCCATCGAGAAGAAGTCGACAGGCTTCTATGTGATGGTCGAGTTCAAGGCCGAACCCGCACTGATTGCTAAGTTGGAGACACAGTATCGCCGTGACGAGCGTGTCATCCGTTATCTCACTGTCAAGCAGGAGAAGTATGCTGCTGAGTATGCTGAGAAGAGACGTAACAAACAAGCTAAAAAGGAGGACTAAATCATGGCAAACAGCGAAATCCGTTATCTGACACCCCCCACTGTAGATACAAAGAAGAAGAAGTATTGCCGTTTCAAGAAGAGCGGTATCAAGTATATCGACTATAAGGATCCTGAGTTCCTCAAGAAGTTCCTGAATGAGCAGGGCAAGATTCTGCCCCGCCGTATTACCGGAACATCGCTCAAGTTCCAGCGTCGTGTGGCTCAGGCCGTCAAGCGTGCTCGTCACCTCGCCCTGCTGCCCTTCGTAACCGATATGATGAAATAATTAAAAGGAGGAATAAGCTATATGGAAATTATCCTGAAAGAAGATGTGATCGGCTTGGGCTACAAGTACGACATCGTGAATGTGAAGTCTGGTTACGGACGTAACTATCTTATTCCTACCGGAAAGGCAGTCATTGCTTCTGTTAGCGCCAAGAAGGAACTGGCAGAGATCCTCAAGCAGAAGGCACAGAAACTTGCCAAGATTCAGGCCGATGCTCAGGCTGTGGCCGATAAGCTGGCCGAGGTGGCTCTGACCATCACTGCCAAGGTGAGCAACAAGGGCACTATCTATGGTAGCGTAAACAATGTCCAGATTGCTGATGAACTGAGCAAGCTCGGCTTCGATATCGACCGCAAGCTCATCACCATCAAGGATGTCAAGACCGTTGGCTCGCACAAGGCTCTCGTCCGTCTGCACAAGGCTGTCTCGGTTGAGATTCCCGTTGAGGTGGTCGGCGAGGTTGAGGCTGTCCCCGTTCAGGAGGAAGCTGCTCCTGCCGAAGTGCCCGCTGAAGAGGTTGCTGCTGCAGAGGAGCTGGCCGACGAGCAGGAAGTGCTTGAGGCTATGGATGCTCCTGCCGAGGCATAAGACGTTTTTGGAAATGAGCCTCCTTGACGAGGCTCGTACTACAGCAAATAGCGAAAGCCCCCTCCACAATTTGTGGAGGGGGCTTTTGCGTGAGAGGCCTTTAGGGTTAAGCCCCTGTTTAGCCGCAGCCTGCCTTGGCGTGTGCCAAAGTGGGGCATCTGCTTGTACAGGGCAAAGTAGAAGTGGGAACCTGGCGTTTGTGTTGTACCGACACCTTCGCGGAATGAAGGATACTGAGTATGGATGAAAGAAGGGGTTCCGCCTGCGTGATACGCCGAAGCCATGCGGAGCAGTGGGCATACGTATAAATACAAATAAGGGCCTCACTCCCGTGAGACCCTATCCTTCTGCTAGTTCGCAGAACTGTCAGCTTGTGAGTTGATTACTCAGCAGCGGGCTCAGCAACTACTTCAGCAGCCTCTTCGACTACCTCAGCAGCAGCGGTGTCAGCGGCCTCAGCGAGAGTGTCAACGACCTCCTCAACCAGAGTGTCAACCTCTGCAGCGAGGGTGTCAACTGCCTCAGCAGTAGCGGTCTTGTTACCGCAAGATGCGAAAGACATAGCTGCAACAGCTACGAACATAAATGCAACCTTTTTCATTTTTTTTGCTTTTTAAATCTGTAAAACAACGTTTGCTTTTTGAAAACGCTGCAAAGGTAAGCACTTTTTCAATACGGCGTACAAGTTTTCCGCTTTTTTTTTCAACTTTTTTTATATTTTTTATGGCTTGTACTGCTAATACGCTATAAACCAGTGTGCTATGTCTTCTGCCTTCGTGTCCCTCAAAAGGCACTCAACTCGGCCTCTCTGTTAGGTGCC
Source organism: Bacteroidaceae bacterium (assembly GCA_017526905.1). Taxonomy (GTDB): domain Bacteria; phylum Bacteroidota; class Bacteroidia; order Bacteroidales; family Bacteroidaceae; genus Physcousia. The sequence goes on along the minus strand of JAFXQT010000085.1, from coordinate 8,388 downwards.
GACGATTTATCCGATAAATGTACTTGGGATTCGGCCGAAATGCTTACCTTTGCGCTCGAAACAGAGGATATCCAATTGCTGCTTTGGGGCGCTTGTTGGTCCTCGACAATTTTGTTATTATATAATAAGGTACGCGCGTGTGAGTACAATTTCACCATTCCAAGGAAAAAAGGCCGCCTATTTCACGTTGGGCTGCAAACTGAACTTTGCCGAGACATCGGCCATTGGTCAGCGGCTGCGCGAAGTGGGCGTGCGCACCGTATCGGCGGGCGAGGTGGCCGACATCTGTGTGGTAAATACCTGTTCGGTTACGGAAGTGGCCGATCACAAATGCCGGCAGGCCATACACAAGCTGGTCCGGCAGCATCCCGGCGCTTTTGTCGTTGTTACGGGTTGCTATGCCCAGCTGAAACCAGCGCAGGTAGCCGATATCGAAGGGGTGGACTTGGTGCTTGGCGCCAACGAAAAGGGCGACATACTCCGCTATCTGGAGGAGCGTTTGCCCTTGCTGCCCGACGAGCGTGCAGCCCTGGCCCACGACCACCATTCGGTGCGGACGCGCGACATCACGACCTTTGTGCCCTCTTGCGCCTGCGGCGACCGAACCCGTTATTTCCTCAAGGTGCAGGACGGCTGCAACTATTACTGCACCTATTGCACCATCCCCTTTGCCCGCGGGCGCAGCCGCAACGGCTCCATCGCCTCGCTGGTCAGGCAGGTGCAGCTTGCAGCCGAGGCGGGCGGGCGCGAGGTGGTTATTACCGGTGTGAATATCGGCGATTTCGGGCATACCACGGGCGAGTCGTTCATCGACTTGCTGCGTGCCCTCGACGGGGTCAGAGGCATTGATCGCTTCCGCATCAGCTCCATCGAGCCCAACCTGCTCACCGACGATGTGCTGGAGTTCTGCGCGCAGAGCCGTGCCTTCATGCCACACTTCCATGTGCCGCTGCAGAGCGGTTCCGACGAAGTGCTCCGGCTGATGCACCGCCGCTACACCACGACCTTCTTTGCCCAGAAGATGGAGCGAATCCTGCAGCTGATGCCCGATGCTTTTATCGGCGTGGACGTCATTGTGGGCACCCGGGGTGAGACAGCAGCGCTTTTCAACGAAGCCGAGCGTTTCATCCAGTCCTTGCCCGTGTCACAGCTGCATGTGTTCAGTTATTCCGAGCGCCCCGGAACGGCTGCGCTGCGCATCCCCCATGTGGTGCGCCCGGAGGAGAAACACGAGCGCAGCGCCCGACTCCTGGACATCTCGCGCCAGAAGCTGCACGCCTTCTACGAGCGTTTCAGCGGTCAGGTGAGGCCTGTCCTGCTGGAGCACGCCCACACGCCTCAGCTGTTCCACGGCTTCACCGATAACTATATCAAGATTGAGGCGGGCGGTGCTTTGGCCGACAATGAAATAATCCCGATGAGGCTTGGCGGCTGGAATGCCACAGGCGATGCCCTCATGGCCGAGCCGCTCTCCACACCTTCTCACACAGAATCATGAAAACGGCTGTAGTCATACTCAATTGGAACGGTGCCGCCATGCTGGCGCGTTTCCTCCCGTCGGTGGTGTCCCATTCCGGCGATGCCGCTGTCATTGTGGCCGACAATGGTTCGACCGACGGCTCCCTGGCCTTGCTCGCGAGCCAGTTTCCCACGGTCCGGCAAATCCGCCTGGACCATAACTACGGCTTTGCCGAAGGCTATAACCAGGCCCTACGCTTGGTGGAGGCCGACTACTATATGCTGCTGAACAGCGACGTCGAGGTGCCCGAAGGGTGGCTTGCGCCGTTGGAGCGCTGCCTTGACGCGCATCCCGATGTGGCTGCCTGCCAACCTAAGCTGCTGTGCCAGTGGGAGCGGTCCCAGTTTGAATATGCCGGTGCGGCCGGTGGCTACATCGACCGTCTGGGCTATCCCTTCTGCCGCGGGCGCCTGTTCGGCACGCTCGAGCAAGATCGTGGGCAGTATGATACCGAGGCCGATGTCTTTTGGGCCACCGGTGCGGCCCTGATGATACGCAGTGCGGCCTACTGGGCCGTGGGCGGTTTGGACGGCCGCTTCTTCGCTCATCAGGAGGAGATCGACCTTTGCTGGCGCTTGCGTGCCCGCGGCCATCGCATCTGCTGCGTGCCCGCTTCTGTGGCCTATCATGTGGGGGGCGGCACGCTGCCGAAGGAAAACCCGCGCAAGACGTTCCTCAATTTCCGCAACAACCTGCTGCTGCTGTACAAGAACCTGCCCGACGCCGAGTTGCCTGCCGTCATGCGGCGTCGGTGCTGGCTGGACGCCCTGGCTGCCTGCTCCTTCCTGCTCAAGGGCGAGTGGCGCAGTTTCAAGGCCGTGTGGCGTGCCCGCCGTGAATATCGCCGGCTGCGCCCTCAGTTCCAGGCCGACCGCGAGGCCAACCTGGCCGCCGCCACCGTGCCCGACATCCCCGAAGTGTATGCCGGCTCGCTGCTGTGGGCCTACTATCTGGCAGGCATAAAGCAATTTTCGCGGCTGAAATTTCACTTTTCTTAGGCTTTCTTTGGTTTTTAACCAAAAATAAGTTAATTTTGCGGCGAAAGTTAAATAATTATAAGAAGCCCATGCACCATCGCCTCCTCATCACGGCATGTGTCCTGTTGCTATCCAGCCTGCTTGTCTGTTGCAAGTGGGCGGGTCGGTTACGGCCGTCGCAGCCGGCCGAGGAGAGGGTCGTGATCGACCGCTACGACCGGGTGCTGGACGAGTATGTCTCGCTGAACAGCTACTCTGCGAAGCAGAAGATGAACCTGGAGTACCCCGTGCAGACCAAACTGCTCATCGAGGACGTGCTGGCCATCGGCCGTGTGGACGAGCCCGACGTGGAAAAGCGACTGCGCTATCTGTATCTGGACTCGGCCGTGCAGGTGCTGCTTGACGAGGTGCACAGGCAGTATGTTGACATTTCGGATATCGAGGAACAGCTTACCAAGGAATTTCAAACCCTCGAACTGCTATACCCCGACTTCCGCCGGCCGCACGTATATGCCCAGATTGGGTGTCTGAACCAGAGCATCGTGGTGGCCGACACGCTGGTGGGCATCAGTCTGGACAAATACCTTGGAGCCGATTTTCCACTTTATAAGCAGTATTTCAATGAGAAACAGCGTCAGAGCATGACGCGCGAACATATTGTGCCCGATGTTATCCGCTACTACTTCCCCAAGTCAACCGAGAAGTTCGTCCCACCCCTGCGCATCAGCAGCCGTTTTCCTCTTGCCGAGCCTGCTCGGTGACACGCCTCTGTCCCAGGTGCTTCCGGCCTACAATCGCGAAGTCATCCTCGGCATCCGCCATTTCATTGTCGAGGAGGTGCGCACGGCGCGCCGTTTCCTCAGGCTGGTCGATGCCCAGTTCGACATTGACGCCTGCACCTTCTATCCCATGGGCAAGCACGCTCTTGACCAGGCAGTGCGGCAGGGCGACAAGCGGCCGGCCGCCGAGATCTATGCCTCCTACCTCAAGCCCGTGGAACAGGGACTGCCGGTGGGCGTCATTTCCGAGGCAGGCTGCCCGGCGGTGGCCGACCCGGGTGCCGACATCGTTGCCATAGCCCAGCGCAAGGGCCTCCGCGTGGTGCCTTTGGTGGGCCCATCGTCCATGATTATGGCGGTGATGGCATCGGGGCTGAGCGGACAGAGCTTCGCCTTCAACGGCTATCTGCCCATCGAACTGGCCGAGCGTCAGCGCCGCCTCAAGCAGCTGGAGAGCAGGGCCATCCAGGAGCATCAGACACAGTTGTTCATCGAGACGCCCTATCGCAATGCCAAACTCTTCGCTGCCATCCTGGCTGCCTGCCGCCCCGGCACCCGCCTGTGCATAGCTGCTGGCATCACGACTCAGGACGAGTGGATACGCACACGCACCATAGCCGAGTGGAAGCGTCAGCAACTTCCCGACCTCAGCAAAATCCCCGCCATCTTCCTCATTGGCTGATGCTTGCCCTCGTCAGCAGTGCCACAAGGCATAACCCCGCAGCCCTTTCGTGTCAACCTTGCAGGCCGTTTTGCTCAACCATGCAGCCTGTTTTGCTCAAGCTAACGGCCTGTCTGGCTCAACCATGCAGCCTGTTTTGCTCAACTTTACGACCCGTCTGGGTCATCCCCACTTCCCGTTAAGGTCACCCTCAGGGCGTGTCTGGGTTAACCTCAGGACGTGTTCAACAACTGTTGATAGGGTGTTCTACAGCTGTCATTCGGCTGAACAACAACTGTCATTCGGGTGGGCGACAGTTGTCATTCACCCCTTGAGGTCAACCTCGTTTACAAAGCAGGTAGTCGCAACCCTGACTTGAGGTCAAGGTTGCGACTACCTGTTGTGTGAGTGCCTGCCGGCATCTTGTGCCTACAGAAAGTGTTGGCGGTGTAGGCATGCCTCAGCCAGCCTTGCCGTCAGTGGTGCAGGCGGCAGCTGGGCAGGTGCGCGCGCTTACTGTCGAGCCACTTTCTGCTGGTTCTCAATCACGATGCCGCGTGTGTGTTCGGTGGCTTGTGTGCCGTCCAGGCGGTAGGCGCGTGTGGCCGGATGCTCCACTATGTTGGCTGCGCGCACGCCGGCACCCTGTGTCTTTTCCTTATACTCCTGTTGGGCTTTCTTCATTTGTGCGATGAAGGCCTCGCTGCCCTGCAGGGCGCAGAAGCCGACGCTGGCAGCCGTGCGGCTGGCATCTACGTCGCTCTGCCAGTGTGCCCCCAGAATGACGCGGCTCTGGCAGTAGTCCCATCCACGGCTGAATATCTCGGTGGCACGTTCGGGTGCAATCTGTGCCAACAGCAGTGATATGCCCCATCCGCGCAGACTGTGGCCCGAGGGGTAGCTGCCTTCGCCGCGCAGCTCGTCCTCCTCGTGCGAGGGCATGGTGTCGTCAAAGCGCTCAAAGGGGCGCTGGCGGTGGTAGAAGGCCTTGGTTTCCTTGCGCATGGGGTCGGTGGTGGCCATGCTGGCTTCCATCAGCTTCCAGATCTCGGGCGTGTTGGTCTCGTTGATTTCCAGTCCGAAGGCATCCTTCCACTGCAGGAAGAGTTTGGCGTGGTCGTCCCACTCGGCGTCGGCTATGGCCAAGGCCACCCGGTCGGGGTCCTGGCGCTGTTGCTTGCCCCACCCGTAGCGCACCACATCGTTGGCAAACTCCGGGCTGTCAAAGGCCGGCGGGGCCGGCATGATGTCGATGAGCTTGGGCAACTGGTCCAGCTCGATATACGGTTGTACGGTGGTGTCCTGTGCGTGGATGCTCAGTGCAGCCATGATGGCGGCTGCAGCCATTAAACAATGCTTGTACATGTTGTGGTTGAATTGTTTAGGAATGATTCGTAATCTCTGTTTGCTTGGTAGATAAAGGAATAAAGGAGGAGATCAAAGACGTTTGTCTTGCTGATGTGCAGGGGGGCGTTGTTCAGGTCAAGGCACTCGGTCCTTTCGATGATGCCTGCTGTTGGTCTGCATAGAAGTACTTCAGCAGCGGTGCCACCATCTGTGCCTGGAAGATTTCGCCGCTGTCCAGCATCTGTCGGACTTCCTCCTGTGGCAGCACGTGCACTTCCACATCCTCGTTGGCATCCAGGTGCTGGGTGTCTGCCAGACGGCTTACGCCCGTGGCAAGGAAGCAGTAGGCATAGTTGTTCATGGCGCCGGCATTGGGAGCCAGCTTCAGCAGTTGCCGCCATTGGCCGCCGCCAAAGCCCGTCTCCTCCAGCAACTCGCGCTGTGCGGCGTGCAGCGGCTCCTCGTCCTTTTCCACCACGCCGGCCACCAGTTCGATGCAGGTGCGCCCGATGCCGTGTCGGTACTGGCGCACCATCACCATGTCGCCTTCGGTAGTGATGGCGATCACGTTAATCCAGCTGGGATATTCCAGCACGTAGTATTCCTCATGTATGCGCCCGTCGGGCAGTTGGGCGCGATCGCGGCGTGCCGTGAGCCATGGGCGGCGTATCAGGTATTCGCTGGACAGTATTTTCCAGGACATGTCGCGTAGGTGAGTCTCTTTCATAGTCTTGTTGTAGCTTCTTGCTTGTTGCCATTTTGCGTGCAAAGGTACGTGTTTTGCACCGTTGAGCCAATCCCCGCCGCTGTTTTTTTCACTTTTTCTGCAAATGTGCTTTGGTTCCGATGATATATTCGTACATTTGTCCCGCAAAACGAAGCGCTATGCAGATTCGGGAGAAACAGATATACGAGGTGACGCTGGCGGGTAGCGTGGGCAACCTGTTGCTGCTTGTGTTCAAGTTCGTGGCGGGCGTGCTGGGGCACAGTTCGGCCATGATAGCCGATGCAGTGCATTCGCTGTCCGACTTCCTCACCGACCTCGTGGTGTTGGCGTTTGTGCATATCAGTTCAAAGCCTCAGGACGAGTCGCACGACTATGGGCACGGCAAGTTCGAGACCATTGCCTCTTTCCTTATCGGCCTGGCCCTGCTGGGTGCCGCAGCGGGCATCATTGGTTCGGGCTGCGTCAAGCTGGTGGGGTGGTGGCGAGGCGCAGTGTTGACTACGCCCGGAATGCTGGCGCTGTGGGCAGCGCTGCTCTCTATCCTTGTGAAGGAAGCGCTCTATCGCTACACTGTGCGCCGCGGCCGTGCCTTGCAATCGCAGGCCATGGTGGCCAATGCCTGGCACCACCGCAGCGATGCCCTCTCCTCCATCGGAGCCGCCCTCGGCATCGGCGGTGCCATCCTTTTAGGCCCGCGTTGGGCCATGTTGGACCCCTTGGCTTCTGTGGTGGTGGGACTGATGCTGGTCAAGGTGGCTGCCGAACTGCTCAGAAACAGCATGGGCGAACTGACGGAGGAGTCGCTGCCCGCCGACACCGAACGTGTCATTACCGACCTCATCCAAACCGTGCCCGACGTATGCCAGCCACATAACCTACGCACCCGCCGCATCGGCGACCATATAGCCATCGAGGTGCACGTCCGCATGGATGGTCAACTCCCCCTTCAGCATGCCCACAGCCGTGCCACCGATATCGAGTATCTGCTGAAGCAGCACTTCGGCCCGAAGACACATGTGACCATTCACATGGAGCCGCTGAAGGAGTAATCTGCCCATACCATTCTCCTCCCACCGCCAGGCAAGGTCGAGCTTACGAAGAAAGTTTAGCCGCCTACAGGTGTGTACCATGAGCAGCTAAGGTTCGTCCTGATAGCTGCGCATGAGTCACCTGTAAGCGGCTCTCATGATTGTCAGCGTACGCGGCGCATGGATGGGCTTGGGGCTGTTGTTCAGCGTGATGTAGCCTTTTGCGCCACTGTTGCCGACGTAACCCCGTGCATAATCGATGCGATGAAACGCTGCTCTCTGTCAGTGCACGTGATTATGCCACGGGGCTTGTTATGTCAATGGGGGGGGAGGGAGTCAGCAGTTATTTCTGCACATATTTGCGGCGGTTGCTGATGACGATGCCGCGGGTGTTGCGTGTAGCGGGCTGACCGGCCAGGTTGTAGCGGCGGCCTTCTGTGGCGACGGTGCCGTTGGTAATGTCTTTGATGGCATCCTCTGTGCCGTCAGTGCCATCCATGCGCATTGTGACATCCTTCAGAGCCACGCCCTGCGTGCTGGTGATTCCGTACATCACAATATACAGCGTGTATTTATATGCGTTCTGCGGCAGGGTGTCGGGCACGTTGACTTCAACGTGTGCCCAGTCGGTGCCGTTGAACTCTGGCTGCTCTGCCAGGAGCCACCCTGAGCTGATGGTAGTGAAGTTCTCATCGGCCAGTTGCATGACGAGATAGGCGTTGACACCAGCCATGGGGCTGATCCGGGCTACATCGAACGAGAACTTGCTGAGGGGGAGGTTACCGCCCATCATGGCATCCTGCAGTTCGAATGCCACAGACATGCCGTTTGTGTTGGCATCTTCGATATTGGCGACGGGTGCGGCCTGGCTGTTCAGCATGAATTGTATGTGACCGTCATGGATGCATGTGGGCGACGCTGGGTCAAGCAGTGCCTCGCCGGTGGTCAGGCTCTGCGCATAAACGAAGTTCATTTCCGTGCCCTTCTCCTCTAACTCGTTGGGGTTCTTGTTGGGCTTGTTGGCCCACTCGTTGGGGGCCTCTGTCGTGCAGGGCCAGGTGGCAATGGCGTAGAAGTCATCGTTGGCCCAGAGGGTGTTGCAGCTAAGCAGGAATGCTGCGAGTGTAGTAAGTGTTGTTTTCATAAAGTTGTTAATTGTGTTAAGTTACATATAGCTAATTATTTCGTTAGCCGATATAAAGGACTCATGGTGTGTTCTATTAATTAATAAATTCTCTATGAATTATCTTTGTTTGCTCTTGCCTCTTTCCGGCATCTTTTGTTCCAAGTCCTTGGGACGTTCTTGAAGTGTCAAGCGTCGCAAGCGCCGAGCGGCCCGCTACGCCCCGG
>JAFXQT010000084.1 GCA_017526905.1 Bacteroidaceae bacterium | reverse complement strand
ATAATTCATCTTGAAGTACTGATCTATGAGGAAGGTCTTTCCCACGCGCCTTCTTCCATAAACGATAACAAATTCCGAACGGTCTGACTCCATGCAGTCCCGTAGCATAGAGCACTCTCTGTCTCTCGCAATAAGTTTCTGTTCCATATTAATATCTATTATTTGCTGGCAAAGGTACAAACAATTATTGAGAATACTCCATTGTTCGACATATTTTTGCCCCAAAACATAAAAATATATTCATTATTGGGGCAAAATAGAGCTAAATAAGTGAAGTCTGGGGGTGACATATCAATGAAGCCAGATGCTGATATGGTTATGAGAAAACTTGCACAAAACCCATCTTTTTGTGGAAGTGAAAAATGAAAAGTGACATGTATCGAAGAAAAAAAGAAAGGTAAAGAATGCGCTCGGCCCGCGGGGATAGCTCTGCGAGCAAAGCGAGTTTGAAGAGCATTAAGAAATATATGGAAAAGATAGTTATGACGGCCGCACAGAAGCGGCCCTACGAAGCACCAAGACTCATGGTGGTCGGCACTGCACCCATACTGATGCTGGCTGCCAGCGGCGACCCAGAGGTGCACACCACCTCTGAAAAAGCCAGCACCGATTACGATCCGCTGGTGAAGGAGAACCGCCACCACAACCTCTGGGACGACGACTGGAGCAAGTAAGGAGCATGCTCCTTGGGCCACCTCCTCCCGCCCACCATCCATCATCCGCGCTCCCGCTACCACCATACAGCGGGGCGCGGATGGTTTGTGCTGAGACTTGTCGTGGCAAAAATCTGCGCATTCTTTTGGTCAGCTTGGAAAAACGGTGTACTTTTGCGTAAACATTATATCATGAAACTGTTTGCGCTCCAACAGAGAGCCATACTTTTGCGGCTGAAACCGAAAACGTACATCAAAATGAAACAACGCACTTTTCTCCTGTTGCTGGTCTGCATCGTGGCAGGCTGCATGTATGGCGCACGCCGCGCCAAGGTGTTTAGCCAGGCCCCCGGCCGTATCTCCTTCATGGTGGATGAGGGGCTGGCTTCGCCGCAAGACAAGATCAGGTCGATTGCAGGCGAACATATCGCATCGCTCATTTTAGAAGAGGGACAGGTAGCACCGGCCATGCAGCGTGTCGTTGCCACCAGTTTCGCCTCCGACAGTATGGACTGGATGGGGCCCGACGTGATGTTCACGACCGTGGTGCACGCCTATGCCAACCACCGTCCGCTGGTGCTCTCGCCCGACATGGTGTGGCTGCTCATCAGCCAGGGATTATCGCGCTATGTCAACGCACACCCCGAACAGGTGCGCCACCTGCTGGTGGAGCACGAGGGCAAACAGGCGTTGGTGGTGGAGAGCCAGAAGGACCTGTTGACCGACACGGTAGATTGGGCTGCACTGATTGACGTCTTCACCACGCAGATCCGACACAATACCAAGGCCGACGTGGCCGAGACGCTGCTGGCCGACTTCAGCACCACCGGTCCCACCGAACGTATCGCCTCGGGCATCACACTGATGGAGTGCGTGAAGAACTACTTTGAATATGTAGTGATGCGCATAGCCTGTGGCATCCCATCGGTAACGCTGCTGGGCACACCCGCCGACTGGGAGCTGGTGCTGGCCAAGGCACAGCGCCTGGACATCAAAGGGCTGCAACCATGGGTGGGCGAGCTAAAGCCGATTCTGCAGCAGTTCGTACGCGCCGCCGAAGGGCAGCCGGACCAGGCCTTCTGGCAGCGAATGGTGAAAAAGCAGCGGCCGGAACGGCTGGAAGGTGGCGCCTGCGTGCCCGGTAAGCCGACAGAGGTGGACGGCTGGCTGCTGAAGCTCTTCCCCGACGAGGAGGGCCGAACGCTGGACAAGGTGCAGCATACGCATAAGATGCCGGCCGAATGGGCGCGCGTAGGCTTTCAATACAAGGTGCTCTCGCCCGCCGACGGCACCATTATCAGCCAGACGCCCATGGAACTTTGGGCTGGCTTCACCGGCGCGAAGGAGGACAAGGCCACACAGGCCCTGATTCCACAGATAGGGTGGCTGGTGCGGCAGGGCGATGCCGAAGCCGATGTTCTGAAGCAACTGCAAAAGCAGGCAGAGGCCTACGGAGATAACATCGTAGGCGGCATCTATATCCGCGTGAAGGAGGTGCCCGAAGTGCTGGCCAAGCTGCCACACATCAAGAGCCTGCACCTGCATTTCACCGGCCCCGTGGTGCTGCCGGCATGGATGGACGCCATCCAGATAGACCGCCTCATCATCGCCCCCGCGCCTTCAGCCGAAGAGCAGACAGCCATCAAAGCCCGCTTCCCAAATGCTGAGTTCAATGACTATTGACGCGCTCGGCCAGCGCTTGGCCCGTAGGGACGCTTGACACTTCAAGAAGGGACGCTTCGTTCAGCGAAGAATGATGAATGACAAATGCTTGCGCATCGCGGTTTTCCGCGATGCGCATTTCTTTGCCAGCCGATTGTTCTTTTCGTCTCATAGACATCAACTTTTTGTTTCTTCGACAACTTTTTTGTGGTTTTTTCAGCGGACAGTCACAATACATTCGTTATTTTTGTACCTGAATATGTGCTACCAAGGCAGCAGCGCTGCCGCAACCATCTCCGTACCATCATGAAACAACCCCTCACCTATCTCCTTGCCCTCGGGCTAATCCTGCTCGCGGGCAGTACAGCCCTGCAGGCGCAGGAACTCAGCGACCAAGTGGTGCGCTACAAAGAAGTAGATAACGGCGGCGACGGCCGCTACCGCGCCGTCATCACCAGCGAGAAGAGCCTGCCCGACCACACCATCTACCGCCCCCGCAGCGTGAAGGGGGCCGCACGCCGGGAGGGACCGCTGCCCATACTGATCTGGTGCAACGGCGCCTGCTCCGGCTCAAGTATGGGCTACGAGCGGATGCTCAGCAACATCGCCTCGCACGGCTACGTGGTGGTGGGCATCGGGGCGTTCAAGATGACCAGCGACGAGCGCGAGGACGGAGGCTCCAGCGAGCGGATGGTGGTGGACATCATCAACTGGCTGGTCAGCCAGGAAAAACAGCCGTCCAGCGAGTACTACAAAGCCATCGACGTGAACAACATCGCGCTGGCAGGGCATTCATGCGGCGGCGCACAGGCCATAGCCAACTGCGCCAATCAGCGCGTCAAGACGCTGCTCATCATGAACGCCGGCATGGGCGGCATGAGCATGGGCGGCGCATCGCCCCAGAACCTGCAGCAGCTGCACTGCCCCCTCATCTACATGACGGGCGGCGAGGGCGACGTGGCCTACGGCAACGCACGCGGCGACTTCGGCAGCATCAAGCGGGTGCCGGTGACATGGGCCGATCTGCCCACGGCCGGACACGGAGGCACCTACTGGAACCAGTACGGCGGCGAGTTCGGCAAGATGGCGCTGAAATGGCTGGACTGGCGGCTGAAAGGATATACGCAGAACGCACGCCTCTTTCTGAAACCCGAGCTGAAGGCATTCCCGCAGTGGGTGCTGGACCACCACAACTACCCGGCCGAGGACTGCGACAAACCCTACCTGCCACTGGTCACCGTGGCCGACACCGCCTTTGCCCGCGCCCAGGCCGAAGAGACCTTTGCCTTCGGAGCCGACGTGAGCCTGCTGACCAAGCAGGTGCAGCAGGGAGCCGTATTCTACAACCGAAAGGGACAAAAGAAGTCGCTCATGCCCATTCTGAAAGAACTGGGCATGAACAGCGTGCGGCTGAACGTGCTGGTGAACCCCACCGGCGGCGTGTCCAACCTGACCTACGTGCGGACGCTGGCATCGCAGGCCAAGGCGCAGGGGCTGAACGTGCTGCTGGACATACACTACAGCGACCTCTGGGCCAACGCCGGCGTGCAGACCAAACCTGCCGCATGGGCGGGGCACGACCTGGACCAGTTGGTGCAGGACGTGTATGACCACACGCTGAACGTGGTGCGCGCCGTCAACGCCACCGGCGCGAAGCTGAAATGGGTGCAAGTGGGCAACGAGGTGGACAACGGACTGCTGTGGGACGACGGCCGCCTCAGTCAGAACCGCGACGCCTTCGTCCGACTGGTGAATAGCGCCTACGATGCCGTGAAGGTGGTGGATGCCAACATACAGACGGTGCTGCATGTGTCCGAGAGCCTCAACGCAAGCACGCTGAACAAGTTCTTTGACCCGCTCCTGACGGCCGGTGCCAAATGGGACATCATCGGCCTGACGGCCAACCCCACCCTCTCCAACGTGAAGGCAGCCACCTTTGTGAGCCGCGTGAAGAACAATGTGAGCACCCTGCGCGAGCGCTACGGCAAGCCTGTGATGATTGTGGAGACGGCCTACTATGCCGACCGGCCGCTGGAGGCCAACGGCTTCCTGTGCGACTTCCTCGCAGCCCTGCTGGATGCCGGCGCGTCAGGCCTCTTCTACTACGAGCCTGAGATGACGGACGACTGGAACCAAGGGGCCTGGAACTTTCTGGACCGAAAACCCAGCATCGCCCTGGATGCCTTTGCCGGCATGCGCCACACGGAGGTGCCCTACGTGATGAATATCAGCTGGCAGTTGCCGCCAGACACCATCCTGGACGGCACCGCACCCATCGTCCTGCCTGTGCAGGTGAGCCACATCCGCGACCGAGTGGCGCAGGTGGAACTGAAGTCGGGTAAGAATACCCTGGCCACCGCCGCCACGCCGCCCTACACCATCCGCTGGGAGGACGCCGCACCTGGCCTCTGCACGCTCCACGCCCTGGCCACCGGCACGGACGACGCCCAGGCCAGCACGGACACCATGGGCATCATCGTGGGGCCCGCCGTGATCTTCACCAAGAGCACCATGGAGACTGAGGGCGGCAAGCCGTCGGCCCAACACTGGCAGGTGGACTTCCGCCAACCCGGCGCCTATCAGCTGGTGTTCCGCTATCGGGCCGAGACCCAGCAGCGGTGCAAGTTGGAGCAGGCCGACGAAGCCGCCGGCTACGTGACCTTCCCCGCCGCCACGGCGGCTGTGAACTACCGTAGCACGCAGATAGCCGTAGCACAAGCAGGCACAACACCCATCAGCCTTACTGCAGCCACAGGCTACAGTGTGCCAGCCATCGACTCGCTCGTCGTCATTCCGCTCGAAGGGCAGGCCGTGCCCTCCAACGCGGACATCGACGGCCTCCCGATGACGGCTGCCGATGCGTCCGTGCACTTGGCACGCAAGGGCAACACGCTGACGGCCACGGCGGCCACGCCCATACGCGACATGAGTGTGTACAACCCCGCCGGACAACTGCTGGCCACCACCCGCGGCAATGGCAGCCGCCGCCTCAGCATTGGCCTGGGTGCGCTGCAACGTCAGCGCGTGCTGGTGGTACACGTGCGAACGGCCAGCGGCAGTCAGAGCTTCAAGCTGCAATGAAACCGGGAGTCGAAGCACATCGTGATGGTAAATAGTATATGATTATCCGCAATCATACCACCAGCAAGGCCGCATGCCTGGCCGAAGGGTAACATCTAAAGACGCGGAAAGCGCGAAAAAGTAAATAGGGTCTGCTAATTAGGATTTATACTCTATTAAATTCCTTAAAAACATCAATCACTCAATCACTTGTATTGAGTACCAGGCAATTAGGAGTGACTTATGGGGTGATTTATAGGTGATTTAGTGATTGATGAAGGGTCAAAAACGGGGTCGGACGCAGAATACGCGGGCGATATTGAAGCACCCTACATTGGAGTCCTTTAATGCTGCAAAGGGTGCGCCTCGGCACTCATCACCTGTCGGATCT
>JAFXQT010000083.1 GCA_017526905.1 Bacteroidaceae bacterium | reverse complement strand
TACCTTATGAAGCACCTGCGTGGCGGCGTGAAGAAGGGTGCTTTTGACGAAGCTACGGCTCAGGTCAAGTTCAACGCCTGGAAGGCCGACAAGCAGAAGGGCTTGCAGGCTGTTGAGGCAAAGGTCGCTGCCGAGAAGAAGGCCGCTGCCGCTGCTGCACTCGAGGCAGAGAAGAAGACCAACGAAGAGATCGCAAAGAAAGTAGCCGACAAGAAGGCTGCCGAAGCTGCCGCTAAGGCTGAAGCAGAGGCTGCCGCTAAGGCTGAAGCTCAAACCGAAGCAGAGGCTCCTGCCGAAGCTCCCGCCGAAGCTTAAACCTAACTTCTTCAAAAATTATACTTCCAAACAAACATAAGAGGGGCAGCCGCAAGGCCGCCCCTTCTTCGTTTTATTTACTCCTATGTACCGACATCTGTGTCCTTGCGCTATTACAAGGAGCCGTGGCTCACGATTGGATTTTTACTGAGTTCCGCGTGGTTTTGGCATGACTTTTGCAAGAGAGGGCTACGTGCGTCGATATTGGTGGCGTTGTCCACCGGAAACGACAAATAAGACCAACACTCGGAATCACTACTAAAACCCATACGAACAATGACACAGAAAGGTAACATTGGAGTAACCACCGAGAATATATTCCCGGTAATCAAGAAGTTTCTTTATTCAGATCACGAGATCTTTATCCGCGAGATTGTCTCGAACGCCGTCGATGCCACCCAGAAGCTGAAGACGCTGGCCGGCAAGGGCGACTTCAAGGGCGAATTGGGCGAGCTGAAGGTGTGCGTGAGTGCCGACAAAGAGGCTGGCACCATCACCGTGAGCGACCGTGGCATCGGCATGACGGCCGAGGAGATAGATAAATATATCAATCAGATAGCCTTCTCCGGCGCCAACGACTTCCTGGACAAGTACAAGGAGGATGCCAACGCTATCATCGGGCACTTCGGACTGGGCTTCTACTCGTCGTTCATGGTGGCTAAGCAGGTGGACATCATCACCAAGAGCTACCAGGATGCGCCGGCAGTGAAGTGGAGTTGCGACGGCTCGCCCGAATTTACCATCGAGGAGGTGGAGAAGGCCGACCGCGGCACCGACATTGTGATGCATATTGACGATGACTGCAAGGAGTTCCTGGAGAAGGACAAGCTCGAGGGCCTGCTGAAGAAGTACTGCCACTTCCTGCCTGTGCCAGTGGTGTTCGGCAAGAAGCAGGAGTGGAAGGACGGCAAGATGCAGGACACCGATGAAGATAACCAGGTAAATGACACCACTCCCATCTGGACCAAGAAACCCACAGAACTGAAGGACGAGGACTACAAAGCGTTCTACCGCAGCCTGTATCCCATGAGCGACGAGCCCCTGTTTTGGATTCACCTGAACGTGGACTTCCCGTTCCATCTGACCGGCGTGCTGTATTTCCCGAAGATCAAGCAGAACATCGACCTGCAACGCAACAAGATTCAGTTGTACTGCAACCAGGTGTTCGTGACCGACCAAGTGGAAGGCATCGTGCCCGACTTCCTCACTCTGCTGCATGGCGTGATCGACTCGCCCGACATCCCGCTGAACGTGAGCCGCAGCTACCTGCAGAGCGATCAGAACGTAAAGAAGATCAGCACCTATATCACCAAAAAGGTGAGCGACCGCCTGGCTGGCATATTTAAGACAGACCGCCCCGATTTCGAGAAAAAGTGGGACGACATCAAGATCTTTATCAACTATGGTATGCTGACCGACGAGGACTTCTACGAGAAGGCCAAGGCGTACGCCCTGGTGAAGGACACCGATGGCAAGTACTTCACGATGGAGGAGTATGAGAAACTGATCAAGGAAAACCAAACCAACAAGGACGGGCAGCTGGTGTATCTGTATGCCACCAACGTGGAGGACCAGTACAGCTATATAGATGCCGCCAAGCAAAAGGGCTACAGCGTGCTGGTGATGGACGGTCAACTGGACACGCCCGTGGTGTCGATGCTGGAGCGTAAGCTGGAAAAGACCACCTTCACGCGAGTGGATGCTGACGTGATTGAGCGTCTCATTCAGAAAGAGGAAACCAAGCGCGAACTGCTCGAGGCCGAGCGTGCTGACAAATTGTCAGCCATCTTCAAGAGCCAGATGCCCACCGGCGGCAAGACCGAGTACCACGTGGAGGCACAGGCCCTGGGCGAGGATGCTATGCCGGTGATGATCACCCAGAGCGAGTATATGCGTCGAATGAAGGAGATGGCCCGCATACAGCCGGGCATGAGTTTCTACGGCGAGATGCCTGACATGTACACCCTGGTGCTGAACACCGACAACCGCCTGATCAAGGACGTGCTGACCGACAGCGAGGCCAAGACACAGGAGGCGCTGAAACCCATCGAGGCCGAACTGAAGGGATTGGGCGCACGCCAGGCCGTGCTGCGCAAGGAGCAGGAAGGCAAGAAGGCCGAGGAGATTCCGCAGGAACAGAAGGACGACCTGAAGCAATGCGGCGAGGACATCGAGGCCCAGCGCAACAAGAAAAACGAGGTGCTGGCCGACTATGGCAAGCAGAACGAACGCGTGCACCAGCTCATTGACCTGGCACTGCTGCAGAACGGCCTGCTGCGCGGCGAGGCACTGACGCGCTTCGTGAAGCGCTCGGTCGAACTGCTGTAAGCGCCCAGCGCCGTGCCGGGAACGGTTACAACCGCCCGCATGTGAGCGCGACAGAAAAAAAGTTTCCCGAAAACTTGCGCGTTTCATACAAATGCCCTACTTTTGCAACGCATTTCGGGAAGCGTTTGGCTCCTTAGCTCAACTGAATAGAGCATCTGACTACGGATCAGAAGGTTGTGGGTTTGAATCCCGCAGGAGTCACCACACGGGGGCAACCACCTTTGGCTGCCCCTTTATGTTTCAAAAAGAAGCCGCAAGGGCGGCTTGGATTCAAAAAAGGCTACGTTTGTAACAGAAAAAAGGAGAAAGCACATGAATCTGACACCCCAAATACAACAAATCCTGTCGTTCAGCAAAGAGGAGGCCGTACGCCTGCTCGGACAGGACATCGAGCCTGAACACATCATGCTGGCGTTGTTGCGCTCCGAACAATCGGGCATTCCCGAGCTGTTGCGGGGGTTGGACGTTGATCTGGCCGAACTGAAGTGGAGCCTGGAGCAGCGACTGGAAGCTCAGCCCGGGACTGTGGATCCTGCGCTCAGCGTGGCTTCCACACGTATCCTGCGGCTGATGATGCTGGAGGCACGCTCGCTTAACACAGACCAACCGGCACCCGAACACCTGCTGCTGGCCATGCTGCACGACAAGGCGAACGGCGTGCGCGACGTGTTCGGCAAACTGGACTTAGACTATGAACGCGTGCGCGCCACCATCCTTCAGAAACAGGACCCAGCCGATGGCTTCGGCTTCATGGACGACGATGAGGATGACGAGGAGGACGATGATTTCAGCCCCGATCCCCACGACCAAGGCAGGCCACAGCAAGGCGGAACGCGCACGGCGCGCCGACGCGTGGCAGGCAAGAACAACAGCGGCACGCCCGCACTGGACACCTTCGGCACCGACCTGACACAGGCCGCCCGCGAGGGATTGCTGGACCCTGTGGTGGGGCGCGAGGCCGAAATAAGCCGCGTGGCGCAAATACTGTGCCGCCGCAAAAAGAACAACCCCATCCTGATTGGTCTGCCCGGAGTGGGCAAGAGCGCCATCGTAGAGGGGCTGGCTATGCGCATCGTGAACCGAAAGGTGGCACGGCTGCTGTTTGACAAGCGCGTAGTGATGCTTGACATGGCTGCTGTGGTGGCCGGAACCAAATACCGCGGCCAGTTTGAGGAGCGCTTGCGCACCATCATCCAAGAACTGCACGACCATAAGGAGATCATCCTCTTCATCGACGAGATTCACACCATCATCGGTGCCGGTTCGGCTGCCGGAACCATGGATGCTGCCAACATGCTGAAGCCCGCTTTGGCACGCGGCGAGATACAATGCATCGGGGCCACCACCACCGACGAATACCGCAAGAGCATTGAAAAGGACGGCGCACTGGAACGGCGCTTCCAGAAAGTGATGGTCGAGCCAACCACTGTGGAGGAGACCGTGCAGATTCTGCAAAATATCAAGGAGCGCTACGAGGATCACCACAACGTGCGCTACACCGATGAGGCACTGCGCGCCTGTGTGTTGCTCACCGACCGGTACATGACCGACCGCTGTCTGCCCGACAAGGCTATCGACGCCATGGACGAGGCTGGAAGCCGCAGCCACCTGAAGAATGTGCCCATCAGCCAAGAGATTGAACTGAAGGAAGCATTGTGCCAACACCTGAACGAACTGAAGGAGAAGGCCGTGAAGGACCAGAAGTTCGAGTTGGCTGCCGATTTCCGCGACCAGCTGAAGAACGAAGAGGAACGCCTGCAGCAGATGAAAGCCGACTGGGACGCATCGCTCTCCGAGCAGCGCGAGTCAGTGACAGAGGAGCAGATAGCCGATGTGGTGGCACTGATGACGGGCATTCCCGTACAGAGGGTGGGCGAGAGCGAGCACGACAAGCTGCGCCGACTGGACGAAGCTCTGAAGAACAGCGTGATAGGGCAGGACGAGGCCATAGGCAAGGTGGTGCGTGCCATACAGCGTAGCCGCGTGGGCCTGAAGGATCCCAACAAGCCCATAGGTACCTTCCTCTTCCTGGGCCCCACGGGCGTGGGCAAGACCTACCTGACAAAACGGCTGGCCGTGGAACTGTTCGGTTCGGAGGATGCGCTGATACGTGTGGACATGTCCGAGTACATGGAGAAGCACACTGTGAGCCGCATGGTGGGTGCACCTCCGGGCTACGTAGGCTATGAGGAGGGCGGACAGCTCACCGAGCGCGTACGCCGCAAGCCCTACAGCATTGTGCTGCTGGACGAGATTGAAAAGGCGCACAGCGATATCTTCAACGTGCTGTTGCAGGTGATGGACGAAGGCCGCCTGACCGATGGCAACGGAACCACCATCGACTTCAAGAACACCGTCATCATCATGACATCCAACAGCGGCACGCGTCAACTCAAGGAGTTCGGCCGCGGCGTGGGCTTCACCACACACGGGCTGACCGACCGTGAGTACAGCCGCAGTATTATCCAGAAGACGCTGCAGAGACAGTTTGCCCCCGAGTTCCTGAACCGTCTGGACGACATCATCTTCTTTGACCAGCTGTCGCAGGAAAGCCTGCTGAAGATTGTGGATGTGGAACTGAAGCCGCTGCAGAAGCGTGTGGCCGAGATGGGCTTCCAGATGGAGCTGACCGATGCCGCCCGGAAGTGGCTGGCCGGCAAGGGCTACGATGTGCAGTTTGGCGCTCGCCCCCTGAAGCGGCTGATACAATCCAGCATCGAGGATGCACTGAGCCAGCTGCTGCTGGACGAGAAGCTGCAAAAAGGCCAGACGGTCGTGGCAGATGCCGCCGAAGGGGCCTCGGAACTCACTCTGACTGTTAAGACCGACGCTTAGAAGGCACTTATTCGCTAAAAAAGTCCAAATTATTTGCAAGGTTGCTCAAAATGGTGTAATTTTACACCGTTTTAGGGCAACCTTTCACTTTAAAGGGCCTTTAGAGGCGCTCTGACGAGTTTTCCCGAGACACCACTGCTGAAAAATTCATACATTTATAACCACTAAACATGCAAGATTCAGAAGACAGAATTATTAAAGTGAACATCGAGGAAGAGATGCGGTCCAGCTACATCGACTACTCCATGTCGGTGATTGTGGCACGCGCCCTGCCCGATGTTCGTGACGGCTTCAAACCGGTGCACCGCCGCATCCTGTACGGTATGCGCCAGGACGGCAACACTCATGACAAGGACTACCGCAAATGCGCACGTACCGTGGGTAATGTGCTGGGTCACTACCACCCACACGGCGACTCGAGCGTCTATTTCGCCATGGTGCGCCTGGCACAGGACTGGAACATGCGCTACACGCTGGTGGACGGACAAGGCAACTTCGGCTCGGTCGATGGCGACTCGCCGGCTGCCATGCGTTACACCGAGGCACGACTCTCGCTCATGGGCGAGGCCATGATGCAGGACCTGGAGAAGGAAACCGTCGATATGGATGATAACTTCGACGGCTCGCTGAAGGAGCCAACCGTCATGCCCACCAAGATACCCAACCTGCTGGTGAACGGTGCCAGCGGCATTGCCGTGGGTATGGCCACCAATATCCCCACGCATAACCTGGGCGAGGTGATCGATGCCTGCGTGGCATACATCGACAACCCCGCGATTGATGTGGACGGCCTGATGCACTATGTGAAAGCTCCCGATTTCCCAACGGGCGCCTTCATTTATGGCATGCAGGGCGTGCGCGATGCCTACGAGACCGGACGCGGACGCATCGTGATGCGTGCCAGAGCTGAGATCGAACCGGGCGAGACGCACGACAAGATTGTAATCAGCGAGATTCCTTACGGTGTGAACAAGGCCGAGCTGATCAAGTACATCGCCGATTTGGTGAACGACCACAAGATAGAGGGCATCAGCAACGCCAACGACGAGAGCGACCGCGAAGGCATGCGCATCGTCATTGATGTGAAGCGCGACTTCAATGCCAACGTGGTGCTGAACAAACTGTTCAAGATGACGCAGTTGCAAACCAGCTTCAGCGTGAACTGCATTGCCCTGGTCAAGGGTAGGCCCAAATTGCTCACCCTGCGCGACTGCATCAGCTGCTTCGTGGAGCACCGCCATGACGTGGTGATCCGTCGCACTAAGTATGACAAGCGCAAGGCTGAGGAGCGCGCACATATCCTGGAAGGACTGATTATCGCATCGGACAATATCGACGAGGTGGTGCACATCATCAAGGCCAGCAAGACACCGGCCGCCGCACAGGAAGGACTGATGAAACGCTTCGAACTGGACGAAGTCCAGGCCAAGGCCATCGTGGACATGCGTCTGGCACAGCTCACAGGTCTGCAGCAGGAAAAACTGCATGCCGAGTATGACGAACTGATGCGAAAGATCGAATACTACAACCAGATACTCACCGATCCTGCCCTGTGCTGGAAGGTGATCAAGGACGAGCTGATCGAGGTGAAGCAGCAGTTTGGCGACCCGCGCCGCTCGGAAATCGTGTATTCGAGTGAAGAGTTCAACCCTGAGGACTTCTACGCTGACGATGAGGTGGTTATCACCATCAGCCACATGGGCTACATCAAGCGCACACCGCTGGCCGAGTTCCGTGCTCAGGGCCGTGGCGGCGTTGGAGCCAAGGGTTCCAGCACACGCGATGCCGACTTTATCGAGTACATCTATAAGGCAACGATGCACAACACTATGCTCTTCTTCACCAAGAAGGGACGCTGCTATTGGATGAAGTGCTATGAGATTCCCGAAGGCAACCGCACCTCAAAGGGACGTGCCATCCAGAACCTGCTCAATATTGAGTCGGACGATGCCATCAACGCAGTGCTCTACATCAAGAATCTGCAGGATCAGGAGTTCAACGAGTCGCACTACGTAATCTTCTGCACCAAGGAAGGCGTCATCAAGAAGACAACCCTTTCGCTCTACAGCCGTCCGCGTGCCAATGGCATCATCGCCATCAACCTGCGCGAAGGCGACCGCCTGGTGGATGTGGTGCTGACCAACGGCGAAAACGAGATTGTCATTGCCAACCGCGGCGGCCGTGCCATCCGCTTCAACGAGAGCACTGTGCGCCCCATGGGCCGCAACTCCACCGGTGTGCGCGCCATCCGCCTGGACGACGACGGACAGGACGAAGTCGTGGGCATGGTGGCTGTGAACGACCCGCAGACCGAGACCATTATGGTGGTTTCGGAAAAGGGATTCGGAAAGCGCTCCGACGTGGAGGACTACCGCATCACCAACCGTGGCGGCAAGGGCGTAAAGACGCTGCAGGTGACCGACAAGACGGGACTCGTGGCCGCCATCAAGACCGTGACCGACGAGGACGACCTGATGATCATCAACAAAAGCGGCGTGACGCTGCGCCTGCAACTGAGCAACATACGCATTCAGGGACGTGCCACCCAGGGCGTCAAACTCATCGACCTGGTGAAACGCAACGATATGATAAGCAACGTGTGCGTTGTGCCTACAGCAGGCGACGAGATTGACGAGGCTGAGGAGCAAGTCACTGACGCGCCGATTGACTCGGCCGAGACGGACGCTCCAACAACGCCAACCGAAACAGAAACGCCAACTGAGAACTAACACCATAACTAATTACCACTGCCCGACACACCCGGAACGCTTGGCAACAAGCCTACGGGTGTCGGCAGCTATTAAACACTCTAAAACATGAAAAAGCTGATTCTATCGCTGGCCGTCCTGATGGCAGCCGGCACAGTGTCCGCACAGGACAAGGTGGTAAGAAAAGCACGCGACTTGCAGATTGAGGTGCAGAACCTCATGGCAAACAAGCAACGCGATGAAAAGGAAACGGCCCAGATGCAGCAGAAAATGCAGCAATGCATCGAAATGATTGAGCCCACGCTCACCAGCGACCTCACCGTGAAGGAGAAGGCCAATGCATGGGACATCAAGGCATCTATGGAGATGTACCAGTTCAGCCCCGAGGTGGACAAGATCATCGCCAAGCAGCCGTTCGACACGCTGGCATTTGCCACACACCTCTATGCATCGCTCGATGCCATGGAGCAATGCTACAAGATCGAAAAGGAAACCGGCCGCCTGAAGAAGGAGGAGAACTACTCCAAGGTGAACGTGATGCGTGTGATTCAGTTCCAGAACTACGTGGCCCCCTGCGGTCAGTACTTCTCCAACAACGGCGACCAGAAGCGTGCACTGGATGCTTTCGAGCGCTGGATGTCATTCCCCGAAACCTACACCATCCTCGAGCTGCAGCCTCAGGTGCTGGAGCAACTGCGCAACGACGAGCAGCGCCCAATGATCGCCTTCTTCACCGCCTTTACGGCCTACAACCTGAAGGACTGGAAGACGTTCAGCAAGTACATCGACCTGGCTCAGAACTATGCCGATCAGCATGATGCAGCCGTGCAGCTGCGCCTGCAGGCCTTTGTGGAACAGGGCGATACTGCCACCTGGCTCACCGAGAGCGAGAAGGCTTGCATTGCCAATCCCGATGCTAACGAGGCCCTGGCACAGAACCTCATCGCTTACTATTTCAACCACGACAAGGTGGAGAGCGCCATGACCTTCCTGGAGCAGCTCATTGCAAAGGAGCCCGAAAGCAAGATGGCCAACTATGCCATGGGTGTGGCCCTCTACAACAAGAAGGATTACAGCAAGGCCATTCCTTACTTTGACAAGGCCATCCAGATTGATCCCGAGTATGTCGATGCCTACTACAATGCAGGCGTCTGCTACTCCAACATCGGCTACGAGATCAACGAGAAACTGAACGCCTCGAACAAGAAGGTGTCGCAGGCCGAGTGGAACAAGTCCATCCAGCCCGTGAAGGACAAC
Source organism: Bacteroidaceae bacterium (assembly GCA_017526905.1). Classification (GTDB taxonomy): domain Bacteria; phylum Bacteroidota; class Bacteroidia; order Bacteroidales; family Bacteroidaceae; genus Physcousia. The sequence continues at coordinate 517 of JAFXQT010000083.1, read as the reverse complement.
TACAAGAAGGCCGAACCTTACTTCCTCAAGGTGAAGGAACTGCGTCCTAATGATTCCGACCTCTGGGCCGGTCGCCTGTCCATCGTCTATTACATCCTGGGCGACAAGAAGAAGCAGGCCGAGTACGACAAGTACAACAAGTAAGCAACCGCCTTCCTTCGCACACCGATGGCCAAGCGGCCATCCATCATTTCAACAGCCCATGCTGCCCAGCCCTCCGGCCGCAGCATGGGCTTCTCTGTACGGATTACAATATACACCCATACACCCACAAATACACCCAAAATACACCGAAATACACCCGAAATACACCCAAAATACACCCCAAATACACCCAAAAACAGACGCTTAAATCACTCACAAATAATATGTTAAGTATAAATGAGTGTATAAGTGTATGGAAAAGTGTGTTCTCACGCGCGCGTGAATAAGCCATCAACATGTCCTGCCGTGCGTGCCCACACACTTTTGCGTTGCAGCCTGAAAGCGTAGCAGTGTAGGTTGTTCGGTCGCGACC
>JAFXQT010000082.1 GCA_017526905.1 Bacteroidaceae bacterium | reverse complement strand
TTTCCGAACAGATTTTGTTTCAAGGCCACCGGGGCGTAGCGGGCTACGTCCCAAGGACTTGGAACAAAAGATGCCGGAAAGAGGCAAGAGCAAACAAAGATAATTCATAGAGAATTTATTAATTAATAGAACACACCTTTACGCTAACTGCGTTCAGCTTAGAACAGGGGCGAGGGATAAACGCCGTCGTTGACCAGCTGCTGGATGCGGGCCACGGTGTCGGGGCGGTCGGCAGCGTAGGTAACGCCGAACCACTTGGAGGTGGTGTCGAGCACCTTGACGGTAGCTGTGCCTTCGTTGATGAGTTTGTCCACCATGAGGGGGATGAAGAACTCGGCCTTGAGGTTCTGCATGTTCTTAGGGTCGGAAAGGAACTCCTTGAAGTAGGCCTCGCTGTGCTGGAAGTAGTCGGGCGTGAAGCCCCACATGTTCATGCTCACGGGCACATTCTCGCCGCCCACAGGCTGCCACTGGCCATTCTCGTCCTTGTAGGAGATAACGCCGTCCACGCGCTCAATCTCGGTGCGTTCCACCACATCGGTCAGGTTGCCATCGGCATCCTTACCACAGATGCCACGGGCCACGGAGCCGTTCTCGCTGAGGGTGTTGCCCACGCGGAAGCCCACCATGGCATAGCGGCCGGTGCTGCCTTCGGGCAGTTCGCTGAGGAACTTGCCAATGGTCATGAAAGCATCGCGGTTGTAGAAGTCGTCGCAGTTGATGACACAGAAGGGCTCCTTGATCACGTCCTTGCCCATGAGCACGGCGTGGTTGGTGCCCCAGGGCTTGACGCGGCCTTCGGGCACGGTGAAACCTTCGGGCAGGTCGTCCAGTGCCTGGAAGCAGAGCTCGCAAGGAATCTGACCCTCGTACTTCTTGAGGATCTGGTTGCGGAACTGCTCTTCAAAGTCGCGGCGGATTACCCATACGATCTTGCCAAAGCCGGCTTGGATGGCATCGTAGATGCTGTAGTCCATAATAGTCTCGCCGTTAGGGCCGAGCGCATCGAGCTGCTTGAGGCCGCCATACCGGCTGCCCATACCTGCAGCAAGGAGGAAAAGGGTTGGTTTCATAGGGTTGTATTTAATGGTTATATGGGATACATGAGCGGATTACACGCCAAAGAGTGCGCAAATATACGACAATAATCCTTTCGTCGTATCAAAAAAGTAAACTTTTTCTGTGTTTTTGCCTGGCAGGCAGTGTGGCACTGTCTCAGAGACTCTGCTGTCTCACTAATGAGACTCCGGTTTCTCACTAATGAGACGCCGTAACCGTGCACTGTGGGGTGGCTGCTCGGTGTGACTGAGACGACGCAGCTCCATGTGGCCGAACTGTTTCAGGCAGGTCAGAACGGGTAGCCGACGGCCAAATGGAAGCCGAGCGAATCCTTGAAGCGGCGCATGTTGTAGTAGCCACGCTTGCCGGTGTCGTAGGGCGAGTGAAGGCCCACGCCCACATCGAAGCGCAACACCAGGAAGTCCAGGTCATAGCGCAGGCCGAAGCCTGTGCCCAACGCTATCTCGCGGCCGAAACCTCTGCCCAAGGAGCCACCGGGACGGTAGTCGTCCTTGTTGAGCAGCCACACGTTGCCGGCATCAAGGAACACGGCACCATAGAGCGATGAGATGACGGGGAAGCGGTACTCTACGTTGGCCTCCAGCTTGACGTCGCCCATCTGGTCCAGATAGCTCCAGTTGGAATGGCCGGGATAGTAAGCGCCGGGCCCGATGGTGCGGGCGGCAAAGGCACGGATGCTGTTGGCTCCGCCAATGCTGAACTGGTCGGCATAGGGCGCCATGGTGCTGTTGCCATAGCTCCAGATGATGCCGGCAAAGGCACGGGCTGCCAGAGAGGTGCGTTCGGTGAGCGGCCACGTTTCGCGGTACTCGGCCGTGAACTTGAGGAACTGTGCGAAGGGCACGCCCAACAGTTTCTTGCCGCTGCTGTAGAAGTCGCGTCCGAAGGCGGCATACACGCCTGAGAGCACGTTGCCGGCCTCCTTTGCCCCGAGTATGAGCGAGCGACTATGCCCGCCGCGGGCGGGAGTGCTGTAGGTGAAGGTGTAGGCCATGGAGGGCACGAACTGGTTGCGCATGGACACGTAAAGGGCAGGATTGGCCGCCATGATGCTGTCGAACTTGGCCGTGCGGTGCGTGAGCAGGTCGTAGTCCAGGCGGAAAGGCACCAGCTCGTGCTTGATGTGGCGCTGATGCTGATAGGTGTAGGCCACGCGTACGCCCAGCGACACCATCTGGAAATAGCTGGCACGGTTCAGCCAGTCGGCATTGAGCATGAAATTGGTGGAACCCTGCGACCGCTGCGGCAGCACCTTCTGTATGCCCAACACACGTATGCGCGGATAGGTCAGGGTGAGGGCGGCCCCCAGCTCGTAGGAATTGAGCAGACTGCTGCGGCCCTGGCTGCTGGATACGCCCGTTTGCCACTCGTAGGAGCCGTGTATCTTGAAGCCCACGGACTCGGCCCCGCGGAAGGCATTGCGCTTGGTGATGCCATAGCTGACACCCGGCCCCAGGAAGCCGTTGCTCTTGTTGGTCAGTTTGGCTTCGAGCTCGCTGTCGTAAGGCTTGTCCAGCACGGCAATGATGTTCACGTCGAGCGTGTCGCAGGTGGCGCTGGTGTCGCGCGGCGCGTAGTTCATGCCAACGGCCGAGAAGATGCCCATGGCCGAGAGCTTTTCCTGGATAAGTTCGTGCAACTGGTACCGATAGAGCGAGCCGCGGCGGTAGAAGAGGTTGTGGCGTATGGCACTGAGCCGCAGCGGTGTCTTGCCACCGCCCACCCAGCGCATGGTGAAGTCGGGGGTGACGGTGCTGTCGGTGAGCACGAAATCGCCGTTGCGCATCAGTGTGATGGTGGTGTGGCCCATGTAGAAGCGGTTCTTAGCCTGTGCTGGCATGTCGGCCTTGGGCTGCACCTGCAGCTGCACGCGCCCGGGTTTCTGCAAGGTGTCGGCCCTGAACTCGATATAGTCGGGCCGATAGAAATAGAAGCCGCGGTTGCGGAAGAGGTTGCTCAGCCGTGTGCGTTCGGCATCCAAGTTGGGCACGCTGAAGGCATCGCCGCTGCGCAGGTAACTTGCCGCGGCTGTGGCACGGCGCAACGAATCGGTGACCGTGCCGAAGCGGCGATACTCGATAGAATCCAGCCGATATAACGGACCGGGGTAAACGGAGTAGGCCAGTTTGGCTTTGCGCGGATTGGCCTGCGGCTGCACTTCGTAATCGACACGGCCACGGAAGAAGCCGTAATTACGCAGGGTGTTGCGTGCCACCTGCACACGCAGCTGCGGATTGGCGGTGCTGATATACTTGGGCGTGGCGGCGAAGTTGTCGAACACCCATCGGCCCAACCCCTTCTGGCTGTGCTGCACCAGCCCGTTATAGATCCACAGCCCCACGGGCAAGGGCCAGCGCACGCTGGAACTGCCGAACATGGCATTGTTGGGCGCAAAGGCAAGGGCTGCATCCACCTCCTCGCGGGCTGCGGCCAGGGCCTTGGCTCCAACCTCGGCCTCGTGCTGCAAGGAGTCGCGCACGGCGGGCGGCAAGGCCTCCAGCGAGTCCTTACTGAGAGCGGACAACAGCGTCTGTGCATCGGCACGCCCCTCCAGCAGCTGTTCCACCGTCTGGTAAGCATCGGCCAGGGCTGTGATGACACCCGTTTCGTCGTCGATCTTAGGCTGACGGTGTTTCTTGCCGGCCTGATGCCCATAGGCAATTTCAGAAATGCCGGTATAAAGCATCTCGTCCTCGGGCAGATGGGCCGTGGTGGAGCAGGCCGTGAGAGCCCAGAGGGCAACCACTGCCACAAGAAGAGGCGCTATATGTAATAAAGGCTTAGTCATGGCACTGGGAAGGGGGTGGAGAAATTGGGGTGGTCGGGGTAGTCGGGGTGGTCGGAGTAATCAGAGTAGTCAGAGCAATCGGAATAATCTGAGTAATCGGAATAATCTGAGTAATCTGAATGATCGGAGGGTGTTGAGGGCTCTGAGCTTTTCAAGCTTTCTGTACTATCTGAGCTTTCCAAGCTATCTGTAGCCTCCTGCGTGGTTCCGGCAGCTGGGGAGGGGCCTGGTTCGCGAGTTCTGGGCGTGGAGGCTGGTTGTTTGGGGGCCTTGTTGCGGAAGAGGAAGAGTTCGCCGAGGCGGTCGGTTTTGCGGCGAAGCACTAATCCGGCACCCATCTCAATGACTTCGCCGTCGAGCAGGCTCTCGCGGTTCTTGTCATAGAAGAGGTTCACGTAGCGTGTAGCGCTCTTGTCCAGCCGGTATTCAATGCTGACGTTGTCGATGAGTGTCTGGCCGGTGTTGCGTGCCTCCTCGCCCGTGGACACCTTTCCGCCAACGATGACGGAGATGCGGTTGCCCCAGAAGCGCTTGGCAAAGCGGAAACTGTAATCGGTAGTGGTGCCACCCGTTGCTGTGGTGTTGTTCTCCACGCCCATGCTGAGGTCCACACTCTGCAAGGCCTTGCCTGCCAAACCGGATATCTGGCTCTGCAGGAAGGCGTTGAGTGCGTTCTGCGTGGAGAAGCCTCCGCTCGACATGCTGCCGGCATCGGTCAGATACATGCCTGTGGCCAGCATGGTCACTGCCACACGGCCACGCTGTTCGGCACTCATGGAGGCCAGCTCGTTCTGTATGCTCATGTCCTCGGGAGCCTCAAGGGTGAACTCGAGCCCCATGTTCTCCAGCGTTTGCGTTATGTTCATGCCCACATCGAAGTTCACACTGCGGGGCTGGTCGTTCTCGGTCACGGTGGTCTTCATGCGTTCGGTGGCACTGAGGCTGAGGGTGGGGTTCATGACAGGCCCTCGCCACTCCACATAACTGCCGGGAGCCACTGTGAACTCCTTGAGCGGTATGACCATCATGGTGTATTTCAGTTTGCCACTGTTGATGGTGTAACGGCCTTTCATCTGCAGATCCTTGTCGGGCGAGTAGGTCATCACAAGTGCTCCGCCGCCCTCTAAATCGACATAGCTGCTGCGGTCGGCACTGAGCAGGCAATGCAGTTGTGCAGCCTCGTCGATGGTCAGGTTCAGCATGGCATTGAGGTGTTGCGGGCGCTCCTTAGGCTGCTCCACGGCCAGGGTGTCGGTGAAATCGACGAAGGTGACCAGATCGGCCAGCTGGTCCTCGACAGACAGTGGCGAGTCGGTCAGCACATAGGTCAAGTCGGTATCGCCCAACACGCGCAGGCCACCAAACACCGTGAGGTCGGACAGCAGACCGGACACACGCGCGTTCACATCGACATAAGCCTTGCCATAGGCCACCGCCTGACGGGTCTGGCGGGCGTTGATCAGTTCGAAGTCCGAGGCCGAAGCCGTCAGGTCCAGACGGATGCGGTCCAGGTTGGCAAAGTTGCAGCTGCCGTCCAGCACCAGCGGATTGCGCCCGGTGGAATAGGCTTCGATATGGTTCAGCCGCAGCAGGCTCTGCGCCACGTGTATGGTATCGTCGGTGAAGCGTAGGTTCAGGCTGTAGGGGTCGGACAGCAGGTGCATGTCCTGCGTGACCAGCTGGCCGTCCACCGAAGGCTTGTCCGACGTGCCTCCCACATGCAGGTTGCCCAGCAGCGAGCCTTCCAGGCGCGCCAGATTCTGCGGCAGGAAGCCGTTGGCCAGCGCAAGCGGGAAGCGTTCCAGCTCGGCATCGATATCCAACAGGCCCGCTGCTTCCTTGCGGGGCGTGTAGCTACCGTTGAAACTGCACACCGGTTCCCCCGTGTGCAACAGCGAACCATCCACAAACTGCGAACCGTCGGCATTGGGCATATAAACAGCCTGCAAGCCGAGCTGGCCCAGCGCCGCACCCTCGTAGGTCATGTCATCGACCGTGACATCGGCCGCCACGCTCATATTGTCGGCCGTTTGCAGCAGGTGGAAGTCGCCTTGCAGCTGCCCCGTGAGTTTCGGCATGTAGGGTATCACGGCCATGAGTTCGCCCAGGTTGAGGCGCTGCACCTCCAGCGTGAGATCCTGCAAGGCCTCAAAGTTAGGTATGGAATAGAGCTGGAGGGCTGTGCCGTCGTCGGCCAGCATGTCCAACTTGGCTTGTATCTTCTTGCCCTGCCCCACCAGCACGAAGTTGTCAGCATTGAGCTTGAACTTCCTGTAGGCCACGATCGGGTCTAAGGGGTCCAGGTGCAGGCGGATGCCTTCCTCCTCGATGGTGGCTTCCATGCCCAGTTCCACGCCCTTGCGCCCACGGTCGTCCAAATAGACCAGCGTGGCCCCGGCGCCGGTGGGCAATACGAATGCGTTCAACCGGGCATCGAAGGCTATCTGCGGGTTGCGTCGGTTATTGTGTACCTGCGCCTGCAGCTTCAGGCCAGTGGAGTCCTGAAAGGTTTGGAAGGCGATGGTGTCCAATAGGATAGCGCCTGTGTTCATGCCATAGATGTGCCCACCGCCGTTGATGCCCGACTGCGGATGAGTGCTGAGGTCCACCTGCAGTGCATTGAAAGTATAGCCCATGGAGTGCAGGATATCAGAGATGGTGTTGTTGCGCCCGGCGCGCACATACAGGTCCAGCTGCGGGATGCGCTGCTTCAGGGCCTCCTGATCGATCTGCCGCTCGGCCAGCTGCCGTTGCAGTTCCTTTTGGAAATGCCCGAACTGCTCCAACAGACGCGTGATGTCGGTGCCGCCATCGGCCACCAGGTGCAGGTCGCCGCTGAGCATATCCATGTGCAGGCTGTCCGGGCGGAGCATGGCCACGACATCGATATCGGTGGGGTGGAACAACGAGTCGGCCGTGAGCAAGTGTATATCGTCCATGTGGATGGTGGCGTCATGGCGGTCGGACAGGTTGGTGCGGCCGTCGGCATGAAGGCACATGGACACCGACAACGGCTCCTCGGCCAGCCCCAAGGCATGGAAGTCGGCTTGGCGCAAGTCTGCGCTGAAGGTCACGTCGCTCAGTTTGCGGGCCAGTTTGGCTCCGGCCGTGACGGAAGCGTCCAGCAGGGCATTGTCGCTGTTCAGCGTGAGTGTGGCATAGCCACCGGCAGCCTTGGCTGCGAAGTCCATGCCGCCCAGATCCCAATGGCCGTACTGCAAGCGGCCAATCTGTCCGGTAGCATTCAGGCGGGTGGCAGCCGAAAGGAAGTCGGTACCGTTGCCACGGGCCTTGACGTGGGCACTGACCAGCCCGATGGAGTCCTTGGGCAGGAAATGGCGCACGTTGACTTGACGCACGGCAGCATCGACATCATAGGCCAGGGTGCTGCCATTGGTGATGGTGCCCTTCAGGTCCATCCGGCCGCGCCCTTCGCGCACCTGCGCCTGCACACCATAGGTGTCGCCTTGCACCTGAGCCGTACCTGTGGCCGAGAGCGGCGGCAGCCTGAGCCCCTTCAGCGCATCGCCTGCCAACGGCTTGAGCCAGTCTATGTTACGTGTCTCTATGTTGAAAGCCAGCTGTCCGCCGCGTTGCTGGTCTGTGAGCAACTGTGAAAGCTGGCCCGTGAGGTCGGCATACACGCTGCCGGGCAGAGTGAGCTCGGCCTGGGTCAGGCTGAGTGCATCCATGTGTCCGTCGGCGGTGAGGCGCACACGTGCCGGCACATCCGGCCATGCCCGGACCACGGCCTGGGGCAGCATTGGAGCGAGCACCTTCATCAGGTCGGAACGGCTCACATCGGTCTGCACGGCCAGGCGCAAGCGCCCGTCGGCACCAGGCTCGAAAGCCGAGAAATCCATGTCGGCATCGGCCTTTAGACTGGAGGACGGCGTGTGCAGCACCACGTCAGAGAGGGCGATGTGGCGGTCGGTGATGTCGGCACGTGCGCTCAGCCCGTCCAGCGTGAGCCCGCTTTGCCGCTCGTGGGCATGGGCATCGGCCACCTGCACCTGCAGGCGCATAGGCTGTGTGTCGAAGGCTATAGCGTTGGCGTCCAGACGCACAGAGTCGAGCGCCAGGTGGTTGTAGTCGATGGGCGAAGCAGCCGCCTCGAAAGGCAACGTGTAGAAGAGGGAGTCTGCCGTGAGGCTGGCCTTGCCTACACGATAGCGCTGGGTGCCGAGGTCGATATGCCCGCCGGCGGCATCCAGGCTCCGGATGCCTGCCTGAAGCACCATCGAGTCGGCTGGCATGGCGAAGCGCAGACGTGTGTCGGACACCTGCGCCCGCCCCACATCGATGCGCCAGGCCAAGGGGGCCGACGTCGTGTCGTCGGGCAGCACAGTGTCGCGCAGTGCGATGTCGAGGTCGGCGCCACGCAACAGGGCCTCGTTCAGCAGCACGCGCTTCTGCTTGAAGTCGAGGCTGTCGGCACGCAGGGCAAATGTGTCCAAGGTGCCCCGCACACGTGTCGAAGCAATAAGACCCTTGGTATCGGCCTGCACCTGGGACAGGGTCAGGGCATCCACCCCCACCTGCAGGCGCAGCAGGCGGGTCAGGTCGAGGTCCACCACAGCATGGCCGGCGGCCACAAGCGTGTCGCGGTCGGCATCAATGACGCGCAGGTCCTGCAAGTCCAAATCGAGTGGAAAGGCGATGCGCAAACGGGACAGTTGGATGTCATAGCCCGTTTGGGCTGATACATAAGCAACCACTTGCCGGACAGCATAGTCCTGCACCGGGGGTAAATAAAGCAACAGTGCCAGCAGGATGCACAAAACAAAGGGCGACACCGCCAACCATCCTGCCCACTTCAGTGCTCGCTTCATGGTTGCATCTGTTTTTAACCTACGAAGGCTGGGGATATCCCAGCCTTCCTGTGTTGCGGAGGTCCGACTCGAACGGGCGACCTCCAGGTTATGAGCCTGGCGAGCTACCAACTGCTCCACTCCGCGATGTTATCATGCCTTGCAGGGGCTGTCCCCCTGTTTGCGGCTGCAAAGGTAAGGCATTTCTGGGAAACTGCCAAACTTTTGTTCAAAAAAGTTCGCACTCCGCACACTTATTGCGCATGTGTGCAAAAAAAGCGGCCGCTTTCTTGCCTGTGTCAAACAAAACGGCTACTTTTGCACAGCATCTTGAAAAACAAGCATAGTCATGGCTCATCCCAAAACACGACAGCTACTGGTAGATGTAGCGCGCAAGCTCTTTGCACGGAACGGCGTTGAAGACACCACGATGAACGACATCGCCGAGGCTTCGGGCAAAGGCCGGCGCACCCTCTATACCTATTTCAAAAACAAAGAGGACATCTACTCGGCCGTTATCGACGGCGAACTGATGCGCGTGTCGGAGACGTTCCTCGCCGTGGCACGCAAGCCGGCGCCCCCCGAGGACAAGATTGTTGAACTGCTCTTTGCACACCTGAGCCTCATCAAGGAGGCGGTGGAGCGCAACGGCAACCTGCGCGCCGAGTTCTTCCGCAACATCTGGCAGGTGGAGCGCGTGCGCAAGAAATACGACCGCGTGGAGTGCGACATCCTGGCCAAGTGCCTGGCCGACGGCGTGGCGGCCGGACAGTTCGAGGTGGACGACATCGCCTTTACAGCCGACATCATTCACGGATGCATCAAGGGCCTTGAAGTACCTTATATATATGGACGCCTGGGCGAGGGCATGAACATCAAGATCAGTCGCCCCATCGTGAAGAAACTCATTCACAAGGCGCTCAGCTTTTAGCACGGGCCAGAAGGCGGCCCCTGCATACAGGACTCACCACAGAAGCTAAACTTAATCATAAACAACTTTATATGGCATTATTACAAGGAAAGACAGCACTCATCACAGGTGCCGCACGGGGCATTGGCAAAGCCATCGCCCTGAAGTTCGCCGCAGAAGGCGCTAACATCGCATTCACCGACCTGGTCATCGACGAGAACGGCGAGGCCACAAGGCAGGAGATCGAAGCCCTGGGCGTGACCTGCAAGGCCTATGCCAGCAACGCCGCCGACTTTGCACAGACCGAAGCCGTGGTGGCTCAGGTCAAGGCCGACTTCGGCACCATCGACATTCTGGTGAACAACGCCGGCATCACCAAGGACGGCCTCATGCTGCGCATGACCGAGGCACAGTGGGACGCCGTGATTGGCGTGAACCTGAAGAGTGCCTTCAATTTCATACACGCCTGCGTGCCCATCATGATGCGGCAGCGCGGCGGCAGCATCATCAACATGGCCAGCGTGGTGGGCGTGCACGGCAATGCCGGACAGGCCAACTACGCCGCCTCCAAGGCCGGCATGATTGCGCTGGCCAAGAGCATTGCACAGGAAATGGGGCCGAAGGGCATCCGCGCCAATGCCATTGCACCGGGCTTCATCGAAACGGCCATGACCGCTGCCCTGCCCGAGGAGGTGCGCAAGGACTGGATGACCAAGATACCTCTGCGCCGAGGCGGCAAGCCCGAGGACGTGGCCGACGTGGCACTGTTCCTGGCATCCGACCTCAGCTCGTATGTGAGCGGACAGGTCATTCAGATTGACGGCGGCATGAACATGTAAGCACTGCGCCAAGGCGCAACGCTTACGCCCCAAGAGTTAACACTTTAACGGTTTATAACTGAAAGGTGCAACCCATCTACGAGGACAACCATATCATCGTCGTTGCAAAGCAGGCAGGCGAGATCGTGCAGGCCGACAAGACCGGCGACCGCACGCTGGCCGACGACGTGAAAGACTACATCAAGGAACGCTACGCCAAACCCGGCGCAGTGTTCCTTGGGATTCCGCACCGGCTGGACCGACCCGTGAGCGGCCTGTGCGTGCTGGCCCGCACCAGCAAGGCACTGGCACGGCTGAACGAGATGTTCCGAACGGGAATGGTGCGCAAGACGTACTGGGCCATTGTCAAGGACCTGCCGCCAGAACCGGAAGGCACACTCACCCACTGGCTGGTGCGCAACGAAAAACAGAACAAGTCCTTTGCCTACGACCACGAACGGCCCGGAGCCAAACGGGCGGTGCTGGACTATCGCCTCATCGGCCACAGCCAGCGCTATCACCTCCTGGAAGTGCAGCTGCACACAGGCCGGCACCACCAGATCCGCTGCCAGCTGGCTCGCATGGGCTGCCCCATCGTGGGCGACCTCAAATACGGCGCCCCGCGCAGCAACCCCGACGGCAGCATCTGCCTGCATGCCCGCAGGGTGGCATTCGAGCATCCGGTGAGCCACCAGCCCATCGATGTCGAAGCACCACTCCCCGCCCTGCCCATCTGGCAGGCGTTTGGGGAAGAGAGTGGAGAGTAAAGAGTAGAGAGTAGAGATAAGAGATAAAAGATAAGAGATAAAAGATAAAAGTTAAGAGATCTCCTTCAAGCCCGAACGAACGCCCCCCGCCGGGGGGCTGTAGGGGGCCAAAAGAGATAAGAGTTGCGGATTGCCCTATCTACTTAAGCGACACACCGAAGGGGCGGGGCCGTGTGTCGTTCAAACGGATAAGCCATTCACATCCGTCAGACCTGATGGAACAAACATTCTAACTAACAGTTTCTTGCCCAAACGCGATATGACCCATTCATTCGGCAACCTTGCCAAGCCCACAGGCACACCCCCGCGCCACTCGAAGCGGGAGGTGGGAACATGGTTCCGCGCCCTTTGCCAGCCGTTCCGCTCCCTCACGGCAGGAGGCAGCGGCGGGGCCGCAAAGCGCCTTGTCCTCATGGCCTCCCTCCTCTTTCTCCTCACCGCCTGCTCGGACAGCAAGCGCGATGCCATCGGACGTGTGGAGGCTGTGATAGAGACATCGGCGGGCGACATCACCGTGCGCCTGTATGACGACACGCCGCTGCACCGCGACAACTTCGTCCGCCTGGCCAAAGCCGGCGTGTATGACGGCGTGCTGTTCAACCGCATTGTCAAGGACATGTGCATACAGGCCGGCGACCCGTCGCTGCGCGAGCGCAATGCCGCTCCCATGCCCGACATAGACTACGACTACACCATCCCCGCCGAGATCGTCTATCCGCACCATTTCCACAAGCAGGGAGCGCTGGCCATGGCCCATGAGCCCGACAGCGTGAACCCCGAACACGCCTCAAGCAGCACGCAGTGGTACATCGTCACGGGCCAGAAGCAGACCAGCGCCCAGCTGGCCGAACTGCAGGCCCTCGTCTATCAGGGCAAGGTGGAGGCACGCTTCAAGGCGCTGCAGCGGCAACATGCCGACGAGCTGGCACGCCTCACCGCTACCGACCATGCAGCGCAGCAGGCCCTGCTCTCCGCACTGGAGAAACAGGCCGAGGAGGACCTGGCCAAGAACCCTCCCCCACCCTTCACCGACGTGCAAAAGCAAACCTACGCCTCGAAGGGCGGAGCGCCACACCTGGATGCCGACTACACGGTGTTCGGCGAGGTGGTTGATGGCATGCCCATTGCACTGCGCATTGGCCGCACACCCACCGACGGGGCCGAGCACCCGCTGAAACAGGTGGTGGTGAAACGGGTGAGGATTAGTAGAGAGTAGAGAGTAGAGATAAGAGATAAAAGTTAAGAGATCCCCTTCAAGCCCAAACGAACGCCCCCCGCCGGGGGGCTGTAGGGGGCCCTAAGAGTTAAGAGATCCCCATCAAGCCCGAACGAACGCCCCCCGCCGGGGGGCTGTAGGGGGCCCTAAGAGATAAGATCCCCTTCAAGCACGAACGAGCGCCCCCCGCCGGGGGGCTGTAGGGGGCCAAAAGAAGTTAAGAGATGAAAGATATTGCGCTACGCCTATTGCCACAGCAGGCCGCTTCGGATGCCGCCATACGCCAGGTGTTGGCCCAACAAACGGGCATCGACACCCGTCGCATCACGGCCACACGCATACTGAAGCGCAGCATCGACGCACGTCAGCGCCAGGTCATGGTGAACCTGACCGTGCGCATGTGGGTGGACGAGGAGCCGGCCGAAGAGGCGTTTCAGCCCACTCACTACCCCAACGTGGAGGGCAAGCCGGCAGTGGTGGTGGTGGGCGCAGGCCCTGGAGGACTGTTTGCCGCACTCAAGCTGATTGAGCTGGGGCTGCGTCCCATCGTGGTGGAGCGCGGCAAGGACGTGCACGCCCGGAAGAAGGACTTGGCACGCATCAGCCGCGAGCATCAGGTGAACCCCGAAAGCAATTACAGCTTCGGCGAGGGCGGTGCCGGCGCCTACTCCGACGGCAAGCTATACACCCGTTCCAAGAAGCGCGGCTCGGTGCAGCACATACTAAACGTGTTTTGCCAGCATGGCGCACACACCGACATTCTGGCCGATGCCCACCCACACATAGGCACCGACAGGCTGCCGCGCGTCATCGAGAACATGCGCAACACCATTCTGCGGTGCGGAGGCGAAGTGCATTTCCAAACCAAGATGACCGCCCTCATCCTGCAAGCCGACAAGGTGGTGGGCATACAAGCCCTGCAACAGGAAGAGTGCCGCCAGCTCGAATTCCTCGGCCCCGTCATCCTGGCCACCGGCCACTCCGCACGCGATGTTTACCGGATGCTGGCCGCACAGCACATCGACATCGAGGCAAAGGGTATCGCCGTGGGCGTGCGCCTGGAGCACCCCTCGCAACTCATCGACCAGATTCAATACCACAGCCGTGCCGGCCGCGGCCAGTGGCTGCCAGCAGCCGAATACTCCTTCGTGCAGCAATGCGGCGACCGCGGCGTCTATTCGTTCTGCATGTGCCCCGGCGGCTTCGTCGTGCCCGCCGCTACAGGCCCTGGGCAAGTGGTGGTGAACGGCATGAGCCCCAGCCACCGTAACGGCCGATGGAGCAACTCGGGCATGGTGGTGGAGATACGCCCGGAAGACTTAGTGAATGACGAATTACGAATGACGAATGACGAATCAGAGGAACTTAATGACGAATTACGAATGACGAATGACGAATCAAAGGCGCCTATAGCCCATAACAGTAACTCTAATTCGTCATTCGTCATTAGTAATTCGTCATTAAACTCGAGTCATTCGTCATTAGATGTCAGTCATTCGTCATTAGCCATGCTCGTCTTCCAGGAGCAGTTGGAGCGGCTGGCGTGGCAGCAAGGCGGACGGCGACAGACAGCCCCCGCCCAGCGCATGGCCGACTTCGTGAACAACCGCCTCAGCTACGACCTGCCCGAGAGCAGCTATGCCCCCGGTCTGCTGTCGTCGCCCTTGCACTTCTGGATGCCACGCTTCATCACCCAGCGCCTGCAGGAAGGGTTCCGCGCCTTCGGGCGCAAGAGCCATGGCTTCCTGACCAACGAGGCCACCATCATAGGCGTGGAAACACGCACCTCGGCACCCGTGCGCATTCTGCGCGACAACGAGCGCCTGCACCACATACGCCTGCAGGGCCTGTACCCCTGTGGCGAAGGAGCCGGCTATGCCGGCGGCATCGTCAGCGCGGCCATCGACGGCGAACGCTGTGCCGAGGCCGCCGCACAATACATACAAGGACTGTAGCCACAAAGTCCATGCACTTCCGGCCACAAGTCCATGCACTTCCGGCCACAAGTCCATGCACTTCCGGCCACAAGTCCATGCACTTCCGGCCATAAGTCCATGCACTTCAAGGCACCTAACCAACCGAACCACCAACCGAACAAAACATATAAAAACTAACGCCTTATGAGAACCCGAATCCTACTTCCATTCCTGCTGGCCTGTTTCGCCCTGAGCCTGCACGCCGCAGAGACGCTCTCACTGATCATGCCCAAGCCCAAGAGCGTGGTGGCCACCCGCACCACCTTCCCCCTGAGCCGTGCGGTAAAGATAACCGACCCCACCGAGTGCGCGCTGCTGGCCTCCTTCTTCGGCCCGAGCGACGCCCAGGCCGAGGCCACCGTTACGGTGCGGCTGGTCAGCGCCTCCGAGCTGGGCACTTTCGACTACACACTGGCCGACTTCGACAACGAGGGCTACCGTCTCAGCATTGAGGCCAACGCGATTCTCATCACCGCCGCCAGCAAGACCGGCGTGATTCGCGCCACACAAACGCTGATGCAGCTGGCACAAGCCACCACGGCGGCCGACGCCACCGAGCTGCCCGGTGCCGAAATCACCGACTATCCGGCCTTCAAGCTGCGCGGTTTCATGCACGACGTGGGGCGTTCGTTCATCAGCTTTGACGAGCTGAAGCACGAAATCGACCTGCTGTCGCGCTTCAAAGTGAACGTGTTCCACTGGCACCTGACCGACAACCAGGGCTTCCGCTTCGAGTCGAAAGTATTTCCGCAGCTGAACAGCGCTGCCAACATGACACGCTTTGCCGGACAGTACTACACACAGGCGCAGTGTACCGAACTGGAGGCCTTTGCTGCCGAACGGGGCATCACCATCATCCCCGAAATCGACATGCCCGGACACTCCACAGCCTTCACCAACGCCATGGGCTACACCATGAGCAGCACCCAGGGACGCGCCGCACTGAAGCAGCTGCTCAGCGAGCTGGCCGCCGCCTTCCCCCTGGCACCCTACATACACATGGGGGCCGACGAGGCCGGCACCACCGCCGAGTTCGTCAACGAGATGTCCAAGTATATCAAGCAGACACTGGGGCGCCGGTGCGTGGTGTGGAACCCCATCAGCGGCGTCAGCATCAGCACCTCCACCCTGCCCTACATCGACATGACCGAGATGTGGAGCACCGCCGGAAAGAAAATCAGCGGGCTGCCCAACATCGACTGCCGCTACAACTACGTGAACCACTTTGATGTCTTTGCCGACCTGGTGGGCATCTACAAGAGCAACGTCTATTACGAGCAGCAGGGCAACAGCGAGGTGGCAGGCGCCATCACCGCCCTGTGGAACGACCGCAAGACACCCACCCAGACGGACATCATCAGTCAGAACAGCCTCTATGCCAACGCACTGGCCACGGCCGAACGCGGATGGATGGGCGGCGGCAAGCGCTATATCGAGGCCGGCGGAACCACCCTGCCCGGCGTGGGCAACGAGTATGAGGAGTTTGCCGACTGGGAGCGCCGTTTCCTGCACTACAAGGACACCTGGCTCAGCCAGGAACCCATCCCCTACGTGCGGCAGACCAACGTGAAATGGCGCATCACCGATGCCTTCCCCAACGGCGGCACGGCCAGCACCGTGTTCCCGCCCGAGCAGAGCACCGACGACATCCTGCCCACCACCTACACCTACAACGGGCAGACCTACGGCTCGGCACTGGCCACCGGCGCCGGCATCTACCTGCGCCACACGTGGGGCACCACGGTGCCCGGTTTCTACAGCGCGCCGACACTGAACAACACCGCCTACGCCTGGACCTACGTCTATTCGCCCGTGGCCCAGGAGGCCGGCGCACTCATCGAGTTCCAGAACTACGGCCGCTCTGAGAACGACCGCGCCCCCGAGGCCGGACAGTGGGACCGCAAGGGCTCGCGCATCTGGCTGAACGGCTCCGAAATCAAGGCACCCACATGGACCAACACAGGCAAGAACATCTCGGCCGAGGTGGACCTGCAGAACGAGAACTTCCCCGCCCGCCAACCCGTCAAGGTGCAGCTGAAACAGGGCTGGAACAAGGTGCTGCTGAAACTGCCCTATGTCAACGCCAACGGCGTGCGCCTGAACAAGTGGCTCTTCACCTTCGTGCTGACCACCACCGACGGCCGCCGGGCACTCGACGGGCTCATCTACTCGCCCAGCCAGGACCCACAGGCCGACCTTGAGACCGAACCCGTAGAACCGTCGGACGAGCCGCTGCCACTGCTGAAAGGCAAGAACATGACCATGAGCAGCACCGCGGCTGCCAACCTGGCCGTCGGCCAGTGGTATGTCATGTACAACCGCGGCAACGGGCGCGGCTACCTGTTTGAGAACGTGCAGACGCACAAGCTGCACAACACAGCCACCGCTCCCGCTGGCGGCGTGGCCACGGCCGATGCACGCTATCTGGTGCGTCTGGCCAATGCCGACGGCGGCAAGTACTACATCCAGACGGGCTTCGGCAACTACTTCGGCAGCATCGCCCACACCGTGAACGTGCCCGTGACGGCCAAGCCCACCGAGCCGCTGACGGTGGCCAAGATCAACAACACCGACGGCCACTTCTACATCCGCGGCACAAGCGGCATCATCCTGGACGCCAACGACTACAGCCAGGGCGATGCCCGCGCCACCGTGGTGGGGTGGAACGATGCCGTGCCCGCATCCACAGGCGGCAACAACGACTGGGCCTTCTATCCCGTCGAACTGGAGGAAGGCGGCACCACAAGCATGACGGCAAGCAACGTCACCGTGTGCCAGGGCCACCAGACCACCGGCCAGGGCAACACCATGCAGGCACTGTTGCGCGTGCAGGTAAGCCCCTTTGCCGACTGCACCCCCACTCACTTCCGCATCAGCCTTGCCGGCAGCCAGCAGGTGCAGCGCGTGGCCATCTACAGCACCGCCATCGACCAGCTGCACGCACCGGGTGCCAACCCGCTTAAATTAGGCGAGGCCACGGCCACCGAGGGCAATATGACCATCGCCCTCTCGGCAGCGCCCCTGGCAGGCGGACAGAGCCGCTACTTCTGGGTCACGGCCGACGTGGCAGCCGACGCCACCGAGTGGGAAACCATCGATGCCAAACTCATCGCTATCGACTACACCAACGAATCGGGCGAGCAGTCGTGCAACGTGGCGGCCAACGGGAACCCGGACGGACAGATGCGCATCTACAAGCGCCAGGCATTCCTCTGGACCGGCTCACAGAACAAAGCCAAGTACTACCGCATACCAACCATTATCCGCACTGCCGACGGCGGCATCGTAGCCCTGGCCGACGACCGCTATGACAACACACAGGACCTGGGCAAAGTGGCCAGCGGCGCTGCCGGTAACCATAAGATCGACGTGGTGGCACGCAAAAGCATGGACGACGGACTCACCTGGGGCGAACCCGTGGTGGTGGCTGCCGGCGACGGCTCCAGCGCGGCTGCCTGCGGCTATGGCGACCCCGCCGTGGTGCGCACGCTGAGTGGCAAGCTCATCTGTCTCATGGCAGCCGGCAACAAGAGTTTCCCCGCAGGCATGCTGCACATGGGCTATAGCGAGAGCACCGACAACGGCGCCACATGGTCGGCACCCAAGGACATCTACAGCGCCATCAACAAGAACGGACTCAACATCACATCGGCATTCACATCGGCCGGCAAGGGTGTCTGCTTCCCAAACGGACGCGTGGCATTCGCCATGAACGGCACCGTGGCCGGCACCTGCAATGAGTACATCCTCTACTCCGATGACGAAGGCGCCACATGGACCATCGCCCCGCAGATGGCCTGCGCCAGTGCCGACGAGTCGAAACTGGAAATCATGAACGACCAGTCGCTCATCCTCTCCGTGCGCCAAGGCGGATGGAACTCGCAGGCCAACCGCGCCTACAGCCGCACCACAGGCCCTGCCGACGGCGACGGCATCGGCCAGTGGGGCGCAAAGAACTACTGGAGCGACCTCAACGCCAACGGCTGCAACGCCGACATCCTCTACTACAGCCGCCAGAGCGAGGGTCAGCGCGACCTCATGCTGCACACCGTGGTGAAGACCTTCAACACCTACCGCCGCGACCTGCGCCTGTACATGAGCTTTGACCAAGGCAACACCTGGAATGAGGCCTTCCAGCTGCAACCGGGCTTCGCCGCCTACAGCTCCATGCAGCGCCTGGACAACGGCGACCTGGCCATCATCTTCGAGGACGGCAGCCTCGGCAACCAGGACAAGATGGACTGCTATGCCATGACCTACCTGGTGCTGAGCAAGGAACTCATCGAAGCACGCGCCGGCGAGGTGGAAGAGGAGGCCAAGGCGGCTGCCAACACCGTGAAGATTGTGTGGGAAAACACCAAGGAAACCGACCTGGGCACATGGGACCAGAACTCCACTGCCGGACGTAACATCTGGACCGCCAACCCCTCCAACGCCGTGGGCGGACTCACCATGACCAAGAGCGCAGGCACCTTCGACCGCTACACCGGCTGGAACGGCTTCTACAACCTGGCCTTCAAGGTGGGCGCCGTCAACCGCGACGAAGTAATCACCCTGAACGCACCCGAGGGCTATCTCATCAAGAGCTACTCCTTCCAGGTGCAGGAGTTCTCGTCTGGTGCCGCCGCCAACCACTTCACCATCACCGCAGCCGACGGCACATCCATCCAGCCGGCCTACGGCGGTGCCAACGGCTACACGCCCTTCAGCATCGACAACATCCACGCCGCCTCCACCACCTTTAGCATCCGCTCCACCAGCACCAGCAACTACCTGGCCTTCATCAATTTCGCCGTTGTGCTGGAAAAGGCGGAAACGGTGGGCATACACACCACGTCCGCGCTCCCCTACTCCACCCAGCCCGCCAGCGCACAGTACAACCTCAGCGGCCAGCGCATCAGCACCCCCACCGCATCTGGCATCTACATCAGAGGCAACAGGAAGGTGGCTGTGAAATAAGCCGGAGAGAATAGTCTTGGCGATGCCTCTTTGACATGGAGGTGGGCCCAAACAATGGGCTTCAGATGGCTTGTGCTTCTTTTCAGAGGCTTCACACCTTTGGCCGCAGCTGCATAGCGAACCGTCCGGCGCATGCCACGCTTCTGCAAGCGTTGCGAGCCGGAAAGGACTTCAGGCCTGAAGGGAGAAGCATCTGGAAAGAAGCACAAAGCATCTAAAGTCAGGGCTGGGCCATCTGTGCCCGGAAAACCAACAGCCGGAACTCGACTTGACAACGATGGTTACCAACACGAAATAACACACCCAACGCGATGGCAAATATGAGCGCCGTATGCTACAAGTATCACTACACCGTAAAGCCCTTCCTCATCGTACCCATCATCGGTGCCATGTTCGCAGACATGATCAACACCGCCATCATATCCTTATTCCTCAGTCTGCTGTAGGCACTACATCAATATGCCATTGTTAACGTGAATGCAGTATATATCGCAAATCGAAATTCAACCATGTTTTATCCTCGGTTTGTACTACCAACTCGCAAGAACCGCACTTAAATCGCAAATATATATGTTTTTTGCTTGATTTCTCTTGTATGGATGTTCCCGAACTTTTCTCCGAACTTTTCACCGTACCTTTCTCCGAACTATTTTGGTTTTCTCCGAACTTCTCTCCGAACTTTTATAGCAAACACATTTACTATAAACGCATAGTTATAGTCATGTAGATATCAAAAGATTGGTCTTTTTCTCAAATTTTTGCTTGATTGAAGGTAATTTTTGAAGATTCCTGCATCTATGACGATTATTCTTAGTAAATTTGCCGACAAATAACATAATTCCATCATGGCAAAATTAAATCGGATAAGAATCGTTCTAGCTGAACACGACCTGAACAACAAGTGGTTGGCAGAAAAGTTGGGAAAGGACCAGGCAACTATTTCCAAATGGGTCACCAATACCACCCAGCCCAGCCTTGAAGCCCTCATTGCGATAGCCAATGCGCTTGAAGTTCCTGTGCAGGAGTTGGTGAGACAGGAAGAATTCAATCAAGAGAAATAAGTCGAAATGACGCACGTAGCAAGAGCAGAGCTAAAGCTTGTTTTGGCTATGCCTTGCAAGAAGGAAGAAGACGAAGTCAAATGATA
The DNA here is from genome assembly GCA_017526905.1 of Bacteroidaceae bacterium. Classification (GTDB taxonomy): domain Bacteria; phylum Bacteroidota; class Bacteroidia; order Bacteroidales; family Bacteroidaceae; genus Physcousia. Next base: position 11 of record JAFXQT010000082.1, on the reverse strand, counting down.
ACAAAAGACGA
>JAFXQT010000081.1 GCA_017526905.1 Bacteroidaceae bacterium | reverse complement strand
TCGAATTTCACGAATCCATAGCGAAGCGCTGCGCAGGCTTCGACCAGATGCCCCCATTCGGCACCTGCGAAGCGTGCCGCAAGGAATTCGTTTAATTCGATAAAATCAAAGTCGTCAAGCATGAATGAATTCGTGTAATTCGTGTAATTCGTGGTTCTTTTATCACTTCCGAAAGTTCAGTATCGAATTTCACGAATCCATAGCGAAGCGCTGCGCAGGCCTCGACCAGATGCCTGGCATCGCTTGCGAAACTTGAGGAGAATGGGCAATGGACAGTTGGACAGTTGGACGGATGGACAGTTGGACAGGGTGGGAGAGCTTAACGAGGGGACGTTGGGGATGTTGTGACGTTGGGAGGGATGTTAGGGAAATTTTTCCCGCACATCTCGGTTGGCGAGATCGCTTTTCGAAAAAAAGAAGCAGTGGGACTGTAAGCCGGGTTCTGTAGGTCGTTTGCATCGATGGGGAGGGTGTCTCAATGTCATGAAGGAGAGATGATGCATCGACCCGCTTGCCATTTATCTACGACGCTTGTCGCCAAGCGCCTGCCGTAGTTGGGCGTAGTCCAACCACTTATCGTTCTACCCTCCGGCTCGGACGGGCCGCCCTCTCACGCCCTTACGGCCACGTGTGGCCGCAGTCGGCGCTTCGCCGGTTTACATGAACTTTCAACCTCCGGTGTGCACAGCACGCATGTCGCCATGCGCCTGGTGAGCTCTTACCTCGCCTTCTCACCCTTACCGTCCGTGGTCCCATTGTTGGCATCGAAACGTCGATACCGACGGACCCTGGTCGGCGGTCGTTCTCTTCTGCACGTGCCAGCCCTCGCGGGCTCCTATCCGTTAGGTAGCGGAGTGCCCTGTGTTGCCCGGACTTTCCTCTCGCACAAATTGTGCCAGCGGCAAGCCGTCCCACTGCTTTGTGCTGCAAAGGTAGTGCTTTTTGTGCCGATGTGCAAGAAAACGGGCTGTTTTTTTGCCAAGAACACACCTTTACTGCAGGCATGCCGAATAGGCACGTGCGGCGAGGCGGGTTTAACGAAATGTGAAAAAGACGCACGGGTTGTTTAACCGATGTTAAGCAAGCGCGTGTCTGTGTTAAAAGGTTGGAAAAGCGGACTGACAATTTGTCGGTATAATAAACTTTTGCATTACTTTTGCATCTGAGAAACATGCGAGACGGCATGACAGTCCGAATCCGTATAAATATAAACAATAGAATGAAGATGAATCAGACAACAAAGAAATGGCTTGGCGCCACTACGCTGGTGCTGAGCAGCAGTTTGCTCACCGGTGCTGTGGTGAGCCGTTCGATGAACCGTGCTCCGTGGCTGGCCGACGAGGCCTACGATCCCGCTCAGACGGCATCTGTGCCTATGCCCAATGCAGCCCCGGCTGCCATGGTGGCACCCGGCGGGCTGGTGGACCTGACAGCCGCTGCCGAGTCGAGTGTGAACTCGGTGGTTTATATCAAGGCAACGCAGAATTCCAAGACCCAGACGGTGGAGACGTACGACCCCTTCGGCGACCTGTTCGGCGATTTCTTCGGCTTCGGCCGCGGACAGGGCGGACGCCGCCAGCAGCAGGTGCAGACTCCCAGACGCCAGTCGGCAGGCAGCGGTGTGATCATCTCGGCCGACGGATACATCGTGACCAACAACCATGTGGTGGCCGAGGCCGACGAGCTGGATGTGAAACTTAACGACAACAGCGAGTACAAGGCACGCATCATCGGTACCGACCCCACCACCGATCTGGCGCTGATTAAGGTGGAGGCCAAGAACCTGCCTGCCATCCCCATTGGCAACTCCGACGACCTGAAGCTGGGACAGTGGGTGCTGGCTGTGGGCAACCCCTTCAACCTCACCTCGACCGTAACCGCCGGCATCGTCAGTGCCAAGGCCCGCTCCATGGGTGCCAACCGCGTGGAGAGCTTCATCCAGACCGATGCTGCCATCAATCAGGGCAACAGTGGCGGCGCACTGGTGAACGAGCGTGGCGAACTGGTGGGCATCAATGCCATGATCTATTCGCAGACAGGTAGTTACGCCGGCTATGGCTTTGCCATTCCTACCACCATCATGAACAAGGTGGTGGCCGACCTGAAGGAGTTCGGCACCGTGCAGCGCGGTGTGCTGGGTGTGGAAGGAACCGACGTGACCAACTACATCGACGTGGAGAAGGAGAAGGGCAACGAGGTGGATCTGGGCACCACGACGGGTGTGTATGTGAACAAGGTGACCGATGGCTCCACAGCCGAAGAGATCGGGCTGGAGAAGGGCGATGTCATCACCGCCATCGACGACAAGGAAGTGACCAAGATGGCCGAGCTGCAGGAAGCCATCAACCAGCACCGTCCGGGCGACAAGCTGAAGGTTACCTATATGCGAAATAAGAAGACACACACCAAGCAGGCCACACTGCGCAACGCACAGGGCAACACCGATGTGCTGGAGGAGATGGACATGGACAAGTTCGGTGCCAGCCTGAAGCCCCTCACTGCTGAGAAGAAGCAGCAACTGGCCCTGAGCTATGGCCTGGAAGTGGTGGCTGTGAAGAAGGGCCAGATGATGGACAACGGCATCACCAAGGGCATGATTATCCTGCAGGTGAACGACAAGCCCATGCGCACACTCGACGACTTTGAGGAGGCCGTGCGCGAAGCCAATGCCAGCCGCGACCGCACGCTCTGGATCCGTGCCATCACGCCGAGCGGACGTAAGATTGGTGCCGTGATCGACCTGTCGGACGGCAAGAAGGACGGCAAGAAGTAACGATGCCGGTGGGGCCTGTGGCATCTGCATGCACACGTGTGCTGCAGGTGGGGTGGTTTCAAAACACCCCATCACGGACAGCATGTGGCATCTGCATGCACACGTGTGCTGCAGGTGCTTTAGGCCCCCGTCGGCACATTTTTCTGCCCTTTTCGCTGAATTTTTCGAAAAAAATTGCTATATTTTTGGCGTGCAAGGATAAAAAACGTATCTTTGCGCGCTTAAATATGTTCACGCATGAGACAACTAAAGATTACCAAAAGCATTACGAACCGCGAAAGTGCTTCGTTAGACAAGTATCTGCAGGAAATCGGTCGCGAAGACCTCATCACCGTTGAGGAGGAGGTAGAGCTGGCGCAGCGCATACGCAAAGGCGACCGTGAAGCGCTCGAAAAGCTGACGCGTGCCAACCTGCGCTTCGTGGTGAGTGTGGCCAAGCAGTACCAGAACCAGGGACTCTCGCTGCCCGACCTGATTAACGAGGGCAACCTCGGGCTGATCAAGGCTGCCGAGAAGTTCGACGAGACGCGCGGCTTCAAGTTCATCTCCTATGCCGTGTGGTGGATCCGCCAGAGCATCCTCCAGGCATTGGCCGAACAGAGCCGTATCGTGCGTCTGCCGCTGAACCAGGTGGGCTCGCTGAATAAGATATCCAAGGCGCTATCCAAGTTCGAGCAGGAGAACGAGCGTCGGCCCAGCCCCGATGAACTGGCCGAGGAACTGGACATTCCCGTTGACAAGATTTCCGACACGCTGAAGGTGAGCGGACGCCACATCTCGGTGGATGCACCTTTCGTGGAGGGCGAGGACAACACCCTGCTCGACGTGATAGTGAACGATGACAGCCCTATGGCCGACAAGAGTCTGGTGAACGAGAGCCTCTCGCGCGAGATAGACCGTGCCCTGTCCACCCTGTCCGACCGCGAGAAGCAGATTGTCGAGATGTTCTTCGGCATCAACCACCAGGAAATGACGCTGGAGGAAATAGGCGACAAGTTCAACTTGACTCGCGAGCGTGTGCGCCAAATTAAGGAGAAGGCCATCCGCCGCCTGCGCAACAACTCCAAGAGCAAGTTGCTCAAGTCCTACCTGGGATAAGGGCTCGAAGAGCATAGATAGCAGACAGTTATGAATCGACAACGATACTTTTTCCGGCGCTGCATGGCGCTGCTCCTGCTGGCGCTGCCGCTGGCAGCTGTGGCAGGACCACAGGCACGCCTGCAGCGGGTGTATATTTTTGGCTTTGCGGCTTCGTTTACCGACTCCATCGCCTATCAGACCGACGTCCAGATGCTGGACAGTGCCTGGATAGAAAGCAAGCACGGCTTCCTGGTGGACAGGGCCCTCTATGGCCTGCAAATGCAGTACTACGTGGAAGGGCAGCTGAAGAACTCCAATTCCATCTGCACCGTCTTCTACCATAAGAATCCGCGCAAGCTGCAGAAACTGTGGAACAAGGTGCAGAAGCGCTATGCCAAGGCCGAAGGGCTCAAGCTCAAGCCATTGAGCAAGGAGCAGTTTGCCTTCAGTTGTGAAGAGTACAAACCCATCATCAACGAGGAGGTGCCAGCCCCGGCACAACAACCGAAGCGACAGGACAAGCAAGGCAGGAAGTCGTCAAACAAAACGAAGAAATGATGCCTTGCCACCATTACACCATAGCCCGCCATCCGATTGAGGTGTGTTTTGCCTCGGAGGGCCTGCATGCCGAATCGCTCCTCCCTTCCTTCTTGCCTTTCAAGAGTGAAGCGGAGGAGCATTTGCTTTTTCGAATGACAGTTTGGCAGGGCGAGGGCCCCGATTTCAGCGCTTGGCAAGAGATCGGACAGTTTGATTGCGGCGGTGCCAACCACGGCGTGTGGCGCTCGGAAACAGGTGCCTACGGCTTTGAAATCAGCCTGCCCGACGTGAGCGGCGGCCTGCTCAGCTGCCGGCTGAAGGCCGAGGCCGACTTTTCCCGCTGCGAGGCCTGGCTGATGCCGGCAGAAAGGGCCGGGCAGCAACAGTTCGGGCTGAACAACGCATTGATGATGGCCTATGCCTTTGCTGCCGCTGCCGAGGACACCCTCCTCGTGCATGCATCTGTGATCCGAAAGGATGGCTACGGCTACCTGTTCACCGCTCCCAGCGGTACGGGCAAGAGCACCCACACCCACTTGTGGTACAAGCATCTGGGTGGTTGCGACCTGATGAACGATGACAACCCCGTGATCCGGGTGGTGGACGGGCAGGCGTTGGTGTTCGGCTCGCCTTGGAGCGGAAAGACTCCTTGCTACCGCAACGTGTTTGCCCCCATCGGGGCCATCACCCAGATAGCCCAGGCACCGGTAAACGAGGTGCGCCGGCTGGGTGCCGTTGAGGCTTTTGCCGCATTGCTGCCTGCCGTGAGCTCTATGAAATGGGACAAACGGGTGTACGGCGGCATCTGCCAGGCATTGTCCCGGCTCCTGAACACCGTGCCGGTGTGGCATCTTGACTGCCGGCCCGATGCCGAAGCCGCCCATGTGTGTTATGAAGCAATACATCGCTAACATACTGCGCTGGATGCTCACGCCCTTGCGGCGCAGCAAACAGGCACGCTATGCCGAGCCTGCTGCCGAAAGGGGCGTGCAACGGCGCGAACTGCCCAATGAGGGCTACCTGACCGTGGTGAGCCAGTTTGTGGCACGTGGCGAGCGGGTGGTGTTTGCGGTGAAAGGTTTCAGCATGCGTCCCTTCCTGGAGCACCTGCGCGACAAGGTGGAGCTCTCACCATGGACAGAGTTGCATGTGGGCGATGCCGTGCTGGCCGAGATTGCACCCGGACATTTCGTGCTGCACCGCATCCAGCACATCAACGGCCGGCAACTGACGTTGCATGGCGATGGCAACCTGCGCGGTGTGGAGCATTGCACGGTGGAAGATGTGCGTGGGGTGGTGACCAAATATATCCGTCCGGGCGGACATGTGCTTCCGACCGACGACCCGACACTGAAACGGCGCATTCGCCGTTGGAACAGGCTGCCGCTGATAATGCGGCGCGCGTACCTATTTATATACAAGCAAACAATATGAAGATTAAAGAAGGATTCGAGCTGGTCGTCATCTGTGGCGAGGCTGTCATTGTGGGGCATGGCGTTGAGAACATGGATTTCTCGAAAGTGATCAACCTGAACGAGAGTGCCGCCTATCTGTGGAACAAGGTGAAAGGCACGGAGTTCGATGCCCGGCGGCTGGCCACCCTGCTCTGCGAGGAGTATGAAGTGGACGAGGCTACGGCTTTGCGCGACAGCGAGCAGGTGATGCGCGACTGGCAAGCCGCTGGCCTGACAACGGATTAGGGCAGGCCCCTATACATGCTCATCGAAGCAAAGGACTGGTCTGCCAAAGGCATGAGAACTTTCTTTCAGAACATACCTTAAGCATGGATGAATGAAGCTGACAGCAAATTTGCATGCAGCTTCGCTAACTCTACAAACACAAAACATCGTTGCATAATGAAAGTGCTGAGAACGATACAGAAGGTGCTGCAGTGGGCGGTGATAGGCTTCTTCGCCAGCTCCATACTGGCGGTGGTGGCCTTCCGCTGGCTGCCCGTGCCGGTCACACCCCTCATGCTGATACGTTGTGTGCAACAGGTGGGGCGGGGCGAACCCTTGCGCTTGCGCCATCACTGGGTGCCGTTGCAGCAGATGTCGCTGTACCTGCCCGTGGCTGTGATGGCTTCGGAGGATCAGCGTTTCATGCAGCATCATGGCTTCGACCTCACGGAGATACAGAATGCCGTTGAGGAGCGGCGGCGCGGACGCCGGCAGCGCGGCGCAAGCACGATAAGCCAGCAGACGGCAAAGAACGTGTTCTTGTGGCCACGTTCGTCGTGGGTCAGGAAAGGGCTGGAGGTTTATTTCACCTGCCTGATTGAGCTCTGCTGGAGCAAAGAGCGCATCCTGGAGGTCTATCTGAACAGCATCGAGATGGGCGATGGCATCTATGGTGCCGAGGCTGTGGCTCAGTGGCATTTCGGTTGTACGGCTGCACAACTGACGCGACCTAACTGCGCACTTATCGCTGCGACTTTGCCCAACCCGCTGAAATTCAGCAGTAGGCACCCCGATTCCTATATGCTGCGCCGCCAAACATGGATTATGCGGCAGATGCGGAATATCGACCCCCCTTACACTTTATCACCCTGATGCCAATCTGTGATGAGTGCTTCTGCATGTATTCGTAGAGCGTCATCGGTTCCAACACCACCTTCTTGTGTATTTGGCTGGCGTTGAGCAGATGCAGGCGCCCGTCCTTGCCCCACACCGCCAAGCCGATGTGCGATATGTCCAAGCCGGCTTTCTTGGTCACGATGGCCAGGATGTCGCCGTCCTGAATGCACGCCAGTTCTTTGCGCGAGCCGTTCAGCAGGCGTTTAGGAATGTAGCGCACTTTGCGGCCGTTGATGCGCTGCTCGTTGGCGGCGATGAGCCGACGTGCTTCCATGTCGTTTCGCAGCATCGGGTAGAGTTCGGGATGCTCGCTCATGTAAGTGCATCGCAGCGTCTGCTGCTCCACGAAAGGATAGTAGGGGGCGCGCCGGTCGTTGGCATGTCCCTTCACTTCCTGAACGATACCAAGCTGTTCGTTGGACAGAATCCATTCGGAGAAATAGTGATTGCGCGAGGCGTAGCCGTTGAGCACGCCGCCACGGTAGCGTATGCGCAGAAGGTTACGCTTGAAGTCGGCAAAGTGCGAGCGTCGCTCCTGCGTGGTCAGGCATAGTGCCAGCACATTCTCCACCAACGTGGTGCAGTCGAGGCTGGTCAGGTTCACGGCCAGTTGTTCGGTAGCATTCACCTCCAAGGTCTTGGCCACGTAGGGGATGCCTTTCAGTTGGTTTGCGTAATAGAGCATCAGGTTGGTGTGTTGCGGTTGACGAAGCCCTTTGGTTAGCATCTGTTCCACAGTGATGCTGTCGTTAGCGCTGACCGCAAGCGTGCTTGCAGCGAGCAGGAGTGATAGGAGTAGATGTTTCATGTCCTGGAGCGTGTTCTTTTTAGAACCCATCTGAAATTTTTTACAAAAGTACGGTAAAAGTTGCATACAACGAAAAAATAGCACTATTTTTGCACCATGAAACGCATCTTCTTGTTCCTTCTTATGGCCATGGCCACAGGGAGTGTAGCTTTAGCACAATACACCCGCAGCCTCTCAGAGGATATCCATACCGTGCGCGTTCTGGCGGGTGGCGATGTGCTGCAGCCGCCCGTTCTCCCTCTGGGGCGTGGGCGCTTTAATGTCAGTTTTGACCGCATGGGCCACGATTACACCCGCTATATATACAAGGTGCAACTGTGCAATGCCGACTGGACGGTGGCCGATGAGGTGTTCGAGAGCGATTATATGTCGGGTTTCAACAACCAGCCTATCGAGGATTATGAAACCTCGTTCAACACCACCCAGCTCTACACCCACTACAGTCTGGATTTTCCCAATGAGAACTGTCGGTTGCTGTTGCCCGGCAACTACCGCGTAAGCATCTTTGAGGAGGATGAGGACGAACCGGTGGCCGAAGCCTGTTTTTGCCTGTACAGCCAGCAGATGAATGTAATCGCCAGCGTGAGCCCTAACACCGACATTGATGTGAACAAGAGTCATCAGCAGGTATCTGTGGCCTTGAACTACGGAGCGCTGAAGGTGGTGGATCCGCGGCGGGAACTGCACACCGTGGTGCTGCAGAACCGGCGCTGGGACAACGCAGTGACCGATGTGGCACCCAATATCCAGAAGGCTTCCGGTGCCGAGTGGACACACCGTCGTGAACTGATCTTCCCCGCTGGCAACGAGTACCATAAGTGCGAGATTCTGGACGTGCATCGCGCGGGAATGGGAGTGGATCGTATAGGTTGGTATGAGCCCTATTTCCATGCAACACTTTTCGCTTCTGAGCGGGCACGCAATTATACCGACGAGGGCGATACCAATGGCATCTTTGTGGTGCGTCACTCGGGCGATGAGGACAACGATACCCAAAGCGAATACCTCATCGTGCACTTTCCCTTCAAGGCCGACTACATTCCGGGCGGACAGATGTATGTGTGTGGCTTGTGGGATAATGGCTCGCCCGACCCGCGCTGCCGGATGACCTACGACGAGGCTACCGGCACCTACGAAGCAGCTGTGCTGCTAAAACAGGGTTACTATAGCTACCAGTACCGCTTTTATCCCGACGAGGGTGGGGCAGGCGATACGCAACTGACCGACGGCAACTACTACGAAACAGAAAACGAGTACCTCGTGCTGGTGTACCACCGTGCACAGGGCGCACGCTACGATGCGCTTGTGGCCATGACAAGAGTGAAAAGCTGAGGGAAAGATAAGAGTTAAGAGATAAGAGATAAGAGTTAAGAGATAAGAGTTAAGAGATAAAAGTTAAGAGTTTAGTCGTATGCGCTTTATAGCCACTGTGCCGAGCGGTTCCCCGCTCGGTAAGAGTATAAGTGCTACAAGATGAGGCCTAAAAGATAAGAGATGGATTTGATAACGCAATTCTTTCAGAATCTGGGCACAATGCTCAGCATTCCCTGGTCCTTTGTCATACTGGAACTGATCGGCACATTGGCCGGAGCCGTTTCCGGCGCCCGCCTCTCAGCCGCCAAACAGTTCGATTTGTTTGGGGCCTTCATTGTTGGCACCGCCACCGCTGTGGGCGGCGGTACCATCCGTGACCTGCTCATAGGCAAGACTCCCTTCTGGCTTGAGGATCCCATCTACCTGCTCACCTGCCTGTTCGGTCTGGTGTGGGTCATCTTGTTCCGCAAGTGGCTGGTGCGTCAGAACAACACTTGGTTCCTGTTCGACTGCATCGGCTTCTCGCTGTTCAATGTCATCGGCATCCAGAAGGCGCTGGGCCTTGGTCTGCCCACTTGGGCGGCTATCTGCCTGGGTGTGGTGACAGGTGCCGGTGGTGGCGTGTTGCGCGACATCCTTATCAACGAGGTTCCCCTCATCTTCCGGAAGGAAATCTATGCCACTTGTTGCTTGGCTGGGGGCGTCGTGTACATAGGCTGCCTGCACGGGCTGGGCTGGACCCCCGAGGGCAGTGCCGTGCTCTCGTGCGCAGTGGCCATCGGCATCCGTCTGCTGGCGGTGAAGTACGGCTGGAGTCTGCCCACGCTCAAAGCCGAACCATAGCATTCCTTGTTTCACCTGTTACATACACGCAGCATAGACGCTGCAAAACAGGTCCTCATAGTAGCGGTCGATGCGGCGGTGTTGGTGTGCCTCGGCCGCCATGTCGAGTTTTCGGTACAGTTGGTCAAGATGTCTGGCCACTTCCAGCGCGTCGGCATCGCTGACGCGTGCGCTCCAAGTGCGGAAATGCGGGTTGGGTGGCACTGGCCCGAAATCATAGTAGTTCTCGGCTCGAAAGGCATCTATGTGTAGGATGCGGCTGATGGCTGTCCGATACAACATGATGGCTTGCGAGGCATTGCCTGTCTGTTCCAGCAGGATTCCTGTCCTGATTGCAGTTGCAGCGATTACGCCCGTGCTGCGTGTGGTGCAAATGATGCTCATGGCTTGTTTTTTGGCTCGTTTGAGCATGGTCGGTGCCAGGGCAGTGATGCCCGCTGGTGGTGTGCATCGGCACACAAACGTAGCTCTGTGCCTATGCAATGTCTTTCTTTTCAACATAAACGATAACAGAATGTAAAAGAACGATGCGGCTCGCGGCAGCCCGACAGAACTGCTTTGTAGCGAGCCGGTTAACCCGTAGTTATCGTGCATACAAAATGACACAACAATCCCTTCGGGTGCCACATGGCGTGGCCGGCATGGATTGTTGTGTCATTAATCTGGCGGCAAAGATATTCCTTATCTTCCGAATGACCAAATGTTTTGGCAAGAATTTGCGGTGAACCACGACGAAAGCGCTATCGGCAATGGCGAAAAAAAGAACGACCGATGCCAAATGCTTGACGACAAGATGATAATCGTGACAGCGTAGTAATCGTGACAGCGTGACAAACGTAATAATCCTAACGATTGACCATCTACTGACGATCAAGGGCGTTGTTGCGTGGCGCGAACATCCTCAGTAAAAAAGCGGAGCGCGCAGAGATGGGTTTTCTTTTGCCCACTCCACGCGCTCCAAGGGATAGGTGCGGATGTACCGCACCTTTGCTGAGGCTTACTGAGCCTGCTCTTGAGCGGCTTTGATCATCTCGGGCGAAGCATACAGGTACACTTCCACACGGCGGTTCTGAGCCTTGCCGGCAGCGGTGGCGTTGTCTGCTACGGGGTTGCTCTCGCCAAGGCCGGCCACTTCCTTAATCTGAGCGTTGGTGATGCCGAGGCTCTTCAGATAGTTGCTCACTGCATTGGCGCGCTGCTCGGACAGCTGCTGGTTCTTCTGTGCGCTCTGCTCGGCGGTGCTGTTCTTCCAGCCTGCGTTGTCAGTGTAGCCAACGATACCTACGTTCATGTCGGTGTTGGGCTTCAGCACGTTGTTGGCGAAGCTGCTGAGCGAGCTCTGTGCAGTTGCGCTGAGGGCGCTCTTGCCGGTAGCGAAGAGAATGCCACTGTCGAACGTCACCTTCACAGCCTGATAGCCGTTGGCGTCGGTCACGCTCTCTACCTGTGCATTGGCCACCTGCTCGGCAGCTGCCTTGGCCTTGTCCATCTTCTTGCCGATAATCAGGCCTACTGCTGTACCGACAGCAGCACCTGCTGCACCGCCGATAGCTGCAGCCTTGCCCTTGTTGTGTCCGATGAGGGCTGCCAGGCCTGCGCCGAGAGCGCCGCCGCCGGAACCGCCAATCAAACCACCTTTGGCCATGTTTGTCATACCACAGCCACTCAGTAACATTGCTGCGCTCAGGGCGCAAACATAATACTTCAATCCTTTCATGTTCTTGTGATTTTAGTGAGTAAAATATTGTTTGTGTCACAATTTCGGTGCAAATGTAAGGCTTTTCTTCGAACTGACGCAGCAATTCGCCTTTTTTTGTGCGCCCAGTTGATAATATTTCACTATCTTTGCGCCCGAATTACTGAAATAACCCTTATAAAGTCATGGCAAAAGAACTGAAAAATCTGACCAAAAGGAGCGAGAACTACTCGCAGTGGTATAACGAACTGGTGGTGAAAGCCGACCTGGCCGAACAGAGCGACGTGCGCGGCTGCATGGTTATCAAACCATACGGCTATGCAATCTGGGAGAAGATGCAGCATATCCTTGACGGTATGTTTAAGGAGACGGGCGTGCAGAACGCCTATTTCCCCCTGCTTATCCCCAAGAGCTTCCTCAGCAAGGAGGCCGAACACGTGGAGGGATTTGCCAAGGAATGTGCTGTGGTGACCCACTACCGCCTCAAAACCAACGAAACACACGATGGCGTAGTGGTGGATCCCGCTGCCAAACTGGAGGAAGAACTCATCATCCGTCCCACCAGCGAGACCATTATCTGGAACACCTATAAGAATTGGATTCACAGCTACCGCGACCTGCCTGTGCTGTGCAACCAGTGGTGCAACGTGATGCGTTGGGAAATGCGTACGCGCTTGTTCCTGCGCACGGCCGAGTTCCTGTGGCAGGAAGGACACACTGCACATGCCACCCGCGAGGAGGCCGAGGAGCGTGCCAAGATGATGCTGAAGGTGTATGCTGATTTCGCCGAGAAATATATGGCAGTGCCTGTGATCCAGGGCGTAAAGAGCGAAACCGAGCGTTTCGCAGGTGCATTGGACACCTATACGATCGAGGCAATGATGCAGGATGGCAAGGCCTTGCAGAGCGGCACCAGCCACTTCCTCGGGCAGAACTTCGGCAAGGCTTTCGACGTTCAGTTCGTGAACGAGCAGAACGAGTTGGACTACGCCTGGGCAACCTCTTGGGGCGTGAGCACCCGACTGATGGGAGCGCTCATCATGACCCACTCCGACGACAACGGTCTCGTGCTGCCGCCTGCCTTGGCACCTATTCAGGTGGTGCTTATACCTATATACAAGACCAGCGAGCAGTTGGCCGAAGTGAAAGCTAAGCTGGATGAGATTGCCGGCCAGCTGAAGGCCTTGGGCATTAGCGTGAAGGTGGATGCCAACGAACAGAAGCGTCCGGGCTTCAAGTTTGCCGACTACGAGCTGAAAGGTGTGCCCGTGCGTTTGGTAATGGGTGCGCGCGACCTTGAGAACGGCACCATCGAACTGATGCGCCGTGACACCCTGGAGAAGGAAACCGTGCCTGTGGAAGGTATCGCTGCTGAGGTGAAGCGTGTGCTCGACGACATGCAGACTGCCATCTTCGAGAAGGCACGCAAGTACCGCGATGAGCATATCTACGAATGCGATGATTATGAGGAGTTCAAGCGTCGCATCAAGGACGGCGGCTTCTTCCTCTGCCACTGGGACGGCACTGCCGAAACCGAAGCCCGCATCAAGGAAGAAACCCAGGCCACCATCCGCTGCGTGCCCTATGCCTTCGAACAGACACCAGGCGTGGATATGGTCAGCGGCAAGCCAGCCGTGGCACGTGTGCTGATTGCGCGAGCTTATTGATAAAAGAGTAAAGAGTAGAGAGTAAAGAGTAGAGATAAGGTTACTTCTGTAATTCTTGATTATGGCTGTAATCAGCGTGTTGGGCGAGAAAAGCATGGCATTTGGTAAGCGAGTGGCCAAATGCTATGCATACCTTATCAAGGACAACAAGGAGCGTTCATTGCCAAACCAACTGCTCAGAAGCGGCACAAGCATCGGTGCAAACGTGCGCGAGGGAATCTCTGCTCAAAGTAAAAAAGACTTTATCAGCAAAATGGGTATTGCCCTCAAAGAAGCAAAGGAAACGGATTACTGGCTCGAAATAATGTATGTAGCCAGTTACTTTGACCATCGTGCCTTCCTGTCGCTTAAAGCAGACAACGATGAGCTCATAGCCATGCTAACGTCAACGATTAAGACCGCCAAGCAAAACATCTAATTTTATCTCTACCATTCTCTACTCTCTACTCTTTACTCTTTACTCTCTACTCTCTACTCTCTAC
>JAFXQT010000007.1 GCA_017526905.1 Bacteroidaceae bacterium | reverse complement strand
CTCTACCAACGAAAAGGTCACGCTTGCGGTTTCCCACCTATTTTATATAGAATCCGTCGGCAACTATGTAAAGGTCGTACATTGTCATGAAGGGCAAGTACGTTCAGACATGCTACGTACCACATCCAAGCAGATGGATGCTGCATTACAATCCTATCCGCTAATTGTCCGTTGCCATCGCGCTTTCCTCGTCAACCTCGGCCAAGTGGAGCAAATTATCTCCAGTTCCGGCATCATGCAACTACTGATCAAACACAGTCACGACACCATTCCCGTCTCCCGTAGCAATATGCAACAAATCAAGAATGCACTCAATATTTCGTGATAGATTAGTAAAAGAAGGTTAAATAAGTTAAATCTGCCCCTCTAAGCCCATAAAGATCAGCACCACTGCCACTTTTCTACCGTTTAACGCGCAATTCACTGATTATCAGCTCCAAATATATTCGCAGACTGCTCCGGCTTTCTCAGGCTGCTCCAACCTTGACTATTTTGCTTTCGGCAGCAGCGTGGAGACCATCGGAAAGGAAGCGTTCTCGGATTGTGTGAATGTGACAAAACTGATCAGCCGGGCCGGCACACCGCCCGCATGTGGCCGCCACTGCAAAGGTATGACGTGTGCGGTGTTATCTGATAAAAAGTAATATTGTGACTTACCCACGCTATAGCTGGCTGGCGCAAAGCGTACGGCTTACGGCTGCAAAGCGTACGGGTTACGCCCGCCATGCGTACGGCTTGCAGGCGGAAGCCCTTGGAGTTGCAGACCGAAGTCCTTGGAGTTGACTGGCTGTGTCCCTTGAACCTTGACGGCAGGAGGCCGACCGTCGGTCGTGGTCAGGGGAGTTTTACCCTTGCCTGTCGCAAGCGGCCAGACTTGCGGTAGGCGGACGCTCGCCTTGCGCAAGGATAGCGCTCGCCTTGCGCAAGGCTGGCTACTTGCGACGGGGCAGGCAGGGCGGGCGAGCGGTGTCGGCGGGTCAGCCTATGCACTTGTGCAGCACGAGCAGCCCTTCGGGGCCCATGTTGAACAGGAGGTCGATGATGCTGAGGTTGGGCAGGAAGCCGAGGCGCTGCTGGAACACTTGGTAATAGGGCAAGGGGGTGAAGGCGCTGTCGTCGGTGTAGGGGCGGCGGGGCGAGATGAGGGTGCGCAGGTCGGCCGACGCTTCGACGGCTTCATGAGGCTGGGTGTCATACCTTTTGGGGTCCGGCAGGGCTATGAACTCGCTGGTGCGTTCCCAGGTGGTGTCGATGTCGAGCAGTTGGGCCGTGAGGGCAATGAGGGCCTCGTTGAAGTCGAGCAGGAAGCCGGCAGGACGCTCGTAGAAGGGGGCGAAGTCGTCGGCATAGTACTCGAAGAAGGGCGAGTGGCCGTAGGCGCTGCGGATGGCGTTCCAGTGGTGGTGGCGCCAGTGGCCGTGGTCGCTGATGCGCAGGTCGCGGATTTCGGCATGGCTGGATGCCTTCTCCAGGGGTATGCTGAGATCGACGGGACCATCCGGCCCGGCAATGATGCAGCGGTTGCGGTAGGTCTGCTTCAGGTAGTGTTCGTGCTGCTCGATGAGCGCATGACGTTCAGCCGCGAAATGGGCGAACCACTGCACGGGTGGCAGGTAGGCTGTGGCGAATAGTTTCATCTCACCAAATGGTAGCGTTGTCCTGCCTTGAGCTTTACCACGCCCTTCATCTCAAGCGTCAGCAGGATGGGTGTTAGTTTGAACTGAGGCATGCCGAGGGTGGTGGCCAGTTCGGCCAGCGAGGGGTCGGCATCGGTGGCGGCGAGGGTGTCGGCCACGCGCTGCTCGTCGGGCGTGAGGTCGGGGAAGAGGGTGGCCTGGCGGGCTGCTTCCGTGCCGGGCTGCGGGGCCGGCTCCCACTGCATGTCGGCCATCAGGTCGGCGGCGCAGGTGATGAGGGTGGCCTGGTTGCGCCGGATCAGGGCGTTGCAGCCGGCCGATGCCGCATCGGAGACACGGCCCGGAAAGGTGAACACCTCGCGGTGGTAGCCGTTGGCCATCTCGGCCGTGATGAGCGAACCGCCCTTGGCCGCGCTCTCCACCACCACGGTGGCATCGGCCATGCCTGCCACGATGCGGTTGCGCTGCACGAAGTTCATCTTTTCCGAGCGGGTCTGGCTCATGTACTCGGTGAGCAGGCCTCCGCATCGGAGCATCTCGATGGCGGTGGAACGGTGCACGCGCGGGTAGATCTCGTCCAGCCCGTGTGCCAGCACGCCCACGGTGGGCACCTGTTGCTCTACACAGGCGCGGTGTGAAGCCACGTCGATGCCATAGGCCAGGCCGCTCATTACAAGCACGTCGGGGCACAGCCGCTTCAGCTCGGCCACAAACTGCTGGCAGATGTCGCGTCCCCGTTCCGTGCAGTGGCGCGTGCCCACCATACTCACCACATGCGCGGCATTCAGGTTGGCGTTGCCCAGGTAATAAAGGAGTATGGGCGCGTCCTCGCAGTTGCGCAGGCGTGCCGGGAAGGCCGGGTCGTTCCAGCAGAGCATGCGTATGCGGTGCTGCTGCGCGTAGGCCAGTTCCTGTGTGCAGCGTGGTAGCACCGATTCCAGTTGCAGGAGAGCCTGTGCGGCATGGGGCGAGTTGGCTTGCAAGGCATGTGCCAGCTCTTGGCGGTTCTCGAACACGGCGGTGGCGCTGCCAGCCTGGCTCAGCAGTAGCTGCTGCTGGTTGCTGTTCAGGCGCGACTGCCGCGTGAGGGCCATGGTGTAGAGTATTTCCTGTTCGTCCATCGTTGTAAGGCTGAGGCTTATGCTTTCGTAGCGCTCAATGCGGCCAGGGCATCCAGTTCGGGGGTGGTGCCCAGCCGGCCGTTGATTAGGCACACGGTGGTGATCTCGCTGCGGTTGGCCAGTGTGTGGTCGGGCATGCGATAGATTTTCTGGTCGAAGATGTATTTCACCCCTTCCTTTCGCACGTCCAGGCAACTCAGAAACTCGTCGCCGCTGTGCAGGGGTGTCTTGAACTGCATGTTGATGCGTGCCACCACGGCATCGATGCCGCGCTGGTGCAGGTCGGCAAAACTGATGCCGTGGGCCAGCAGGAACTCATGGCGCGTGTGTTCGGTGTAGTGCAGGTAGTTGGCGTTGTTGACAATGCCCTGCAGGTCGCACTCGTAGTCGCGCACCTTCATGTGCAGGGCGTATAGTGGTTGTGGTGCAGGTGCCGGGCCTGCGTTCAAGCCCTCTCTCTGCTCCTGGTCGGAGGGGCGGGTGGGCTGTATCTGGGCTGCTGATGCTTCTGTCATTATATTATTTTTTACTAATGTTTTCCGCTTTGCAGATACTCAAAGCCGAAGCGGCAGCGCAGGCACTCCGAGCGGTCGCAATAGTTGCGTTTGAGCTGTATGAGCGCTTGGCTGTCGGCTGCGCTTTCCACCTGCAGGCCACATTGCTGCCACTGGCGGATGATGAAGTTGTTCTCGGGCTTCAGCTGTTCCAGCAGTTGGATGGCCCGTTCCTGCTCCTGGTCGTCGGCCGTTTTGATGCCGTGGGCAAAGAGCAGCGGCACCACCGTGTTGATGATGAGCAGGTCGCGGCTGGCGGCCGACAAGCGCTTCTCGCTCCTGCGTGCCTCTGAGCCGAACAGGTAGTGGCGTTGCCAATAGTCCGACGGGGCGGTGTCCAGCACCTGGTGCAGGGCTTGGCGGGTGGCCGCCTGTGTGAGCGAAGCAAAGCCGCCCGTGCCCTGGTGGTACAGCTGGGCCAGCTGCGCCAGACGCAGGTGGGGGAAGTTTTGCGGCCGCAGCCGCAGGTAGCGCCACAACTGGTAGGGCATGGGGGCCGGCAGTTCGAACTTATGCGCCAGATAGGCGTACTCCGACTGCAGGCGGCGGAAGTAGGCATCGGCGCTGGCCGCCTCGCGTGCCGAAGGCGGCACGGCCTCGGCCTGTAGCAGCCCTGCCGTGCCCATGAACAGGGCCTCCAGCTGCAACAGGTCGTCGCGGTGCTTGGCGCAGGCATGCAGCGGCAGGCGCGTGGCCCACTGCTCGAAGGCGTCGCCGTTCAGTCCGAAACCGAAGTTGCGTGCCAGCGTCACCCACGCTGTCCGTTCCCAGTCGCCCTGGGCCGCTTGCAGCCGCGCCAGGCATTTGGCGGCGCGCTCATTCAGGCGCTCGAACAGCAGGGCCGACATCCACGAGTGTACCCGCAGCTGCGGCACCTGCGGGATGATGCGCCAGCAGCGCGGATAGTCCTCCGTGCGGCACAACTCGGCATAGTGCGCGCGCACCTCGTCGGGCACCGGCAACACCAGCTGGGGCAGCACACGCCCAGCGGACGTGCACACATCCGTATCGGCCTCGGCTACCACATGCAGCACCACCGAGTCGTAGGCCGGGTCGGTGTCGTGCCGGTGGCGCAGCCAGTCGGTGGCGCGCAGGTGTATCTCCACATTGCCCACCCACAGCGTGCCGCCTATCCGCACCTTGGCATTGAAGAAGTCGGGCCCCGCATCGTGGTTGTGCAGACCGGGGTCGATCACCTCCACGGGCAGGCCGCGTGTGGTGGCGAGCGTGCCCAGCGGCAGGATGCGTTGTTTCCATATGTAATGCAGCAACTTTTCCATGCAAATAGGTCTTAAAGGAGGTTAAGACAGGCCAAAAGTAGTGAAATTCGGCATAAAAAAAGCAATGCGCCCGTAGTTTTTCGCCGAAAAGCATTACTTTTGCCCGCAAACTTTGCCCGCACTATGAAAATAGCACTGATTGGATACGGCAAAATGGGCCGTATGATTGAGCAGGTGGCGCGCCAACGCGGCCACGAGATAGCTTGCATTATCGATATAGACAACCGCGACGACTTCGACAGCGAAGCCTTCAAGAGTGCCGATGTGGCCATCGAATTCACGGCTCCGCAGGCGGCCTATGCCAACTACCTGCGCGCCTTTGCCCACCATGTGAAGGTGGTGTCGGGCAGCACGGGCTGGATGGCCGAACACGGCGATGAGGTGCGCCGGATGTGCACGGACGAAGGGCAGACGCTGTTCTGGGCCTCCAACTTCTCGGTGGGCGTGGCCATATTCAGCGCCGTGAACCGCTACCTGGCGCGGCTGATGAACCAGTTCCCGCAGTACGACCCGCACATGGAGGAAACGCACCACATCCACAAGCTGGATGCCCCCAGCGGCACGGCCATCACGCTGGCCGAGGACATCATTCACGAGTTGGCGCGCAAGGAGGTGTGGGCCAAGGGCGAGGCCAACGCACCCTACGCTGCCGACACGCTGCGCATCGACTCGCTGCGCCGGGGCGAAGTGCCCGGCATACACACCATCCGCTATGACAGCGAGGCCGACTGCATCACCATCAGCCACGACGCCCACTCGCGCAAGGGATTCGCCCTGGGCGCCGTGCTTGCTGCCGAATACACCGCCACACACACGGGCCTGCTCACCATGAGCGACCTGTTCAGCTTTCAGAAAGACTAAGGGCCTCACCCTGCCCCCCCCAAAAAAATACTTATTCAACCTATCGCAACCAACATAGCCTCACAACCTTATGGAAGATAAAGCCAAAAAAGCGCCCACCGTGTGGGCATGGGTCAAATGCTTCGTCATTATTGCACTGTTTATCTGGTTCATCGTCTGGGCAGATGCCTGGTGGGCCCTCGTCTTTGTGCCTTTTATCTTTGATGCCTATATCACCAAGAAGATTCCCTGGTCGTGGTGGAAGGAGCTGGAGAACCCCGTTACACGCACCGTCATGTCGTGGATAGATGCCATCGTGTTTGCGCTGGTGGCTGTCTATTTCGTCAACATCTACTTCTTCCAGAACTACACCATCCCCTCCTCCTCGCTGGAAAAGAGCCTTTTGGTGGGCGACTACCTGTTTGTGTCCAAAATGAGCTATGGCCCGCGTGTGCCGCAGACGCCTCTGCACATGCCCCTGACCCAGCACTCGTTTCCTGGCGGCGGAAAGAGTTACAGCACTCTGATACAATGGGACTACAAGCGCGTTCACCCCAAGCCCATCCAGCTCAACGACATCGTGGTGTTCAACTACCCCAGCGGCGACACGGTGGTGGCCAACCCCAAGTACCAGGCGGCCGACTTCTACGCCCTGTGCTATGGCTACGGACAGCAGATCGTGGCCCAGACCAACGGCTTCCTGCCGCAGGCCGACAGCCTGCCGGTGCTGCAACAACGCCAGCTCTACGATGTCTATTACGCGCTCGGACGCCAATACATACAGGAGAACCCGGCCGAGTTTGGCGAGGTGATGTGGCGCCCGGCCGACCGGCGCGAGAACTATGTGAAACGCTGCGTGGGGCTGCCCGGACAGACGCTTCAGATTAAGGATCACATAATCTACCTGGACGGCAAGCCCAACAAGGAGCCCGACAACGTGCAGTACAACTACCGCGTGACGCTCCGCCAGGACCGCCCCGAGGAGCAACTGCCCGAGGCACTGATGCACGACTTGGGCATCAGCGATGACGACGTGTACGGCCCCGACGGCTTCCACCACACAGGCATCCTGCCCCTCACAGACACCGCCCGCAAGCGGCTGCTCAAGGAGGCCTCGGCTTATGTCGAGGCTATTGCCTTCGACAGTGCTGCCGCAAAGGGCGAGGTGTATCCGCTGAATGGCGTTACGGGCTGGACACGCGACAACTATGGACCCGTCTGGATTCCGAAGAAGGGCGAGAGCATTCAACTGACGCTGGAGAACCTGCCTGTGTACGAGCGCCCCATACGTGTCTACGAAGGCAACGACCTGCGTGTGACCGACGATGGCCAGATCCTTATCAACGGCAAGCCGGCCACCTCCTACACCTTCAAGATGGACTACTACTGGATGATGGGCGACAACCGCCACAGCAGCGCCGACTCGCGCTATTGGGGCTTCGTGCCCGAGGACCACATCGTGGGCAAACCCATCATCATCTGGCTCTCCACCGATAAGGACCGCGGATGGTTCCAGGGCCACATACGCTGGAACCGCCTGTTCCGTTGGGTGGACAACATCAAATAGGAGGGGGCTTCTTCTTCTGTTTATTTCATGCGCCAGAAACTGGGCATGAACAGGAACAGCACGGTGTAGAACTCCAGTCGGCCCACGAGCATGAAGAAACTGAGCATCAGCTTGGCCAGGGCTGGCATGGCGGCATACGTCCCCGCCGGGCCGGTGGCACCGGTGCCAGGGCCGATGTTGCTCAGGCAGGACAGGCTGGAGCCCAGGGCGGTGTCGGTGTCCCATCCCATTGAGGTGAGCACCACGCAGCCAATGACTACCATCAGGAAATACAGATACAGGAAGCTGAGGGCGCTTTTCACCTTGGCCTGTGGCAACACGCGCCCAGACAAACGGATGGGCAGCACGGCGCGTGGGTGCAACTGCATGCGGAACTGGTTGATCACGTCCTTGATGCACACGATGATGCGGATCATCTTCACACCGCCGCCCGTGGAGCCGGCACACGCGCCCACCACCATCAGGATCAGCGTGGGCATCCAGAAGGGGGCGCCCCACGCCACATAGTCGAAGTTGGTGGCTTGATAGCCGGTGCTGGTGGTGATGGAGAGCACGTGGAACAGCGAGCTGCGGAATGTTTCCTCGGCCGTGGCGGGCAGTGCGTGATAGTCGGTGTAGGTGGGTATCAGATAGACACAGGCCCACACCAGCGCGCAGAACAGCACCACGGCTGCCACCACGTAGCGGCAGAACCACTGCAGCTCCTCATTGCGGAACAGCACTCGCCACCGCCCGATGCTGGCATAGTAGTACAGGGAGAAGTTGACGCCAGAGATAAACATGAAGGCCGAGCAGGTGTACTCGATGTAGGGGGAGTTCCAGTAGGAAATGGAGTCCTGGTGGGTGCTGAAGCCGCCCGTGGCGATGGTGGTCATGGCGTGGCAGATGGCGTCGAACTTGTTCATGGGGCCCAAGGCATACACCACGGCGCACACGGCGGTCATGATGGTGTAGATGAGCAGCAGGCGCCGGGCGGTGTCGCCGATGCGTGGCTGTAGCTTGTCCACGCTGAGGCCTGTCACCTCGGCCGAGAACATGTTGGTGTTCTTCAGCTCGTAGATAGGCAACAGCGCAAAGCTGAACACCACGATGCCCAAGCCGCCCAGCCATTGTGTGAGCTGACGCCAGAACAGGATGCCGTGGGGCTGCGAGTCGATATTGGTCAGTGCCGTGGCACCCGTGCTGGTGAAGCCGCTCATCGATTCGAAGAAGGCCGTGGCCACATCGTGTGTGGTGCCATAGATGAGGAATGGCAGCATGCCGAACACCGAGAAGATGATCCACACCAAGGCCACAACCAGGAAGCTGTCCTTGCGCGAGAGTGCCTGCTGCCTGGCCTTGCAGCGCACACGGGCATACATGGTGAGGGCGCCGCCCACGACGGCTGTGAGCAGGGTGGGCCAAGCCAAGGCTGCCAGGTCGTGCTCGCCTGCGGTGTGGCAATAGTAGGCCGACACGCCGCAGGCCAGCAGCATGAACAGTGCCTCCATGAGCAGCAAAGAGCCAAATACTTTCGTTTTCATCGTGGTTAATAGGATACGGAACAGGGAATGCCCAACGCCTGCACGCGGGCACCGATGGCATCGAGCACTTCGGGGGCCGCTTTCACGAGGTCGTGGTCGGGGGTCTCGCGGTCGATGGTGTAGATCATAACTTGCCGTGGTGCGATGCGCCGGAGGGCTTCCAGCCAGGGCTGCACGTAGCGGTCGGAGGTGTTTGTTACGTCGTGTCCCTGGGACAGCCCGCCCAGGAACATGGTTTGGACAATGCAGTTGCCCTGCATGGCACACATCCCGCGGATGATGGCCTCTACATCGTAGTGTCCGGTGGGCCTGTCCACGCGGCGGATGTAATCGGGATCGATGGTGTCGAGCTTGAGTATTGGGTTGTCCACACGCTGCAGCGCCTCGCGCACCTCGGGCCGAAGCACTTGGGTGGCATTGCTCAGCACGCTCACTTTGGCATCGGGGCAATAGCGGTCGCGCAGCGCCCGTGTGTCATCGATGATTTCGGGGAATTTGGGGTGCAGGGTAGGCTCGCCGTTGCCGGCAAAAGTGAGCACGTCGGGGCGGCTGCCCGCGGTTGCCATCTGCCGAAGCTTGGCTTCGAGGCCCGATGCAACGGCTTCGCGGGTGGGCATGGGCTGGTGGGGGTGGAAATCGCAGTTGAAGCCGCACTCGCAGTAGATGCAGTCAAAGGTGCACACCTTGCCGTCGGCGGGCAGGAGGTTGATGCCCAGCGAGATGCCCAGCCGCCGGCTGTGCACGGGGCCAAAGATGGGGGATGGGTAGATAATAGTCATTTATGTATCCTTCGGTATCTTTCGTATCAGGGTGAGCCCGTCGCGCAAGGGCAGGATTACTTTCTGCACCCCGGGGTCGGAGGCCACCAGGTCGTTGAAAGCCATGATGCCGCGGGTCTGCAGGTCGCTGGTGCGCACCTCGTCCTGCAGCACATGTCCGTCCCACAGCGTGTTGTCGGCTATGATATAGCCTCCCGGTGCCAGCCGTGGCATCACGGCGTGGTAGTAGTCGGCATAATGGCGCTTGTCGGCGTCTATATATATAAGGTCGAACCGTTGGGGCAGCGCGTCGGTGCGCAGGAGCTGAAGCGCGTCGCCTATGTGGAAGCGGATGCGGTCGGCCCAGGGCGAGCCTTCCAGCCACGGGCGGGTGAAGTCCTCCTGCTCGTCGTTGATCTCCACGGTGTGCAACAAGGCACCGGGCTCGAGCGCCTCGGCCATGCACAGCGTGCTGTAGCCAGTGAAGGTGCCAATCTCCAGAATGGTGCGCGGCCGTACCATGTGCACCAGCATGGCCAGCAGGCGTCCCTGCCAGTGCCCCGAAGCCATGCGCGGGTAGTTCAGGTGCAGCTGTGTGGCGCGCCAGAGCCGGTGCAGATAGGGGTCTTCGGCATCGATGTGCGCCAGCACATAGTCGTCAAGGGCCGTCATGCCGTCAGTGCTTCAATGGCCAGCCGGTAGGAGTCCAGGCCGAAGCCGCAGATGACGCCCCGGCAGGCGGCGCTGATGAGGCTCTTGTGGCGGAATTCCTCGCGTGTATGCACGTTGCTGATGTGCACTTCCACGGCAGGTGCCGGCACGGCGCGCAGGGCATCGTGCAGTGCCACGCTGGTGTGCGTGTAGGCTCCGGCATTGAGCACGATTCCGTCACAGCAGAAGCCGGCCTCGTGGATCTTGTCGATGAGAGCCCCTTCGCTGTTGCTCTGGAAGTAGTCTATCTGATGCTGTGGGTAGCGGGCGCGGAGCTCCGTCAGGTAGTCCTCGAAGGAACTGCTGCCGTAGATGCCAGGCTCCCTGCGGCCCAGCAGGTTCAGGTTGGGCCCGTTGATGATTTGTATGTTCATGACAATTTGGGGTGTCTGCGATAGCCCCTGGCGGGGTGGGTGGGGGAGAAGAGGGGAGGTCCCCTGTGGTCCCCTGGCGGGGGGCACTCGTTCGAGCTGGAGGGGCTACGCCGAGGCTTGGGCTTGGTTAAACATTAGTAATTATTATTCGTCATTCGTCATTCATCATTAGTCATTCATCATTCGTCATTCATCATTCGTCATTCGTCACTCGTCATTCATCATTCTCCCTCACACCGTGCGGTTTACGACGAAATCCAGGAAGAGACTGAGCGAGGTGGCCACTTCGGCATCATGCAGCGTGCCGAGCAGGGCCTGGGCCTCGTTGCGCAGGCGGTCCATTTCCTGGTTGGCATAGTCGATGCCGCCGTGCTGGATGGTGAAATCCACCAGTTCCTGCACCTCCAGGCGCGATGCCTCGTGTGCCCGCACCTTCAGTGCCAGGCGTCGGTGGTAGTCGTCGCCCGTGCTGTTGAGCGCGTAGATCACGGGCAGCGTCAGCTTGCCCTCCTGCATATCGTTGCCCGTGGGCTTGCCCACGTTAAGCGTGTCGTCAAAGTCGAAGATGTCATCGCGCAGCTGGAAACACAGACCGGTCAGGTGGCCATAGCGCTCCAGCAGTTGGATGGTTCCGTCCGGCGCCCCACCCAGCAGCGCCCCGATGTAGGCACAGGAAGAGAATAGGGCCGCAGTCTTCTTGCCGATAACAGTGTAATAGTCTGCTTCGCTGAAGGTCGTGCGGTGTGTGGCGTTCAGCTGCTCTATCTCGCCGTCGGCCAGCATCTGTCCCAGCCAGGCCATCCGGCTCACCACCTGTGTGCTGTTTGTCAGGGCAATCTCCTTCAGCGCCGTGCTCAGGATAAAGTCGCCCACCAGTACGGCAGCCTTGTTGTCCCATAGTGCATTGACCGAGCGTTGGTTGCGGCGCATGTCGCTCTCGTCCACCACGTCGTCGTGCACCAGACTGGACGTATGCAGCAGTTCCAGCCCCGCGGCCGCATGCAGCACTTCGGCGCAGATATTGCCGCCCTCGCGGGCACATAGCAGTACAAGTACAGGGCGCATCATCTTGCCTTGGCGGCGTGTCAGATGTGTCAGTGCTGCCGACAACAGCTCGTTGTCCGACTGGAGCGTCTGCTTGAACAGTTCGCCGTAGCGTTCCAGTTCGGCAGCTATGGGTTTACGTATGGTTGTTAGCATTTGGGCGCAAAGTTACAGATTTTTTCATAAATGTGTCACAAATCACGGAAAAAGCACTACTTTTGCCGCAATAAACCTATCCAACACCCTCTATGGAACAATCCTCACAGGCCGCCGGCCACAGTAAGGCGGGGTCCGACAAGCTCTTCCTGCTGGATGCCTATGCCCTCATCTTCCGAGCCTATTACGCCTTTATCCGTGCTCCGCGCATCAACACTAAAGGGCTGAACACATCGGCCATCTTCGGCTTCGTTAACACGCTGGAGGAACTGCTGGCGTTGCAGCCCACACATATCGGTGTGGCCTTCGACCCTGCCGGGGGCACCTTCCGCCACCGGGCCTATCCCGAATATAAGGCGCAGCGCGAAGCCACGCCCGAGGCCATCCGCACTGCCGTTCCCTATATCAAGCAGTTGCTGGAGGCCTACCGCATCCCTGTGCTCGAAGTGCCCGACTATGAGGCCGACGATGTAATCGGCACGCTGGCCACCGCTGCCGGCCGCCAGGGCATCGACACTTATATGGTCACCCCCGACAAGGACTACGGGCAGCTGGTGACCGACCGCGTGCAGATGCTCAAGCCGCGCAACGGCAGTGCCGGCTTCGACGTGCTGGGCCCGAAGGAGGTGTGCGAGAAGTGGGGGCTGCAGTCGCCCGCCCAAGTCATTGACATGCTGGGGCTGATGGGCGATTCGGCCGACAATATCCCCGGCTGCAAGGGCGTGGGCGAGAAGACGGCCGCCTCGCTGATCCAGCAGTTCGGCAGCATCGATGCGTTGCTGGCCAACACCGGGCAGCTGAAGGGTGCCCTCCGCACCAAGGTGGAGAACGGGCAGGCGGACATCACCACCAGCCGCTGGCTGGCCACCATTGTCACCGACGTGCCCGTCCCGCTGGACATGGAGGCCCTGCGGTTGCGCGAGCCCGATATGGATGCCTTGACGGCGTTGATGACCGAGCTCGAGATGCGTTCTCTGCTGAAGCGCAAACTGGGCGAAGCACCCGAACCGGCATCCGGCACCCGTGCCACGGCAAAGCCGAAGCGCCAGGTCGATGCCCAGCAGCTGGACCTCTTTGCAGCGCAGGTGGAGGAGGCCGCCCCCGCATCGGCAGCGCCCGAAAGCATCGATGAAACCACCGATTTTTCCAGCTATGACCCCGCCAAGGCCGACTACCAGCTGGTGGATTCGCCTGAGGCCCGTCAGGCGTTGCTCGGCCGCCTGCTGGCTGCTCAGGAAGCGGCACTCGACACGGAAACCACCTCGACCGATCCCCTGATGGCCGAACTGGTGGGACTCAGCTTTGCCGTCCGGGCGGGCGAGGCGTTCTATGTGCCCGTGCCAGCCGACCGCGCTCAGGCACAGGCCATCGTCGATGAATTCAGACCTTTTTACCAGCATCCGTCCATCGTCAAGATAGGGCAGAACCTCAAGTACGACCTCAACGTGCTGGCCTCCTACGGTATCGAACTGGCCGGCCCCATGTGGGATACGATGCTTGCCCACTATGTGCTGCAGCCCGAACTGCACCATGGCATGGACTATCTGGCCGAGGCCTACCTGCACTACCGCACCATTCATATAGACTCTCTGATTGGCACCGGCAAGCAGCAGCGCAACATGCGCGAGGTGCCGCCGGCTGAGGTGTGCCCCTATGCGGCCGAGGATGCCGATATCACACTGCGGCTGAAGCAGGTGTTCCTGCCCATGTTGCAGGCCGAGGGTGCCATGGCCCTTTTCACCGACGTGGAAATGCCGCTGATGCCCGTGCTGGCACGGATGGAACAGGCGGGCGTGCGTATCGATGCCGAGGCCCTGCGCCATACGGCAGCCCTCTTCACCCAGCAGATGGAGGACATCCTGCAGGAGATACACACGCTGGTGGAGCCGGGGGTGATAGAGCCCGACTTCAACATCTCATCGCCCCGACAGGTGGGGGTGCTGCTGTTCGAGAAACTGCACCTTACGGACAAGCCGCGCAAGACCAAGACCGGCCAGTACGTCACCTCGGAGGAGGTGTTGGAAAGCCTTCGCTCCAAGCACCCTGTGGTGGGCAAGATCCTGGAGTACAGGGGCAAGAAGAAACTGCTCGGCACCTACCTGGAGGCGTTGCCCAAGCTGGTCAACCCCAGGACCGGGCGCATACATACATCGTTCAACCAAACAGTCACCGCCACGGGTCGCCTCTCGTCCAGCAACCCCAACCTGCAGAACATCCCCGTGCGCAACGCCGACGGGCGCGAAATCCGCAAGGTGTTTATCCCCGAGCCCGGCCAGCTGTTCTTCAGCGCCGACTACTCGCAGATCGAATTGCGCATCATGGCGCATCTCAGTGCCGATACCCATCTGATAGAGGCCTTCCGGCAGGGGCACGACATCCATGCCGCCACGGCCGCGCGCATCTATAAGAAGGAGATTGACCAAGTGACGAAGGACGAGCGCCGCAGTGCCAAGACGGCCAACTTTGGCATCATCTACGGCATATCGGCCTTCGGACTAGCCGAGCGGCTGGGCGTGAGCCGACAGGAAGCCAAGGCGCTTATCGACAGCTACTTCGAGTCCTATCCGCGCGTGCAGGCCTACATGCAGGAGAGCATCGACAAGGCTCGCCGGTTGGGCTACACCGAAACCGTGATGCACCGCCGCTGCTACCTGCGCGACATCAATTCGCACAACGCCGTGGTGCGCGGCTATGCCGAGCGCAATGCCATCAACGCCCCCATACAAGGGTCGGCTGCCGACATCATCAAGCGCGCCATGATTGGCATCGACCGCCGCTTCCGCCAGGAAAACCTCCGTTCCCGCATGATACTTCAGGTGCACGACGAACTGAACTTCACGGTTCTGCCCGAGGAACGCGAGCGGGTGGAGGACATCGTGCTGTCCGAGATGCAGAACGCATTCAGCATGAGTGTGCCCCTTGTGGCCGACAGCGGCTGGGGCGACAACTGGCTGGAGGCACATTGAGTAGAGAGTATGGAGATAAGAGATAAAAGGTATTGAAACAAGGACTCAACCAGCCTGATGCATTCCGCTCCCTCCCTCGGGGTGGGGGTAAGCCCAAATATGATAATGTCTAACTAAACCCACGCCTCGGCGTAGCCCCTTTAACTCGAACGAGTGCCTCCGCCGGGGACTATAGGGGGCTCCTCCCTCCTCCCATTTCCTTATGGCCCTTAATTACATCTGGATTGCTTTCTTCCTTATCGCAGCGACGGTGGCTGCCGTGCGACTGCTTGTGTTCGGCGACGTGGACGTGTTCCCCGCCATTATGGATTCCACCTTTGCCAATGCCAAGACGGCGTTTGAAATATCCATCGGACTGACCGGTGTGCTCTCCCTGTGGATGGGCATCATGAAGATAGGCGAGCGCGGGGGCGTGGTCGATGCCCTGGCACGTTGGCTCAGTCCGCTGTTCCGCCGTCTCTTCCCCGAAATCCCGGCCGGCCACCCGGTGTTTGGCAACATATTCATGAACATCTCGGCCAATATGCTCGGCCTGGACAATGCCGCCACGCCCTTGGGCCTGAAAGCCATGGAGGGGCTGCAGCAGCTTAACACGCAGAAGGAGCGGGCCTCCAACGCCATGATTATGTTTCTGGTGCTCAACACCAGCGGCCTCACCATTATTCCCGTCAGCATCCTCACCTACCGAGCCCAGATGGGGGCGGCCCAGCCCACCGATGTGTTTATACCCATCCTGCTGGCCACCATGGCATCCACCGTGGTGGGTGTTGCCATCACCGGGCTGGTGCAGCGCATCAACCTTTGGAACAAGCCTATTCTCATCACATTGGGCTGCCTGTGCCTGCTTGTGGCGGGCATCGGCTGGGCGGCACAGACGTTGGATCGCGACACGATGAACGTGGGTTCCACTGTGGTTGCCAACGTGCTTTTGTTGGGTATCATTGTGGCTTTCATCGTTGCGGGCATGCGGCGACGGGTTAACGTTTACGATGCATTCATCGAGGGCGCCAAGGGTGGCTTTGACACCGCCATCCGCATTATCCCCTATCTGGTGGCCGTGTTGGTGGCCATCGGCGTGTTCCGAGCCAGCGGTGCCATGGACTGGCTTACGGGTATTCTTGGCAAAATGATCCAATTCATCGGCGGGAACGCCGCCATTGCCGATGCCCTGCCCACGGCATTGATGAAGCCGCTCAGCGGCAGTGGCGCCCGTGGCATGATGGTGGAGTGCATGCAGACCTTCGGCCCTGACTCCTTTGCCGGACGCTTGAGCAGCATTTTCCAGGGAGCCACCGACACCACCTTCTACATCCTGGCCGTGTATTTCGGTTCGGTGGGCGTGAAAAACACCCGCCATGCCGTCACCTGCGGCCTGTTGGCCGACCTGGCCGGTATCATCGCCGGCATCTTCATCTGCAACCTCTTCTTCGGCTGACCCCACCTGCCTTTCGACTAAAATGCCCCATTTCACCGGCTGGATGGCCCCGTCCTTTCGGCCCGATGTTCCCATTTCATCGATTGGGTTGTCTGGTCTGCTTTGGCTGGGAATAATGGCCGTTTCACGCTTAAACGTATCTCCCTATAATCAGCGCGCAGGGCAACCTCACAAACTATTGAGGTTGCCCTGCGCATCGTTTAAGCTTATCCTCGAAGAGCGAACAACAGTTGTTTACCGGGTGGCAGACACCTGTCAACCGGGTGGCAGACAACTGTCGTCCGGGTGAACAACAGCTGTCCTTCAGCCGTTGAGGTCGTCCTTGTTGTGGGTTGCGGCCGGCCTTGTTGTGGGTCGGGGGGCTCTTGTTGAGTGTTCAGGTAATCTCGGCAATGTGTCAGAGTGAGTGTAAAACCGGTGAATGGCTACGCTTATTCGTCGAGCAGTACAAAGGAAGCCCAGTAGTAGGGGGCATCGAAGCCGTTGTCGCGCAACGTCTGTAGGGCGGTACGGAAGGCCGACGAAACGGTGGCACCCTCTGTTGTGAATAGTGTGTGGTAGAAGGCCGTCATCATTATCTGCGTGGCCTCGTCGTCAACGCTCCACAAACTCATTAACAATGTCTTGGCCCCGGCCTTTTTGAATCCTCGCTGCAGACCGAACACACCGTCCTCCTTCAGTTCTCCAAGGCCTGTCTGGCAGGCCGAAAGCACGATCAGGTCTAACCCTCGGAGGTCAACGGCGGCGATTTCCCGTGCCGTGAGTACACCGTTCTCCAGGCCGCTGGGTAGCGTTTTTCCACTGAGCACCTGGTTGGCGCCAGCCATAAGCAGGCCTGAATAGCAGAGACTGTTGTCGGCTTGGGCGGCCTCGTCCTGTGCCACATCGAGGTAGGCCTTGGCTTGGCGGTGCTGGTGTACCATAGCCTCGTCCAGGCTGAATCCGTGTGTAGCAATATGCAACAACGGCACTCGCTTACCGTTCAGCGCCTTGAATGACTCCTCCGTGCCCGCGGCTCCAGTGCGCATTTGCACGTGGATGCCCTGGGCTTCCAGGCATCCGTTAATGGTCTCGGCCTCGTTGAGGGTCCCGGGTAGGAAACTGACACTGCCGCGTTCGCCTCGTGCGAACCCGTCGAGGGCACGTGTCTCGGCCATGGCCATGTCCTGCTGTGCCTGAGCATCAGGTGCAGCGAGGTAGGACGCGGGCGCGCTGTCGGCGTAGGCTGCATTGGCGGCCATCAGTTGTGTGGCGCTGGCGTCAAATTCGAGTCCGCCGTAAACCACAGCATTGTCGATGTGTGGGCGTTTGTGGTCGTTACGCTGCACTAACAGCTTGGTGGACGACAACCGGTGCAGGTTGAAGCGGTTGTCTATGCGCTGGCCCTGAAGCCGGAGGTACTCGATTCCCCACTGGTAGAAGAGGCCCGATGGCGAGAACCATACATCGTTTACGCCCTCTAACAGGGGCAGCAGGGGTTGCCACACAAGTGCTCCAAGACGGTCGTCGGCAAAGATGGCATTGACACCTTCGGCCACGGTCAAGGCCTCGGCCAGCGGATGGCCTTTGAAACGCAAGTCGGCGATGTCGCGATGGCTGAACAGGCGCACCAGCCTCGGTGAGTCCCAGCCCTTGCGGGCCAGCAGTGCCCAGTAGGTGCGTCCGTCGTGTTCTACATCGATATCAAAGAATTCAATGGCCGCCTCGGTGTTGGTAAGGGATTGGGCTACATCCTGATAGGTGACGCTCATGTTGGCCGTGAAGTCGCCATATTCTTTGCAGCCTCGCACCACGGCGCGTTCCAACAGGGTGGCTTGTGCGAGCAGCGATGACACGTTGGCGTGGCCATCGTTGCTGGGCGAGCGCCACGTCTGCTCTATTTGCTGGCGGATGGAGGTGAGCTGTTCGTATTGTGCCTGCAACTGGGCCGAAGCCGTGTGGGCAAGAAGGTTGTGGAAGTCGATTTCGGAATTGAGCAGCAGGCCTTTGGTGAAGAGTTGTACGTTGAAGGCGTCGGTGAGCGCCTCGTCCTGCTCGGGCATAAGACATGCGATGGCT
Source organism: Bacteroidaceae bacterium (assembly GCA_017526905.1). GTDB lineage: Bacteria > Bacteroidota > Bacteroidia > Bacteroidales > Bacteroidaceae > Physcousia. The sequence continues at coordinate 6,341 of JAFXQT010000007.1, read as the reverse complement.
GGCGCGGCGTGGAAGATGTAGTTCTTTGTGCCCCAGTATAGTTCGCGCCCGCGGGTGGTGAGGTGTGAGAAGTTGCTGCGCACCAGTTTCATTTGCATCTGCAATGCTTTGTGAAAGGCTTCTTGGGCGCCTGCATGGTCGCCCATGCGCAGCAGGTAGTTGGCCAGGTTGTAGCGTGTCATGACGTTGTCGGGGTGCTCTTCGCCCAGGATGCTGGACTGCAGGTTTAATGCCTCCCTACTCAGTGCCACTGCTTGGCGGAGGCTGTCGTTCTGCGCCAGATACAGGGCCAGGTTGGTGAGCACCTTTGCATAGAGGCTGGAGCCAGTGTTACCGTTCTTCACGTAGAGGTGAAGCGCCTCCTTTCCGTGGCGCAATGCTGCGGCCGGTTGTCCGGTTGAGAATTCATAGATAGAGAGGTCGTTCAGGGTTAGAGCCTGTGCCTCGGCTTGATTGGCCTCCTGTTTGTAGATGCAGAGTGCGGCTTGACAGGAATCGATGGCCATTTGCTGTTGCCCTGTGTGGAACAGGTAGCTAGCGAGTTCCTTGAGGGCTTGGGCTTCGTGCAGCCTGTCGGCTCGCTGTCGGTAGATGCTCAGCGCCTGTTGCTGCAGTAGGATGGCTTGTGCAAAGTTGCCGTCGGCAGCCATGCCAGTGGCTCGGCGCTGCAGAGCGTTGGCAAAGCGGGCATCGCCCTGTCGTGTACCTTCTGTGGCCGATGCCTGCAACTGCGAACTGAGGTCGGCCGACTGCTCCAGGTTACCCAGCCGGGCGTGTGCAGCGGAGATCTCGCTGATGCAGTTCAGGTAGCCAGAGCCCTGTTCGCCCTCGATGTTCTTAAAGATGGGTGCTGCTTTCTGCCATAGTTCGATGGCTTCGGCATAGCGTTCGGCCTGTTTCTCGAAGGCGGCAGTGTTGGAGAGCAGTTTGGCATAGCGCAGGGTTGAGATCTCGCCCTGTGCTTGGAAAATGTCAATGGCTTCGCGTGCATATTCCACCGCCTGTGCATGGTTGCCGGCATGTGCCAGGCGTACGCTCTGGTTGGCCATGACTGCAGCCGCATTCAGCGTGCCTTCGCCCAGCTGTTTGCGGGATATCTTGCGTGCGTTTTTGGCTATGCTGTTGGCCTTGACGAAATCGCCCGTTTGCGAGTAGAATACCACAAGCGAATTGAGGGCCTGAGCATATTCGGGTGTGCCCTTGTCAAGGCTCTTCTCCGCCTGCTCTGCCAGCCGGATAGCCTGCTGGATATCGCCGGTGCTGTCTCTGGATGCATAGTAAGAGGCCAGGTTGGTGAGGGTGGTGCCATAGTAATGGTGGCGCTTGCCGTATTTGTCTTGGTAGATGTTCAAGGCCTCCTCGCCGGTGGCTATGGCTTCGGCGTATTCGCCGTTCTGGTGATAAACAGAGGCCAAAAGGTTCTGAGCCTCGGCCACTTGTGCCTTGTCTATGGCGGGGGCGTTGCGCCGTATGTCGATGGCCTGCTTCAGCTGGCCTATGCAGGCCTGTATTTGCCCCTTGCGCTGCAGGGCCATGGCATGGTGCACCAGGACTTGCGTGTATTGGTCAGTGTGCCTGGACTCGGAACTGGTGCAGTTGGCCAAGTAGATTTGGAAGAGGCTGTCTGCCTGTCGGGTGTCGTGTTTGTTCAACGCCTTGGCAGCCTGTTGGTACCATTTGTCCAGCTGGTCGGGCATGGCATGGAGGGCCGAAAACAGATGGTGGCGAGCCTGTATGTACTGGGCGCTGCCTTTCTCTGAGGCGGGCACCTTGTTTATATAGGCTTCCAGCTCGCGGTAGGCCGTGCAGAAGTCGCGTTGCTTCATGGCTGCCAATCCTTGCTCTAAATGCTGTTCGGCGGTTTGTGCGCCTACATGCACGGCTTGTGCAGACAGCAGTAGGAACAGCGTGAGAACGAGAGTGCGTAGGTTCATCGGCATGTGGTGGTCAAGGTTGAGTAGGCGCCATCGTAGCGTCGGGCACGATGCTGTCGCAGACAGTGGTGTCGAGCATGGCCTCTTCGTCATCACGGATGACGGTGGCTGTGCTGATATCGTCCTTGCCGGAACCGGCTTTCTTCTTCGCAGTGGCGTTCTTGGCTACGTAGCCCGTATATTTGCGTACTACCTTTGCCAGGCTGTTCTTGTTCTTGTTGATGTACTGCTTGAGGCTGCCGATGAATGCCCCTTCGAGCGTGTATTCTTCGCTCTTTTTATCGCTGCGCAGCACCAGTTGGCAGCCCTTGGACAGCTGTAGGATGGCACTTTCGTTAATGGCCTGTCCTTTGAACACGGCCTTGTTGGCGGTGCCGTCCTTCATTGTGACATAGCCTTTTACTTTTACAACAGATACTTGCTGTGCCACGGCGTGGCTGGCCATGGTGGCAAGGAGTAGGAGGAGTGGTACAAGCTTTTTCATTGCGTTGGTTTTGTCTAAATGTGTGTTAATGGTTCGTCTCGGTGTAGTAGAGGGAGCGCTGAAGCCATTTCCAATGGAATCTGTGCTCCAGCAGCACGATGCAGAACTTGTAGAGGCTGCGGGCATTGTCGAGCAAGGCTATGCCCATGAGTGCCCACATGGTGTTAATATAGACTCCGTGGATGAACCACCAGAAACAGAGTCCGATGAGGATGACCATTGCGGTGATGGCCACCCATGACGAGGGCAGGTCGGATTGGCCGATGTATTGGCTGAGAAAACCCTTGCGGCTGTTGAAGTAAGAGGTGCAGAGGTATTGAAGCAGCTGAACCAGCCACAGCACAAATACTGAGAAGGCAAACGTCTGACAGGAAGAGAGTAGCGTGACGTTGCTCTGATTGAGCATGGTTTGGACGGCATAGGCAAGTACTTCCAGACCAGGCATCCGTCCAATAGGTGTGAAATGCATGTCGAGCCCATCGGCCGTGGCACCGAGCAATACGATGTGGCTGCGGATAAGGTCAGCGTTTTGCCGCAGACTGTCTGGGTGAACCACTCGGAAGTGGGTGGCCGTAAAGTCGATGGTCTGGTCGGACAGTTGGGTGTAGAGCGTGGTGTCGCCCATGAAGGTGGTGGCTACCTTGGCAGGCATGGAGTGCTCAATGTGCCCGTGTGCCCTGCGGCTGATGCTGAACGAGCGGACAGTGCTGCCGTTGAGCGAGTGGTGCACGTTGGTGTAGCCCTCCTGAATCTGCTGAAGCGGCGGGAAGTCTGGGCCAAAGATGATGGAGCGTTGTGATGTACGGAACTCCTGCTCGCTCTCCTCCCAGTCAGACAAACGGTAGGAAAAGACTGTTGGCGAACTAGCCCGCGATGCAGCATCGCGCATGCGGCGTGTGCCGGTGGAATCGCCCCGCCACCCTTCGAACACGATATCAACACCGACAACGGCAGGCTCCAATGCCTGTATGGAATCAAAGATGTCTGCCAAGCGGGCGCGGTCATAGATTTCCGTCATATCGACAAGTGTGATGACGTCGCTGGTATCGGGATCGCCCACGGAACGGTTGATGTCGTAGAATACGTCGGTCAGCGAAAAATTCTCGATGGTGCGAGCCATCGGGTTGAGGAAAGATAGGTTGACGGTGAGCTGAACCAGAATGCCAATGAGCAGGATGGTAATGGCGGTGACGAACAGGTGGTCTATGGCAAACAGCTGGCGGAGTAGTCGCTTCATGGTTGGTGTATATAACATCAAGAGACCATGGCCGGTTCAGGCATGGTCTCTTGACAGGTTGTTGCAAGGCGCAGGTGATGCCTGTGTGCTTATTTCTCGGCAGCGATGACGATGGCCACGCGGCTCTTTTCGTTGTCGCCGTAGGGCATGACGGTGTCTCCCTTCGAGTCGGAGGAGAGGCGCTTGGCATCGATGCCGGCCTTGACGAGTGCCTGCTTCACGGCTGCGGCGCGGTCGGCTGCATACTTGGCATTGATGGTGGGGTTGCCCGTGCCGGCATCGGCATGGCCGGTGATGGTGGCCGTTGCGGTGGGGTGTGCCTTCATCCAAGCTACGATTTCCTTAATGGTGTTGGAGCCTTTGTCGTTCACGTCGCTCTTGGCGATGACGAAATAGACGTCCTTCTTGAGGTTCTCCAGTTTCTTGGGTTCGGGCTTGGGCTCGGGTTTAGGTTCGGGCTTGACCACGGGGGTGGCGGGAATGACCTCGGCCTTCTTCTCCTCGACGTACTCCTGGACGGGTGTCACGGCGACGGGAGCCGTAATGGTCTTCTTCTTGAAACCGAACTTGTACATAACACCGATTTGGGCGGTGAGCTGCCAGTCGTCCTTGGCACATACCTTGCTGTTGTAGCGGTCGGACAGGCTGTTGGCGTTGACTTCGAGGTTCACGCTCCAGTGCTTGGCAATGTTGTAGTCGAGCATGGCGCCGACGCGGGCGTTGTGGCTGAGGCGGTTGTCCTTCCAGGCAAAGGGCATGTAGTAGGTGCTGCCGAGCAGGTCGTCGTTGTTCCATGCGTAGTTGAGGCCGATACCACCGATGAGGTACACGTTGAGCGGGTAGTAGTCCTGACGGCCGAACATGGTGCAGAGGTTGAGCATCAGGTCAAGGTCGGTGGTGGCGTAGTTGTAGTCGTAGGTGAAGCCGCCGGGGTTGATGCCACCCTTGTTGAATATGCCGTTCACGTGCAGACGGGCTCCTACCACAGGGGTGAAGAATGCGCCGAAGCTGACGGAGGCGGTGGGGGTGATGAGCTTGAGCTGGTCGTAGTTGGTGAAGGTGGTCTGCCCACCGGCCTGGAGGCCTACGAACATGTAGGGTGCAGGCTTGTAGTCTAAGGTCTCGGCCTTCTGTGCGAAAGCGTTGGTGCAAACGGCCAGGGCGAGTGCGGCGATGGCAGTGAGTTGTTTGAATTTGAACATAGTGTGTATTTTGTAATGTAATTTGTTGATGGCTGTGTGGCTGTGGCTGTATGCGCGCATCGGGGAGGCGCGGCGCATGCTATGAGCCAGTGCAAAGGTAGGCGATTCTGTGAGACGTGCAAAGGATTTGTGCAGTTTTTTTAACTTTGAGGGGGCAAAAACGCTAAAAAAGGCTGAATGGCATGGCGGTTTTTGCAGAAAGTGCTATCTTTGGCCTCTGAAACTGAACTCTGAAGCGTAAAGAAGTACAAATGATCACAATCAGAAAGGTAGAGAGCCGGAAGGCTCTGAAGGAATTCATCAGCTTTAACCAGCGCCTGTATCGGGGCAATGCCTATGCCGTTCCGGATTTCATGGAGGATACGTTGGACACGTTCGACCGCAAGAAGAATGCAGCCTTTGAGTTTTGCGAGGCTGACTGCTTCCTGGCTTATCGGGACGGTAAGTTGGTGGGCCGTGTGGCTGCTATTATCAACCATAAGGCCAACAAGACATGGGGCTGCCGCAACGTGCGCTTTGGATGGATAGACTTTGTGGACGACCCCGAGGTGTCAAAGACACTGCTGGACACCGTGGCACAATGGGGACGCGACCGGGGCATGGATCGTATCGTGGGGCCGCTGGGCTTCACTGACATGGACCCGGAGGGGATGCTGATTGACGGTTTTGACCAGCTGGGCACGATGAGCACCATCTACAACTACCCCTACTATGCCACCCACATGGAAGCACTGGGCTTTGAAAAAGAGACCGACTGGGTGGAACGAAAGATTATGGTGCCGCATGCAGGGCACGAGGCCGACTCGCAGAAGTATTTGCGCGTGGCCAAGATGAGTCGTGAACGCTACAACCTGCATGTGCGCAACTTCAAGAGCCACAAGGAAATTATCAATGCCGATGGTGGTGAGTACATCCAGAAGGTGTTCGGAGTGGTGAACAAGGCCTATGCACAGCTGTACGGATACTCGGAGATGAACGAGCGCCAGATAGCCCAATATGCCAACACCTACCTGCAATTCCTGGACATGCGCCTGCTGTGTGTGGTGGAGAACGAGGCCAACGAGCCGGTGGCCATGGGCGTGGGCATTGGTAGCCTGTCAAGGGCGCTGCAGAAGGCCCACGGGCGGCTTTGGCCCTTTGGGTGGTGGCACCTGCTGAAGGCTATTTACCTGAAGCATGCGCCGGTGCTGGACCTGCTGCTGGTGGGTGTGCTGCCCGAATACCAGAACAAGGGCGTGAATGCCATCCTCTTTGAGAAAATTATGCCGGCGGCCACAGCCATGGGGTTTGTGTGGGCCGAGTCGCACCCGCAGCTGGAGGACAACGAGAAGAGTCAGGCGCAGTGGTCGCATCTGGACTGCACGATACACAAGCGCCGCCGCTGCTGGGGGAAGAAGATTGATGAATGACGATTGATGAATGACGAATGATGAATGACGAATGATGAATGACGAATGATGAATGACGAATGATGAATGATGAAT
>JAFXQT010000080.1 GCA_017526905.1 Bacteroidaceae bacterium | reverse complement strand
TACTCTCTACTCTCCACTCTCCACTCTCCTCCCAAGAATCCCTGGTGGCGCAGTGCTTCGAGCATGCCCTGACTCATGGCCTCGTTGTCGTGCTTGGTGTAGCGGATGTCGGTGAAAATCTGGGCAAGCGTCTGCTTATTGTTGATGCGCACAAATTCCTGGTTCTCGGGCAGTGCCTCTTTGGCGGCGTAAAAGCGGTCGATGTCTGCCGGGGTGGGCGAGTGGTAGCATTCTTCGTGCACGAAGCTTTCCAGTGGCAGGCGGTCGGCAAGAGCGGGCGTTTCGGCAGGCCACCCCACAGTGAGCGTAGCCACAGGCATGACCAGCCGTGGCAGCTGCAAGGCCTCGATAATGGCCATGGGCTGATACACGGTGGTGCCCAGAAAACACAGTCCCAGCCCTTCGGCCTCGGCCAGCAACGTGAACGTCTGTGTGTAGAGTAGTGCATCCGTGGCAGCGTTCAGGAAACTGAGCAAGTTGTCATAGCCCGGTTCTGCCGCGCGGCAACGTGCCCAGGCGCTGGTGCGGTGGAAGTCGGCGCAGATGGTCAGCACCACGGGTGCCGACGTGACCATGGGTTGGTTGAAATGTGCAGGGGCCAGTGCCTGCTTGCGCAAAGGGTCGCGCGTCACCACAACCGAGTACAGCTGCAGGTTGCCCATTGTGGGCGTGCGCCCAGCCTCGGCAAGCAAGCGGTTCAGTAGGTCGGTGGGAATGTCGCGGTCGGCATATTTGCGGATGGTGCGTCGTGTCTTAATGTCGAACATGATGGGCAGTGTTGATGTGCATTTTTTAATAACGGCTGCAAAAGTAGGCAAAAAAGCGGAATGGGTGAACGAAATGTGGTAAAAAAACGACAGAAAGCCTTAAATGTGCACTCGCGCGAAGATTTTTGAAGAAAGATTTCTGATTCAAGGCAGAATTCCCTACTTTTGCAGGCGCAAAACATAAACAGAAATCATCATGAGTTTGAAACTACGACTGACCATACTCAATTTCATTGAGTTTGCCGTGTGGGGAGCCTACCTCATTTCAATGGGTCTTTACCTTGGCAGCGAAGGCATGGGTGCCAATATAGGTTGGTTCTATTCCGTGCAGGGCTTTGTGTCGCTGTGCATGCCTGCCTTGATGGGCATTGTGGCCGACAAGTGGATTCAGGCACAGCGCTTGCTCAGCCTTTGCCACGCGCTGGCGGGTGCCTTCATGTTGGCCGCCTGTGCCTATGGCGTCTCAGCCGCCGGTCATGTCAGCTTCGGCATCCTCTTCACACTCTACACGCTGAGCGTGGCTTTCTTCATGCCCACCATTGCCCTGACCAATTCCGTGGCCTACAACGCGCTGGAGAAGGAGGGGCTGGACACCGTCAAGGCCTTCCCGCCCATCCGTGTGTGGGGCACCATCGGCTTCATCTGTTCCATGTGGGCAGTCAACCTGCTGGGCATCAAGTCCACCCCCTATCAGTTTGCCCTGTCGGGCGGACTGAGCCTCGTCATGGCTGCCTATGCGCTCACCATGCCCGCCTGTCCCACCAACCAGCACGGCGAGAAGCGCTCGCTGGTCGATGCGCTCGGGCTGCGTGCCTTCGCCCTCTTCAAGAACTACCGCATGGCGCTGTTCTTCATCTTCAGCATGCTGCTCGGCTCCTGCCTGCAAATCACCAATGGCTATGCCACTTCCTACCTGGAGGCATGGGGCTCGTTGCCGCAGTATGCCGACTCGCTCATGGTGAAGTACTCGGTCATCGTCACCTCGCTCTCGCAAATCAGCGAGACGCTCTGCATCCTGCTCATCCCCTTCTGCCTGAGCCGTTTTGGCATCAAGAACGTCATGCTCATCTCGCTGCTGGCATGGGTGTTCCGCTTCGGCTTCTTCGCCATCGGCAATCCGGGCAGTGGCTTTGTGTTCATCATTCTTTCCATGATCGTCTATGGCGTAGCCTTTGATTTCTTCAATATCAGCGGCTCGCTCTTTGTCGATAAGGAAACCGAGATGAGCATGCGCAACTCTGCCCAGGGCCTGTTCATGATGATGACCAACGGCTTCGGTGCCACCATCGGCATGCTGGCCGCACAGGTGGTGGTGAACCACTATGTGTTCAACCTGCCTGCCGGAGCCGACGTGCTGCCTGGCTGGCAGACCTGCTGGTACATCTTTGCCGGCTACGCGCTGGTTGTGGCAATCCTCTTTGCCGTACTCTTCAAAAACCCTAAAAAAGCATGAGCCTGATTGATTTGGAAATACACGGGTCGGCTGCTGCTGCCGCTGGCGATGATCAGACGCTGCTCATCCTCAAGGAGAAAGGAGGCGAGCGCATCCTGCCCATCCTGACATCGACCAAGCGCGCCACGCAGCTGCTCATGCGCAAGATGCTGCCGGTGCGGGTGCCTGTGGCGCTCACGGCGACCGATGCCTTGCACTTGCTGATGCGCAAGATGAACATCCGCATGGTGCGGGTGGAAATGGTGGCCGTCATGGACGGGCAGTTCTTCGCCAAGATCTATGCCGAGCAGAACGGGCAGGAGTTCGAAGGCGAAACGTGCCTTGCCGCCGATGGGCTGGTCATTGCCACCACGTTCGGATGCCGCCTCTGCATTAACGAGGAACTCCTCGAGGCACAGTACATGCGCAAGGTGGGCGAGAATGCCTATGCCATGAACATAAACAGCGTGAGCCGTTCCATGCTGGAGGATGCGCTCCGGCACGCCGTCGATGCCGAGAACTACGAAGTGGCGTCCAAACTGAAGGCCGAACTGGACAAGCGCAAGGGCGCTGCCGAAACAGATTAGCACCCGCAACCCCGCAACCGAGAGTATGAAGGAACAGCGCTTCTTTTATTGCCCAGAGCCCTTGCGTGGCGAACTTCCCGAGGAGGAGGCACGCCACGCTTTGCGTGTGTTGCGCATGACCGTGGGCGACGAATTGTGGCTGATGGATGGCTGCGGACATTTTTCCAGGGCTGTCATCACCGTGGCCACCGGTCACCGGTGCCTGTTCAGCATCGAGGAGACGCTGCAGCAGCAACCGGAATGGCGCGGACACATACACCTGGCCATGGCACCCACCAAGAACATGGACCGCACGGAGTGGATGGCCGAGAAGGCTACCGAGATAGGGCTCGACGAGCTGACCCTGTTGGATTGCCGCTTCAGCGAACGCCGTTCGGTCAAGACCGACCGTATTGACAAGATCCTCGTCGCGGCCATGAAGCAGAGTCACAAGGCATGGAAGCCGGTGCTGCACGACGTGCAGGCCTTCAAGCACTTCGTCGGGCGTGCGGACTTGCCCCCGCAGCGCTTCATCGCCCATTGTTATGACATGGCCGATGTGGGCGGCGGCGCCAAGCCCTATCTCTTGGATGCCTTAATGGCGCTTCCCGCTCAAGCCGCGTCTTCGCTGCTTGTGCTTGTGGGGCCCGAAGGCGACTTCAGCGTCGATGAGGTGCGCCTGGCACATCAAGCCGGTTTCCGCTCGGTCAGCCTTGGCACCAGTCGCCTGCGCACCGAGACCGCAGCCCTCGTGGCGGTGCATCTCATGCGCATCGCCGCCTCCCAATCCCATTAACACCAGTCACACCCCGTCAACACGCTCATTACTCATATCCCCGTCGTTCCCAACATCCCCACGTTCCAAAAACAAACACATATTCCCATGAACAAAGGAATCAAATACATCCTCATAGCGCTGTTAGCCGCTGTAGTGGCCGGCGTCGGCATTTATTTCGTCAAGCAAAAGGGCTCGGATGCCTATCTGAACGCCCTGCCCAAGCAGGCCACAGCCTTGGCCCGCATGGATGTAAGGCAACTGCTCAAGGATGCCGACCTCTCTGCCGAGGAAATCAACACACTCACCGAACAACTCGGAACCACGCCCAGCCAGATGTCCTCCATGGGCATCGACCTTGCCAAGCCAGCCTACGGCTTCGTCAGTCCGAGCGGCTATTTCGGCATGCTGTGCAAGGTGAGCCAGGAGGACGACCTCAGGCAGTTCCTTGCCACCTCGCGCAACGGCCACACCATCACCGCCATTCAGCAGCAGCGCGGCTATTCGTGGGCTGTTATCGATGGCAATTACCTGGTGGCTTTCGGCGACGGCAAGCTTCTGGGCATGGGGCCTGCCGTGGGTGCCGCCCAGGACCAGCTGCGCAATGAGATGTACCGCTACCTGGAGCAGGACAAGAAAGAGAGTGGGGTAGCGTCCGCCCTCTACGAACGGCTGCGCGGCATGGACGATGCCCTTGCTGCCGTGCTTACCATGGGCATTCTGCCCGAGGCCGTGGGCAAGGTCATGAGCGGCTACATTCCCGCATCGGCCACGAAGGATGCCGTGCTGGCGCTCACCGCCCAGGTGGAGCCGCATGCTGCCCATCTGCGCACCGAACTCTTCGCCGACAACAAGGAAGCCAAACAATATATGGAGCAGTTCGAGGAGGTGTTCAACACCATCGACGGCTCGCTCTTGGCACAGACACAGGACAACACGGCGCTTTGGCTGTGTGCCAATATCGAGGGCGATGAGGTGCTGAAGATGCTGCGCAAGGTGCCCGCCATCCGCACGGTGCTCATGGCGCTCAACTTCGTGTTCGATGCCGACCAGATGCTCAAGGCCATCGACGGCGATGTGGCTGTGGAGCTGGCCGGCATGAGCGGTGCGCTTTCGCGCACGGACAAGCCCCTGCAGCTGACGGCAGAGTTGGACAACACGGACTTCCTCAAAAACACCGACTACTGGCTCAAGTCCGGCCACAGCCAGATCACTGCCCTTTCGCCCACCTCCTTCGCCATCAAGGCGGCCGGCCAGCAGTTCACCTTCGGCGTGGCTGACAAATGCCTGTATGTAACCACCAACAACGCCATGCGCCAATGCGCGGGCAACGCCTATCTGCAACAGCATAAGAGCGACATACGCGGCTTGCGCTTCTACGCCACGGCCGACATGCAGCAGCTGGCCGCCACCGAGCCGGCGTTGGCCACTGCCGCCCGCCATATCCAGCGCGTCAACCTCAGCATGAAGCAAATGGGGCAGTTCCAACTGGATCTGCTGGGAACCGCCGACGGCAACCTGCTGCTCAACCTGCTGCAATAACAACCCCATCCGGTTCCTTCCTGCTGAGGGCTTCACGCCTTCGCACCGGTGCTTCCAACAGGGGGGCGGATGCAAAACGACACACCTTTATTTCAGATGAATACAATCATAATAGAAAACACGCTGCCCAACGTGTTCCGCCAGCGCACCGATGTGGTGTCCGATGTGTGGAACCAAGTGGTGCGGCTGGAACGCGGCCACGTGTACCTGATCGAGGCCACCAGCGGCACAGGCAAATCGTCGCTGTGCAGCTATCTTATCGGCTACCGCCACGACTACCAGGGGCGTTTCCTCTTCGACAACCGCGACATCCGCACCTATTCCACTGCCGAGTGGGTGCAGCTGCGCCAGCATTCGCTCAGCCACCTGTTTCAGGAGCTGCGCCTCTTTCCCGAACTCACGGCTATGGAGAACGTGCTCATCAAGAACCAGCTCACCGGCTTCAAGAGCCGTGCTGAAATTGACACCTGGTTCGACATGCTGGGCATCGCCGATAAGAAGGATGTCCGCATCGGCCGCATGAGCTTCGGTCAGCAGCAGCGTGTGGCCATGATGCGCGCACTGGTGCAACCCTTCGACTTCATCCTGGCCGATGAACCCATCAGCCACCTGGACGACGAGAACGGGCGCATCATGGGCCAGCTCATGATGGACGAGGCACGCCGGCAAGGCGCCGGTGTGGTGGTGACAAGCATTGGCAAGCACATGGCGTTGAACTACGAAAAGACTTTACACCTATGAAACTTGTTTGGAAACTCCTGCGTCAGCACATCAGCATAGGCCAGTTTGCAGGCTTCTTCGTGGCCAACCTGTTGGGCATGCTCATCGTCCTGCTCAGCGTGCAGTTCTATCAGGACGTGATTCCCGTCTTCACAGCCGAGGACGGCTTCATCAAGAACACCTATCTCATCGTGTCCAAGCGCATATCGGCTGTATCAACTTTTGCCGGCGAGACAACGGCCTTCACCCCCTCCGAGCAGGACGAGCTGCGCCAGCAGCGCTTCTGCAAGGCCGTGGGAGCCTTCACCGCCAGCCAGTACAAGGTGTATGCCTCATTGGGCATGGGCGGAGCCAACTTCGGCACGGACATGTTCTTCGAGAGCGTGCCCTCATCGTTTGTCGATACCGACCAGAGCCAGTGGCATTTTGATGCCTCGCACACCGAGGTGCCTATCATCCTGCCGCGCTCCTACCTGGCCATCTATAACTTCGGCTTTGCACAGAGCCAGTCGCTGCCCAAGCTCTCCGAGGGTGTGGTGTCGATGATTCCCATGGACATCATCCTGCGTGGCAACGGCCGTCAGGAGCGCATCAAGGGGCGCGTCATCGGCTTCTCCTCGCGTCTCAACACCATCCTTGTGCCCGAGGACTTCATGCAGTGGAGCAACCAGCAGTTCGCTCCCGAAGCCAACGTGGCACCTACGCGTCTGATCGTGGAGGTGACCAACCCGACCGACGACGCCATCGCCACCTTCATTCAGGACAAAGGCTACGAACTGGAGGACGATCAGCTGGATGCCGGCCGCATGACCTATTTCCTCAAGGTGGTGGCCGGTGTGGTCATGGCCGTGGGCCTGCTCATCAGCATCCTCTCCTTCTACATCCTCATGCTCAGCATCTATCTGCTGGTGCAGAAAAACACCACCAAGCTGGAGAACCTCCTGCTCATCGGCTACTCGCCGGCACGTGTCAGCCTGCCCTATCAGTTGCTCACCACGGGCCTGAACGTGTTGGTCCTGGTGCTGGCCTTTGTGCTGCTGCTGTGGATTCGCCACTACTACCTGCACATGCTCTGGGCCATGTTCCCGCAGATGAACGAGGGCACCCTCATCATGGCGCTGCTGGTGGGCATCGGGCTGTGCATCGTGGTGTCGCTGCTCAACATGATTGCCATCCGCCGCAAGGTGCAATCCATCTGGAAGCGGAAGGACTAACTCCACCATGCTGAAATGTTGCCCTTCAGCCCCCATGCTGAATTGCCGCCCTTCAGCCCCCATGCTGAAATGGTGCCCTTCAGCCCACCACGCTGAAATGTTGCCCTTCAGCCCCCACGCTGAATTGCCGCCCTTCAGCCCCCATGCTGAAATGCCGCTCTTCAGCACCCCATGCTGAAATGCCGCCCTTCCCATAGTCCGGCCTAAGCAGCCCCCTCTTCAGCCGTGTGCATCGCGGTTTTCCCGCGATGTCAAAACCGTCAAAAAAGGAAACAGAACCATGCAAATACTAAAGGAACTTTTCATGCAGCACACGGGTGCCGCGCCTCAAACCATCGAGCCCATTACCGGCTCGGGTTCCAACCGCCAGTACGTGCGCCTCACAGGCCCCGACGGGCGTTCGCTGGTGGGCGTCATTGGCACCTCGCGCGATGAGAATCACGCCTTTATCTACCTGTCCGAACACTTCACACGCCGCAGGCTGCCCGTGCCCAAGGTGGTGGCCGTGGGGGCCGATGGCCTGCATTATCTGCAGGAGGACCTTGGCACCCGCTCGCTGTTCGATGCCATCAAGGGCGGGCGCGATGCAGGCGGCCGCTACAACGAGGCCGAGAAACAGCTGCTGCGGCGCACCATCCAGCAACTGCCCAACCTGCAGGTGCGTGGCGCCATAGGGCTGGACTTCACCCAGTGCTACCCGCAGTCGGACATGGACCAGACCAGCGTCCTCTTCGACCTGAACTACTTCAAGTACTGCTTCCTCAAAGCCACAGGCTTGGATTTCCACGAGCTGAAGCTGGAGGCCTCGTTCAAGCTCCTGGCCAAGGAACTGCTCGACGAGCCCGCCGGCACGGGGGGCACCTTCCTCTATCGCGATTTCCAGGCGCGCAACGTGATGATCGACCGCGAAGGTCAGCCGCATTTCATCGACTTCCAGGGCGGCCGCCGCGGCCCCTTGCAGTATGACCTGGCCAGCTTCCTCTGGCAGGCATCTGCCCGCTATCCCGCCACCCTCAGGGCCGAGCTCATCAATGTCTATATCGATGCCCTGAAGCAATACATCGAGGTGGACGAGGCCCGCTTCCGCCAGCGCCTGCGTCTGTTCGTGCTGTTCCGCCTGTTGCAGGTGCTGGGCGCCTACGGCTTCCGCGGCTATTTCGAGCGCAAGAAACACTTCCTGGAAAGCATCCCGCCCGCCATCGAGAACCTGCGACAGCTGCTGGCCGAGCCGGCGGCAGCGCCTACAGCGCCCCATCAGCGCCAGCAATCGGCCGACCTTGGCCCGGTGCCCATCCCCCCTTACCTGCGCCAGTTGCTCACCGAACTGGTCCAACTGCCTCAGTTCCAACCCGCCCCGCAACCCGAAGTGCAGCGCACCGATGGCTTCAAGACAGGTCCTGCAGGCCCCTTTAAGGTGAACCCTGCCGATGGTCCTGCCACTTATTCCAAGTACGATGGCAAAGGACCGCTCCGCGTGCGCGTGTTCAGTTTCAGTTTTCGCAAAGGCATCCCTGCCGACGAGAGTGGCAACGGTGGCGGTTATGTGTTCGATTGCCGCAGCACCCATAACCCTGGCCGTTACGAACCCTACAAGGCCCTGACAGGGTTGGACGAGCCCGTCATCCGTTTCCTTGAGGACGATGGCGAGATCCTCACCTTCCTGGACAGTGTCTATCGGCTGGCCGATGCCCATGTGGAGCGTTATCTCCAGCGTGGCTTCACCGATCTGATGTTCAGTTTCGGCTGTACGGGTGGCCAGCACCGCAGCGTCTATTCCGCCCAGCATTTGGCCGAGCATCTGCATCAGAAATACGGAATCGAAGTCAGTGTGACCCACCGCGAGCAGCACATCCACCAACTCCTCCCGGCTGCGCAGTAGAATCGGCCGCACGCTTTGCAGCCCAAAATTCCCTCCCTGGGGAATAGCCCACCCTCAGCCCCTCCCTGGGGAATAGCCCACCAGCCCATTCCTGGGGAATAGCCCACCCTCAGCCCCTCCCAGGGGAGGGGAGAAGCCCACTCCCAACCCCTCCCAGGGGAGGGGAGCTCAATCTTGCTTGCCCGTTGCTTGAAAGGACGCCCCTCCCTGGGGAGGGGTTGGGGTGGGCCCAACCTCAAACGCAATTTCCTCATGGGTAATTTCGCCCCCCAGTGTCGCAACGTGCCAGCCCTCCGCAAGGCGGGCGCTGTGCTGGCGCAAGGCGGGCCCCCGCCCACCGCAAGTCGGGCCACTTGCGACAGGCAGGGCTTGTCTGCGCCACTCAAACATCACACAAATATCACCTAAATATCACCTAAGCATAACCCAAATATCACTCAAATATCACTCAAATATCACTCGACAAGGCGCTGATTAGCAGATGTGTTGCGGGCGTTTGTGATATTTGTGATATTTATTTTTTGGAAACACATAGGACACGCGCCAGACACGCACCCGCCTCCCGACGCTTTCCGGCTTTGGGACAAAAAAAGCAGGCCGCCCAGCGAAAAAGCGGCCGCGCATAGTGCCGTTTACAAAGAAAAGGTCTATATTTGCACCTGCAAACATCAAACCCTAAACAAACATCACAATGGCAAAGATTGTAACGTTAGGCGAGATTATGCTTCGCCTCTCCCCCCAAGGCAACGACCGCTTTATCCAGACAGACGTGTTCCGCATCATTCCAGGCGGTGGCGAAGCCAATGTAGCTATATCCCTGGCCAACTATGGCCATGAGGCTTATTTCGTGTCCAAGCTGCCCACCCATGAGATCGGACAGATTGCTGTGAATGCGCTGCGCCGCTATGGCGTGGACACCCGTTTCGTGGCCCGTGGCGGCGACCGCGTGGGGCTGTACTATGCCGAGACGGGAGCCTCGATGCGCCCCTCGAAGGTTATCTATGACCGCGCACATTCCAGCATTGCCGAGGCCGATCCCGCCGACTTCGACTTCGATGCCATCATGCAAGGGGCTCAATGGTTCCACTGGAGCGGCATCACACCGGCCATCAGCGACAAGGCCGCCGAGCTGACACGCCTGGCCTGCGAGGCTGCCAAGCGCCACGGCGTGACGGTGAGCGTGGACCTGAACTTCCGCAAGAAACTGTGGACCAGCGCCAAGGCCATCAGCGTGATGCGCCCGCTGATGCAGTATGTGGATGTGTGCATCGGCAACGAGGAGGATGCCGAACTCTGTCTCGGTTTCAAGCCCGATGCCGATGTGGAGGGTGGCAAGACCGATGCCGCCGGCTACGAGGGCATCTTCCGCCAGATGCGCGAACAGTTCGGCTTCAAGTATGTGGTTTCGACCCTGCGCGAGAGTTTCTCGGCCACGCACAACGGCTGGAAGGCACTTATCTTCGATGGCAAGGAGTTCTACCAAAGCAAGCGCTACGACATCGACCCCATCATCGATCGTGTGGGCGGAGGCGACAGCTTCTCAGGCGGCCTGATTCATGGGCTGCTCACCAAGAGCACCCAAGGCGAGGCACTGGAGTTCGCTGTGGCTGCCAGCGCATTGAAGCACACCATCAACGGCGACTTTAACCTCGTGTCGGCCGACGAAGTGGAAGCCCTGGCTGGCGGCAACGCCAACGGGCGTGTGCAGAGATAGGAACACGAATCATACGCTTATTCACAAAACATATATCCTAAACAAGACAATGGCAAGATTCGATAAGATGGCCGTGCTGGCCAAAATAAAGGAGGCACCCATGGTGCCCGTGTTCTACCACAAGGATGCCGAAGTGGCCAAGAAGGTAATCAAGGCCTGCTACGAAGGCGGCGTCCGCGCTTTTGAGTTTACCAACCGCGGCGACTTTGCCCAGGAAGTGTTTGCCGAGTGTGTGAAGTTTGCTGCCAAGGAGTGCCCCGAGCTGGCACTGGGTATCGGCTCGGTGGTGGATGCGCCCACGGCGGCCATGTACATCCAGCTGGGTGCCTGCTTCGTGGTGGGCCCGCTGTTCAATGCCGAGGTGGCTCCGGTGTGCAACCGCCGGTTGGTGCCTTATTGCCCCGGCTGTGGCAGCGTGAGCGAGATTGGCAAGGCACAGGAACTGGGCTGCGACCTGACAAAGCTCTTCCCCGGCGATGTGTACGGACCCAACATGGTGAAGGGGCTGATGGCCCCGATGCCCTGGTCCAAGATTATGGTTACGGGCGGCGTGGCTCCAGAGAAGGAGAACCTGCAGGCTTGGTTCAAGGCCGGCGTGTTCTGCGTGGGCATGGGCTCTAAGCTCTTCCCCAAGGACAAGGTGGCTGCCGAGGACTGGCAGTATGTAACCGACAAGTGTCGCGAGGCGCTGGGCTATATCAGCGAAGCACGCAAGGCATAAACATTACTAACACAACAACGCATGAAGAAGCACCTATTTATAATGCTGGCCGTGGGCGTGGCACTGATGTGCTCGTCGTGTGTCAGCCAAACCGCCGCTATCGACCAGTTGCGCGCCTTGACCACCGATGTGCAGAACAATGGCGCAAGCTACACCATCAACGACTGGAAGGATGTGGCGCACAAGTACAGCAAGGTGGAGAAGCGGATTTCCAAGCACCGGGCGGACTACACAGCCGCTCAGCTGCAGGAGATCGGCACCCTGCGCGGGCAGATGCTCTCCGGCATGGCCACCGGCATAGCCACACAGGCCAAGGGGCATGTGGGCGAGATCACCTCGACGCTGTCCACCATCTTTGAGCAGATGGAGCATAAAAGTGGGGCGGTGGAGAGCTGGAAGGATCTGCTCAAGCCTTTTGTGGAGAAACTTAAAGATCAGGAACAATGAGGCATACTACTGCTTTGGGGGTTGTGCTGCTGTTGGGTACAGCCCTGGCCAGCTGTGGCGGTCGCACGGCCATCGGCTCACAGGCCGACTCGCTCAGCGTGGCCGATAGCGGACAGACAGCTTGGTCGGTTATGAAGTTGCGGACGGTGTCGTACGAAGACTCGTTGCAAACGGATTCCGGAGCCTACCTGTCGCAGGCTATTAAAACGGTGTGGCCAATGCCGTCGGACCGTTCCGTGCTGGCCGACAGCGTGCGCGCCTGGTTGGCGCAGACGGTGGCTCACAGCTGCTATCCCTCCTACGAGGATGGCGATGACGTGGCCCGCTTCTCGGGCGATGTGCGCGACGGACAGGCACTGGTGAACTTCTATGCCAAGCAAGGCATGGAACGCATGAAGGCCGAAGTGAAGGAGTCTGAGACCGAGGGCTACGTAATGCCCGGCATGAACAACGGGCTCAAGGTGGAGTGCCTATGTCAAAACGAACGCTACACCACGATGCTCACTTCCTACGACGTATATCTGGGCGGAGCCCACGGCGGCTATATGCTAAGTGGTGCCACGTTCAAAAATGCCGATGGGCATGTGATGGGCTGGGACCTGGTGGATATGAGCAAGAAAGCACAGCTCATAGACTTGATTTACAATGGTCTGAAGCCTTATTTCGAGGTCGGCCCGGATGACAAGATTGAAGACATGCTGCAACTGATGGACGATGAAAGTACCCCCGAGGATGAGTCCAAGCAGTTGCCCCTGCCTGCCACACCACCTTTCTTCACAGCCGATGGCGTGGAGTTCATCTACCAGCAGTACGAGATTGCTCCGTATGCAGCCGGTCTGCCTTCGGTGGTGATTCCCTACGAGCAAATACGGGAGTTGCTGAGTGCCGACGGCAAGGCGCTGCTGGCCGATGACTGATTGCCGCTCCGACTGGGCCTACTGAGTGCCCAACGTAATATCCCGAACTGGGATTAAAAAGACCTACGCCCGTTGTAAGATGCGGGCGTAGGTCATTTTCTTATCGGATGTGTTGTGGGTGTGAACGGGGCAGACCTTTATTCCGGCTTCATGTTGGTATAAACGGTCTGCACGTCGTCGAACTCCTCCAGCTTCTCCACCATCTTGTCGATGCTTTCGCGCTGTTCGGGCGTGACATCCTTCAGGTCGTTGGGGATGTAGGTGAATTCGCCGCCCACCTCTTCGAAGCCCTGTTCCTCCAGGTGCTTCTGGATGGCGCCATAGCTCTTGGGGTCGCCATAGATGGTGAGTGTGCCGGCCTCTTCGTCCTCATCAAACTCGTCCTCCACGCCATAGTCGATCAGGTCCAGGATCAGTTCGTCCATGTCGATGTCGTCCTTCTTTTTGAAGGTGAACACACACTTGTGGTCGAACAGGAAGGCGAGACTGCCCATCGTGCCGAGGTTGCCGCCGAACTTGTTGAAGATGGAGCGCACGTCGGCCACGGTGCGGGTGGGGTTGTCGGTCAGAGTGTCCACAAAGATGGCCACGCCGTGGGGGCCGTAGCCCTCGTAGGTCATGCCCTTGTAGTCGCTCTGGTCCTTGCCCATTGCGTTCTTGATGGCACGGTCGATGTTGTCCTTGGGCATGTTCTCGCGCTTGCAGGTGGCGATGATACCACGCAGGGTGGGATTCATGTCGGGGTCTGGGCCACCGGCCTTAACGGCAATGGCAATCTGCTTGCCCAGTTTCGTGAAAGTCTTTGCCATGTGGCCCCAACGCTTCAGTTTGGCGGCCTTGCGGTATTCAAATGCTCTTCCCATGGGTATAAACGTCGGACCCGCTCCCCGCCCTCCCTTGTAGGGGGAGGAGCAGCATCCTTTCATGATTAGGAATAATTACTACGATGTTTATTGTCTGTATGTAAGTTCATGAAGATGACCGCCCCCTCCCTACAAGGGAGGGTGGGGGCGTGGGTGTCTGTCTTATCTAAGTTCGGCTCCTAACTGCTTGGTCAGGTTTTGGATGAGCTTTTGCATGATGGCGTCGATCTGCTTGTCGCCCATGGTCTTTTGCTCGTCCTGCAGGATGAAGTTCACGGCATAGCTCTTCTTGCCGGCGGGCAGGTTCTTGCCTTCGTACACATCAAACAGGCTCACCTCTTTCAGCAGCTTGCGTTCGGTTTGATAGGCTATGGACTCTATCTGTGCGAACTCAACGCTCTTGTCCACCAGCAGTGCCAGGTCGCGGCTCACGGCGGGATATTTGGGCAGGTCGGTGTAGCTGACCTTTTCCTTGCGGATGAGTCGCATCACTTGCTGCCAGGCTATGTCGGCAAAATAGACCTCGGTGGGGATGTCGAATGCCACCTGCAGGCGCTTGGCCACGATGCCCAGCTGTGCCAGCACCTTGCCGCCGCGGTTCTCGATGCAGATGCTCTTGGAGAAGATGTCGTTGCTGCCTTCCTTGAACACGATGGCGCCAAAGGGTACGCCCAGACGCTGGAAGATGTTCATGACATGGGCCTTCAGCACGTGGAAGCTCTGCGGCTCGTCGGCATGGGCCCAGTTGCCGTTGATGTGCTTGCCGGTGAGCCACAGGCCCAGGTGGTAGTCCTCGCTGTAGGCGTCGAGCACGTGCTTGATGACTTCGGGGTCGCGACTGCTGCTCACGCCGGGAATGATGACGTCGCTTTTCTTCTCGGCATGGAAGTAGTAGCAGTTGCCATACTCAAACAGCTGCAGGTCGGGCCGGCGGCGGTTCACGTTGCGGCTGATGCTTTCCAGACCGCCGAACAGCAGCGTCTGGCGCAGCACGTTCAGGTCCTGGCTGAGGGGGTTGAGCAGGCGCACGCAGTTCTCGGCCTTGTAGGCTTCAATGCCGTCGTAGTAGGCACCACGTTGCAGCGAGTTGTTCAGTATTTCGTTGAATCCGGCGCCAACCAGCTGTTCGCCAATCAGGTTCTGCAGCTTGTGGCTCTTGTCCACGTCGCCTTTAACGGAGAGGCTGGAGTTGATGGACGACGGAATCTCGACATTGTTATAGCCATAGATGCGCAGGATATCCTCCACCACATCGCAGGGGCGCTGCACATCGACGCGGTAGGCGGGCACCATGAGCTTGAGCCCTTCGGCACTCTCCTCCTGGATCTGCATCTCGAGCGATGTGACGATGCTCTTCACCGTTTCTGCGGGGATATGCTTGCCGATGAGGTTGTCCACATAGGCATATTTGAGGTCGACGGGGAAGTCGTTCATGGGCTGCGGATAGACATCGACAATGTCCATGCTCACCTTGCCTCCGGCCAGTTGCTGGCACAGCAGTGCGGCCTGCTTGAGGGCGTAGATCTGTCCGGCGGGGTCGATGCCGCGTTCAAAGCGGAAGGAGGCATCGGTCTGCAAACCGTGGCGGCGCGAACTTTTGCGGATCCATGTGGGGTTAAAGTAGGCGCTTTCCAGCAGCACGTTCCGTGTGGTGTCGTAAGTACCGCTGCCCTTGCCGCCATACACGCCACCGATGCACATGGGTGCCTCGGCATTGCAGATCATCAGGTCGTGGTCGCTGAGCTTGCGTTCTACGCCGTCGAGTGTTTCAAAGGGCGTGCCGTCGGGCAGGGTCTTGACGATGACTTGCTTGCCGGCAATCATGTCGGCATCGAAGCAGTGCAAGGGCTGTCCGTAGGCCATCATGATATAGTTGGTGATGTCAACGATGTTGTTGATGGGGCGCAGGCCGATGGCGGTGAGGTGGTCCTTGAGCCACTGGGGGCTTTCCTTCACCTCGCAGCCCGTGATGGTCACGGCGGCGTAGCGGGGGCAAGCCTCGGTGTTCTCCACCTTGATGCTGATTTCCAGGTCGTGGTTATCTACCTTGAAGGCTTCGTTGCCGGGTCGGTGCAGCGCTGTGGGGTAGCCGTTCTGCTTGAGCCAGGCATAGAGGTCGCGTGCCACGCCATAGTGCGAGCAGGCATCGGCGCGGTTGGCCGTGATGTCCACTTCGATCACGTAGTCGCTGTGTATGTTGTAGTAGTCGGCCGCCTTGGTGCCCACCACGGCGTCCTGTGGCAGCACGATGATGCCGGCATGGTCGGTGCCGATGCCAATCTCGTCCTCGGCACAGATCATGCCATTGCTCTCGATGCCGCGCAGCTTGCTCTTTTTGATGACAAACTCCTTGTCGCCGTCGTAGAGCTTTGTGCCGAGGGTAGCCACGATGACTTTCTGCCCGGCTGCCACGTTGGGCGCTCCGCACACAATCTGCTGGACTTCGTCGGTACCGATGTTTACTGTGCACACGTGCATGTGGTCGCTGTTGGGGTGGGGCTCGCAGGTGAGCACTTCAGCCACCACAAGTCCTTCCAGGCCACCTTTGATGGTTTGCACTTCCTCAACGCCATCCACTTCCAGGCCTGCGGAGGTAAGTGCATCTGCTATTTCTTGAGCCGTCAGATCGGTGTCGACGTACTCTTTTAGCCACTGATAACTGATATTCATAGTTGGATGTGATTCGTAATTCGCGCGCAAAAGTAGTATTTTCCGCTTAAAATGCCAAACAAATGCGCCTAAAAGGGCATGGAATTAGTGCTTGGAGGCGGGCCAAAGGGCGATTGATCGTTGGATGGGGGCGTCATGGGGGCAGGCGGAAGGTCGGGCGCGGGCTGCTCGTTGCCTATCTGCGAGCCGAATTTGACACTCTCGCCGGGCAGCGGGCTGTACTCCTCCTCGCTGGTGTCCTGAAAGCGGGCAAATTCGCTGCGGAAACGCATCAGCACGGTATCGACGGCACCGTTACGGTGCTTGGCAATGATGAACTCGGCCATGCCGCGCAGGTCGCGTCCTTTCTCGTCGTTGTATATCTTGTAGTACTCCGGGCGATGGATGAAGCATACCATGTCGGCATCCTGCTCGATGGCTCCGGATTCGCGCAGGTCGCTCAGCTGCGGGCGTTTGCCTTCGTTGCCCTCGCGGCTCTCGACGCTACGGTTTAGCTGCGACAGTGCGATGATGGGTATGTTCAGTTCCTTGGCCAGACCTTTGAGCGACCGGCTGATATTGGACACCTCTTCCTGGCGCGAACCGAACTTCATGCCGCTGGCATTCATCAGCTGGAGGTAGTCTATCAGGATGCACTTGACGCCATGCTCACGCACCAGGCGGCGTGCCTTGGTGCGCAGTTCGAAAACGGAGAGCTGCGGCGTGTCGTCGATGTAGAACGGGGCATCGTACAGGTTGCGGATGCGGCTGTCCAGCTGCTGCCACTCGTCGGGGCGCAGCTGGCCGCTCTTGATCTTCTCGCCGGGTATTTCGCACACGTTCACAATCATACGGTTCACCAGCTGCACGTTGGACATTTCCAGCGAGAACATGGCCACGGGAATCTTCATGTCAACGGTCATCTTCTTGGCCATGGACAGGACGAATGCCGTTTTACCCATGGCCGGTCGGGCGGCGATGATGACGAGGTCGCTGTTCTGCCATCCAGATGTGATATGATCCAGTTTGTCGAAGCCGCTGGCCAACCCCGACAGGCCATTCTCCCTGGCGGCGGCCTTGCTCAGTTGATCCAGGGCTTCCTTGATGACGGGGTTGATTTGTGTGTAGTCCTTTTTCAGGTTCTGCTGCGATATGGCAAAGAGGCTGCCTTCGGCCTCCTGCATCAGGTCGTTCACATCGACGGTGCTGTCAAACGCTTGCTTCTGTATGTTGCTGGAGAAGGTGATCAGTTCGCGGGCCAACGCCTTCTGTGCTATGATGCGGGCGTGGTACTCGATGTGTGCCGACGACGTGACGCTTGAGGTGAGCTGTGCGATATAGGCCGGTCCGCCCACTTCCTCAAGCTGGCTCTGCCGGTCCAGGTACTCGGTCACGGTGAGCAGGTCGATAGGGCTTTGCTGGGAGTTCAGGCTGCGGATGGCATCGTAGATCAGCTGGTGCCGATGGTCGTAGAAACTTTCCGGACGCAAAATCTCGCTGACCAGCGAGTAGGCATCCTGTTCGATCATCAGTGCGCCAATCACGGCTTGCTCCATCTCCAGGTTCTGCGGCTGTTGGCGTCCGTAGGCGTCTTCCTGCGGGACGGAGGCTTGGGTGCGTCGCGAAGGACGTTTGGGTGTATTGTTGTTTGCGGGCATTATTATAGTTTGAAGATTAAAGGTTTCTTTGCAGGGCGAAGTTTCGTCGCTTGGCTTTCGGCCGGTCAGGATGCCACTGGGCACCTTTTCATGCGCAGCGCAAAAGAGGAAAGTAACTCATATCATTCACTTTTCTTCAGACTCGCTTCGCTCATAGAAGCGTCCCTGAGGGCCGAGCGCACTTTTCACTCTTTAGGCTTTCCCCATCCCTCTCTGTGGGATTATAGGGGGCCTTATTATTCACTTTTTCCTTTCCTGGCAAGGAAGGCTTCGGCGCGTTCCAAATCCTCGGGAGTGTCTATGCCGATGGTTTCAATTTGGCTGACTCCCACCTTGATGCGATAGCCAGCCTGCAGCCATCTCAGTTGCTCCAGGCTTTCGGCCATTTCCAGCGGCGATTGCGGCAGGGTGGTAATCTCCTCCAGCACTTCGGCACGGTAGGCATACAGGCCGATATGCTTGTAGAACGTGTGCACCGACAGCCACTCGGACTGTTCTATGCCACGCAGGTAGGGCACCACGGAACGGCTGAAATAGAGTGCGTTATGAGCATCGTCCAGCACCACCTTGGGCGAGTTCGGGTTGGCCAGAGCCTCCCATCCGTCCTGAGGCGTGAAGGGCTTGACCAGGGTGGCTATCTGCGTGTGCTCGTCGCGGAAGCATTGTTGCAGCGCGTGCAGCTGTTCGGGCTGGATGAAAGGCTCGTCGCCTTGGATGTTGACCACAACGTCGTACTGCCGGTCCAGCTTCTCATAGGCTTCTCTTACGCGGTCGGTTCCGCTCTTGTGGTGCACGCTGGTCATCACGGCTTTTCCGCCGAAGGCTGTCACCGCGTCGAAGATACGTTGGTCGTCGGTGGCAACGATGGCATCGTCCAGCACATCCTTTACTTGCGAATAAACCCGCTCAATCACCGTCTTGCCGCCCAACATGGCCAGCGGTTTGGCCGGGAAGCGGGTGGAGGCGTAGCGTGCGGGTATGATTCCGATGAACGTCATTTTTGTAGGTTTGATTTTATAGCTTGTTGTTTATGATGCTGTGGTTTGTTAGGAGGCGATGGGCTTGTGCCGAGCCTGTGGCGGCTGGCAGAAAGGCTCAATTCGGCAGAAAAGGCGGTTTTCCTTTTGCCATACCGGCACTTTGCACTACCTTTGCCTCCTGGATGAGCACACACACGTATTATATAGGTATGGGTTCCAACGTGGCCGAAGCCTCGGAGCTGTTGGCATGCGCGCGCCTGTTGTTGCGCCGCTTGCAGGGCAGCAGCGTCCGTTTCAGCCCTCCCGTGCAGACAGAGCCGGTGGATTATCCTTGGCCTGCATTATTCACCAATCAGGTGGCTTTGGTCGTGTCCTCTCTGGACCAGGCAACGCTTTGTGGCAGGCTCAAGCGCATTGAGCACCTGTTGGGGCGTAGGGCTGAGCAAAAGCAGCAGGGCGTGGTTCGGATAGATCTGGATCTTCTCTGTACCGATGGGCAGGTGCTGCGCCCTGCTGACTGGGAGCGGGCCGATGTGGTCGAGGCGGTGCAGTGTCTGGCAGCTCTCGGCGCATAGCTCAGGCAGCTATTCGTCCAGTTTGTCCACCCCTAAGTCAGAGCCTTCCAGCTCGTCAACGCCCACCAGCTCGTCAATATTGTCGGTCACTTCGTCGTCCAGAGCTGTGTGGCAGGGGTTGAATCCCGGCGGCATCTCAAAATCCTCGGTGGGCGAGTAGCCCAGTTGCTTGTCGGCAAATACTTTCTTGAGGAAGTAGGCACAGATGGGCAGTGAGGCCGCTGCGCCCTGTCCGTAGCTCATGGAGTTGAAGTGTATGTCGCGCTCGTCGCCACCCACCCATGCGCCGAATGCCAACGATGGGGTGTAGCCCACAAACCAGCCGTCGGAGTTGTCGTTGGTGGTACCGGTCTTGCCGCCCATGGGCGCCTTTATGCCGTAGCGGTTGCGCATGCGCGAGCCCGTGCCGCCATCGACCACGCCACGCATCAGCACGATCATCTTGGCTGCACTCTCCTCGCTGATCACCTCGTTCATGCGCGGCACGAAGTCCGACTCGCTGCTCAGCACATTGCCCTCGCTGTCCTCGATGCGGGTGATGAACATCGGCGCCGTGCGGATGCCATGGTTGGCAAAGGCGGTGTAGGCCGACACCATCTCCATCACCGAGATGTCGCAAGGCCCCAGACAGAGCGACAGCGAGGGGTGTATGTCTTGGTTCAGTACGCCGAACTCGTGGATCAGGCGGACCAGTGCAGCTGGCGAGAGCTGGCTCATCAGGTAGGCCGATATCCAGTTGTTGGATTGTGCCAGGCCCCATTTCAGCGTGACCATCTCGCCGTAGTGCGAGCGGCTTCCGTTGCGTGGCGTCCAGCTGGAACCGCCCACGGTGTATGTGCGCTGCACGTTGGGGGCCACGTCGCAGGGCGTCCAGCCGTTCTCCATGGCCAGTGCATAGAGGTATGGTTTGATGGTCGAACCCACCTGACGGCGCCCCACGCCGGCCATGTCGTATTGGAAGTGGGTGTAGTTCAGGCCGCCCACGTAGGCCTTGACAGCACCAGTGCGCGTGTCCATGCATACGAAGCCCGAACGCAGGAAACGCTTGTAGTATCGGATGCTGTCCATGGGCGACATCAGCGTGTCAACGTCGCCTTTGGGCGTGTAGATGGTCATCTCGACGGGTGTGTTGAATGCTTTCTGTATCTCCTCGTCGGTAGCGCCCTCCTGCTGCATCATGATGTAGCGTCCGCTCTGGCGCATGGCACGGTTCAGGTTGGCTTTAGCTTTCTCTACCGAAATGCCCGCGCCATAGGGGGCGTTGGCCTTGCCGCGCCGTTCTTTGTCGAAGGCCGGCTGCAGGTAGCCCACCACATGTTCGTGCATGGCCTCCTCGGCATAGCGTTGCATGCGTGTGTCGATGGTGGTGAATATCTTCAGCCCGTCGGTATATATATTATAATGTGTGCCGTCCTTCTTCTTGTGTTTGTTGCACCACCCGTACACAGGGTTGGTCTCCCAGGCCAGGCTGTCCTCGTAGAACTTCTGGTGCTGCCACGAGGCATAGTCGGCGCGTTTGGGCTTCTTGGCCATGAGCATGGTGCGCAGGTATTCGCGCACATAGGTGCCATCGCCCACCTTGTGGTCCACTGGGTGGAAGTCCAGTTCAATGGGCAATGCCTTGCACGAGTCGGCCTCGGCGGTGGTCAGGTAGCCTGCCTTGAGCATCTGGTCCAGCACCACGTTGCGCCGTTCCAGCGCCCGCTCGGGGTATCTGCGCGGGTTGAAGTAGGAGGGGTTCTTGCACAGGCCCACCAGCAGGGCGCTCTCGTCGATGCTGAGGTTGCGCGGTTCCTTGCCGAAGTAGGTCTTGGCGGCGGTCTTGATGCCTACGGCATTGTGCAGGAAGTCGAAGTAGTTCAGGTACATGGTCAGGATCTCGTCCTTGGTGTAGAACCGCTCCAGCTTCACGGCGATGACCCACTCGATGGGTTTCTGCAGCAGTCGTTCCCACACGCTCTGCGCGTGTTCGGAGTAGAGCTGCTTGGCCAACTGCTGTGTCAGCGTTGAGCCGCCGCCGGCACTTTTCTGGTGCAGCAGGCCGCGTTTCACGATGGCGCGTGCCAGCGCCTTGAAGTCGATGCCGCTGTGCTCGTAGAAACGGACGTCCTCCGTGGCCACCAGGGCCTTGACCGTGGATGGGGCGATGTCCTTGTAGCCCACGAACACGCGGTTGCTGCGCTGGTAGCTCCAGGTGCCCAGCAGCTGGCCATCGGCCGAAAACACCTGCGAGGCATATTTGTTCACGGGGTTTTCAAGTTGGTGCAGGTCGGGCATGTAGCCTATCAGGCCTTCGGCAATGGCCGTGAAAGCCAAGGCACTGCCTATGATGACGAGGGCCAGTAAGGCCCATAGCAGGGTGATGATCTTCTTTCTCATGAGTGTCTTGTCGGTTGGACAATGGGCTGCAAATATACACTATTTTCTCCACACCGAAAGGCGCTGAGGCCGAAAAGTTAAAAAAAACTGCTTCCTGGTGCATTCTTTTACTCCATATAGGCATCGGAAAGCAGAAAAAATGTACCTTTGCCCTTGCAAAGCATACAAACCCCAACCCCGACTCATGGAAAATAGAAGTTTGGTAACCATTGCCGACCATTCGCGCCAGAAGATTGAATATCTGTTGCAAATGGCCAGACAGTTCGAGTTGCACCCCAACCGCCTGCTCTTGCAGGGGCGTGTGGTGGCAACTCTTTTTTTTGAACCCTCCACCCGCACACGCCTCAGCTTCGAGACAGCGGCCAACCGCTTGGGCGCCCGCGTCATCGGCTTTGCCGACCCCAAGGTGACATCGGGCACAAAGGGCGAGACACTGAAGGACACCATCATGATGGTGTCCAACTATGCCGATATCATCGTCATGCGCCACTACCTGGAGGGGGCGGCACGCTACGCTTCCGAGATCGCACCCGTGCCCATCATCAACGCCGGCGACGGCGCCAACCAGCATCCGTCGCAAACCATGCTCGACCTGTACACCATCTACCAGACACAGGGCACGCTGGACAACCTGCACATTTACCTGGTGGGCGACCTGAAGTACGGGCGCACCGTTCACAGCCTGCTCATGGCCATGCGCCACTTCAACCCCACCTTCCACTTCATCGCCCCTGAGGAACTGGCCATGCCGGCCCACTACAAGGACTATTGCCGCCAGCACGGCATCCGCTATGTGGAGCACCAGGAGTTCGATGCCGAGGTGATCAGCGGTGCCGACATTCTCTACATGACCCGCGTGCAGCGCGAGCGCTTCACCGACCTGATGGAGTATGAGCGCGTCAAGGACCGCTACCTGCTCAAGCTGCCCATGCTGGCTCAGGCCAAGCCCACCATGAAGATCCTGCACCCGCTGCCCCGCGTGAACGAGATCGAATACGCCATCGACGACGATCCGCATGCCTACTACTTCCAGCAGGCGCGCAACGGCCTCTTTGCCCGCCAGGCCCTCATCTGCGATGCGCTGGGCATCACGCTCGAACAAATTGAAAACGATACCACCATTTTGTCATGAAACAGCAACAACTACTGGTTGCCGCCCTGGAGAACGGCACCGTCATAGACCATATCCCATGCGACAAGGTGTTCCAGGTGGTCAGCCTGCTGCACCTGGACCAGAACGACCGCGACGCCATCACCATCGGCCTGAACCTGAAAAGCGAGCGCATCGGGCTGAAAGGCATTGTCAAGGTGGCCAACAAGTTCTTCACCGACGAGGAACTGAACCAGCTTTCGGTCATCACCCCCAACGTCACCCTCATCACCATCCGCGATTTCGAGGTGGTCGAGAAGAAGGAGGTGCAAATGCCCGACACCCTCACCGGCATCGTGCACTGTCCCAACCCAAAGTGCATCTGCAACAACGAGCCCATGCGCACCGTGTTCCACCTGGAACGGCCCAGCGGCAGGCTGCGCTGCCACTACTGCAACACCGAGATAGCCACTGCCGAGGCTGTTATCGAACACTGATAAGAACAATACCCACCAATCACTTATATTTCACAAATGCAAAGAGACACAGTCATCTTCGATCTGATCGATCAGGAGCGTGCCCGCCAGGAGCGCGGCATCGAGCTCATCGCGTCTGAAAACTTCGTAAGCCCGCAGGTAATGGAAGCCATGGGCTCGCCACTCACCAACAAATATGCCGAGGGCTATCCCGGCAAGCGTTACTACGGCGGCTGCCAGGTGGTGGACCAGGTGGAGCAGCTGGCCATCGACCGCGTGTGCCAGCTCTTTGGGGCCGAGTATGCCAACGTGCAGCCTCACTCGGGCGCACAGGCCAACGCAGCCGTGTTCCTGGCCTGCCTCAATCCCGGCGACACCTTCATGGGTCTGAACCTGGACCACGGCGGTCACCTCAGCCACGGCTCGCTGGTCAACACCAGCGGCATCATCTATCGCCCCGTGGGCTACAACCTGAACAAGGAGACGGGCCGCGTGGACTACGATGAGATGGAACGCCTGGCCCTCGAGCACAAGCCCAAGATGATCATCGGCGGCGGTTCGGCCTATAGCCGCGAGTGGGACTACGCCCGCATGCGTCAGATTGCCGACAAGGTAGGCGCCATCTTCATGGTCGATATGGCACACCCTGCCGGCCTCATTGCAGCCGGCCTGTTGGACAACCCGCTCAAGTACGCCCACATCGTCACCTCCACCACCCACAAGACCCTGCGCGGGCCGCGTGGCGGCATCATCCTCATGGGCAAGGACTTTGACAACCCATGGGGCAAGACCACGCCCAAGGGCGAGGTGAAGAAGATGAGCGCCCTGCTCAACTCGGCCGTGTTCCCCGGCATCCAGGGCGGTCCGCTGGAACATGTCATCGCCGCCAAGGCTGTGGCCTTCGGCGAGGCGCTGACACCAGCCTTCCGCGAGTGGGCAGCACAGGTCAAGAAGAACGCTGCCGTGCTGGCCGACGAGCTGATCCGTCGCGGCTTCGACATCGTCAGCGGCGGCACCGACAACCACTCCATGCTGGTGGACCTGCGCTCCAAGTACCCCGACCTCACCGGCAAGGTGGCCGAGCGCGCACTGGTGGCAGCCGACATCACCGTGAACAAGAATATGGTTCCGTTCGACTCGCGCAGCGCTTTCCAGACCAGCGGCATCCGTCTGGGCACTCCGGCCATCACCACACGCGGCGCCAAGGAGGACCTGATGGTGCTCATTGCCGAGCTGATCGAACGTGTGCTCGACGCTCCCGAGGACGAGGCCGTGATTGCTGCCGTGCGTGCTCAGGTGAACGAGACCATGAAAGCCTACCCCCTGTTTGCCTACTAAGGGCGGGGGGCAGCGTGCTTCGCAAATGAAGCTTCACCGATAGACAAAGGAAGTTAGAGGAAGATTGAGGGAGATAAAAAGGACGTTCGTTCGGCGACATGCTAACTTGCAGCGTGGCGTCCCTTATCTCCGCCGCCGACCAGCGGTCTATCTTCCTTTAACTTCCTTTCGTTTACACTTTTTGTACAAGTTTTCAAAATATATCTATCATCTATCACTAACAGCACTTAACGCCTTCATTTTCAATCGGAAGGTAAGTGATAGATAGTTGTGATAGGTGATAGATTTTTCGGCTGTTTTCATGTTTTCCCGAGCTTGTTTTAATCTTTGCAGAGCCTTTTAGGGAAGGAGAACTTTGCTCACGCAAACCACCTCCGCTCACAAGCGTACGGCTTCCGCCTGCCAAGCGTACGGCTTCCGTAAACAAGTCCATGCACTTCAGGCTGTAGGTCCATGCACTTCAGGCTTTAAGTTCAAGCACTTTCATCAATAAGCTACAACCGCTCTGTTCAGACGCTGGGACGTCCAACTCGACAACCTCTTTTTGCATGGAAAAGGTGGTGAAATGACAGGTTTATCTATCATCTATCACTACTATCTATCACTTGCAAATACTTGTATTGCAGTTTGTTGTAGCGTTTAGTGATAGATGATAGATACATTTTAAAACAAAGGGGCTATTTGGTAGCGTTTATGGGGAGCAATACTTTTTATTTCACTCAAGATTCGTTGTGAACCAAAGCCCCAGCGGGGCTTAATATTGGTGGCCAGCCATAGGAATGGCTGGCCACCAATATCTGATGCCTACAGCATCGCATACTAGCCTGGCTGGCTACCATTGTCAAGCCCTCTGGGTCTTTGCTGCGCTACATTTCGTCACTTCCGGAGTTTGAATGAATTATTTCATCTTTGAAATACAAAAAGCAAAGAGTGTTCTCAAACGTCGTGGAGGCACTTCCTTTGTGACATTGCAATGAGACAATTACTCCATCACCTCCAGCAGTTTATTCAGCCCGCTTCGGGTCATCGACAGTTTGAGCTCGCGCCCGTCGGCAGAAAGCAGAATGCAGGTGTGCTGCTGGTGGTTCAGGCGATACACCCTTGGCAGATTGACGATGGTGCTGCGGTCAACCCTTACAAAAGCGTCGGCGGGCAGTCGCTGCTCCAGCGCCAGCAGGTTCTCCAGCACCAGGTCGCGGCCATGAAAGGTGCATACGCTGGCATAGTTGCCGTCGGCTTTGATGTAGGCAATATCATCTGCCGACACGAAAATCCGACCGTTCACCGATTTGAAACTCAGCTTTTCGGGCTGTGGTGGGGCTGCATGTGTCCCGATAGCCGCCCTGTCGGCGGCCTTGGCAATGGCGTGGGCCAGTTCGCCTTTGTCGATGGGCTTCAGCAGATAGTCCACAGCCGACAGTT
The DNA here is from genome assembly GCA_017526905.1 of Bacteroidaceae bacterium. Lineage (GTDB taxonomy): Bacteria > Bacteroidota > Bacteroidia > Bacteroidales > Bacteroidaceae > Physcousia. The sequence goes on along the minus strand of JAFXQT010000080.1, from coordinate 28,072 downwards.
TAATGGCACTCATCAGATACTTGCGGTCGTTGTAGGCTGTGGTGAACACCACGTAGGGCAGCGGTATCGTCTGCTGCAGTTCATGGAGCAAGGCGATGGAGTCGCGCCCCTGCAGCTGTATGTCGAGAAAGAGCAAGTCCGGGCGGTGGCGCAGAATACTCAGGAGCGCAAGGTCATAGTTGTCGCAGGCATCCACCACCTCTACCGTGTGTCGGAAGTCCTCCAGTTTGGCCAGCAATGACAGGCGGGGCAGCCGCTCGTCCTCAACAACAATGGCTTTTAAAGGAGTCGTCCTTTTTCCTCGTTCCAAGGGCGACGCGGAGTAACTCATGTCGTTTGTCATCTGTTTATAGCTCATGGATCAATACTTATAGTCGGAGGGAATCCATATCGTGAAGCAGGTGCCGGCAGGATGTCCCTCGCCGTCGGTCAGGTCGGTCACTTGCTGCTGTATGTGATGCCTGTTAGTGCGGTTGTACAGGTCTGTCTGCTGTCTGAGTATCTTCAGTCCCTGCTTGGTCGATGGGCCTCCGGTATGTGCCGCCTCAGAGCGGCCTATGCCGTCGTCGCTCACGCTGACCAGCACGCCGTCGGCCCCTTTGCGCCTTTCATTGCTGATGGTCACTGCCACATGTCCCACACCCGTCTTGCCGGCTATGCCGTGTTTCACGGCATTCTGGCAGTAGGTGTGCAGCAGCATGGTGGGAAGCTGCAAGGTTTGGTCAACGTCGGGTGCCACGCTGATGTTGTATTGCAGGTGCTCGCCATAGCGAAGCTTCTCCAACTCCAGGTAGGTGCGGACATAATCAATCTCGTCAGTAACAGGTCGCGACGGGCGGTCGATGTCGGCCAGTGTCTGGTTGGTGAAGTCGGAGTAGAGTTTCAGGTAGTGCGTAGCCTCCTCGGTGGAGTGGTTCGACACGAAATATTCGATGCTGGCCATCACATTGGAGTGAAAATGTGGGATGGCCTTGAGGCGCACGGCGTTCAGCTGCAACTCCTTCTTGGCCTTTTCCTCCTCCAGTCGCTTCATCTCCAGGCGGGTGCGTCGTTTTTCAAAGCGGCGTGTCATCCACCACACAGCCAGGGCCAGCAGCAGCACTCCGCCGAGCCATGCCCACCAGCGCTGCCACCACGGTCGGGGTGCCACCACGATGGTGGGCTCTTGGTTGTCGTCGAGCAGCAGGTCGGGGCGGAAGGACATCATCTCCTCCAGGCCCGCCACCCACACCGTGCCGTCCTCGTCCTCGGCCATCGTAGCCATCAGCGGCTCTATCATCGTGAAGCCGCTCTGTGCATCGAACCAGTGTATGTCCGATGCGCGGCAACTGTCGTCGAGGCGTGCCACCAACAGCCCGTCGATGGTGGCTGCCACGAGGAATCCTCGCCGAGATATGTGTAGGGAGCGAATCTCGTGCCCTCTGAGTGCAGGCAACGCTTCTTTCATTGCCCGCACTTCTCCGCCGTTTATGGCAAAGAGCGAGTCGCCCAGGGCGAAGCAGACGTGTCCTTGGCCGTCGGTGGCCATCGCAGTGATGACGAGTGCACTCGGGGTGCTCTTCACCTGTTGCAGTCCCACCCGTTCCTCGCCGATGCCTGTCAGCCGGTACAGCCCCGGATTGCAGCTCACCCACAGGTGACCTTGTCCGTCGTCGGCGGCACACCACGGGCGCACCGTCTCGGTGGTCAGCGTGTCTATACGTCCGGTTTTGGTATCGCAGGACAGCACACAGCTGCGTGTACCGATGATGAGGCGGTCACGATAGCGGCTCACGAACTGATACTTGTCGTCAGACAGCCCCAGCCAGCCCACGCTGTCGGCCGTCACGACGGCTATATCGCCATTACCAGCCATATACACTTTGCGGCCGATGACGGTGGCACTGGGAGCGAAGTAGTTGTCGGCGTTCTTCGTGAGCAGCCGTCCGTCGGCAATCACCTTGCCGTTGAGTGTGCCCATCACCATTCGCCCGCCTGCGAAGGCCATCGCTCTCACAATATCGTTCTCGTCCGTTAGCCAGTGGTTCACGAAGTTACAGTGGAAAAAGCAGTAAGCTCCTTGATAGGTGGCGGCCCACAGGCGGTTCCACTTGTCGATGAAGAGGCCCTTAATCATATTGAAACCCGTAGCCAGCTGTTGCCACTGTCCGTTGTCGTAGCGCCAGATAGTGTGCGAGTCGGCCACGAAGAGCTGCCCCTGATGGTTCTGGCGTACAAACAGTCCGTAGTCGGGGGCTTCGAAGTGGTGGCGGCTCTGACAGCGGAGGCTGTCGTGCCCTACACGGTAAAGGCCGTCGGCGGCAAGGGCGAAGAGTCCGTCGGCCGTGCGGACGAACGAGAACACATCGTCCTTGTCGCTGATTTTCACAGCCAGCTGTCCCTCCTGCAGGCGGTACACCCCCTGCGGCGTAGGTACATAGATGCGCGTCGAGTCCATGTACATCTTGCGGTCGGGTGTCATTTGGTCCATCAGCGGTGCAGCCATCACCGGCTTCATCTCCGTGGGCGTCAGTCGGCACAGGCGGCGGTTCTGCTCCTGCCTGTCCTCCAGCAACACATAGCCTTCGGGCAAGTCGGCAGCGTTGAAATTGTTCAGCAGGAAGTGGCCTTCCGGGTCGATGGGCGCTTTTGTCACTCCCTCATGGTTTCGTGCCCCAGCCGAAGAATGGATGACCCACTGCCGCACGAACCCCATGGCACGTACCTCTCCGCCCGTTTCCTGGAAGCCCACGATGTTCTCACGCCGACCGCGCAGAAAGGGTGTCAGCGTACGTCCGTCATAGCGAACGAAGCCCGACAGCGTACCTATATAGATATAGCCCTGCGAGTCCTGCCACACCGTCTCGGTCTGCATCTGTGGCAGACCATCGAGTGTGGTGAAGCGGCGGAAGCTCAGGTTGTGCGTCAGCAACGCATCGTCGGCATGACATGCGAACACAGCTGTGCACAGCAGCAAAATGAAGGAATAAAACTTCTTGTTCATCGCCGCAAATGTACACATTATCCTCCATACAACCACCACATTCCGTCTTTTCCTTTTTACTTTTTTTCCTTCGTCCAGCCACGTGCCCCTTTCGTCACTCCCAGCCCTGGTTTCGTCAAAAAACAAACTCACTATGTCGGGCACTTTATAGATAAGTACTAATTTTGAGGCTGAAGATAAGTGTGAGACAAGACAATCATAAACTTAGCAAACTACACAAATGAGTATGAAACCTTTACTTACAACATTACTGATGCTGCTCACGTCGCTGTGGGCAGTGGCGCAGCACTTCGAGAGTGGAACGGTCAAGACCCATTCGTTCTACAATTACAAATCGGGCGACAATACCTACGCCAGGACTGAGGTGGCCTATCTCATCAACTCCGAACAGGATGGCAAGATGGAATTCTACACGCAGTCCCTCGGCAACGTGCGCATCACTGGTGTGGCCCTCTATGCCGTGGACGGCGAAGACCGGCTCTATGTGGCCAACGGGTTCCAGACACTCAGCGTGGAGGACGTGGCCGCAGGGCTCTATGAGGTGAGGGTCAGCGGACAGCCCACCGACAAGGCCGGACAGGGCGGCACCTTTCAGGTGGGCTACGTGCTTACCCCCGCAGACTACGTCAACGACCCCGAACCTAACAACACCTGGGAACGCGCCTACCAGATTGAGAGCGGCAACCTTCAGCACGGACACTTAGGATATAAGCGTTTGGGAAAAGCCGACGATGAGGACTGGTTCCAGATTGTGGTGCCTGACGAGGGGACAGTCACCTTCACCACCCACTCCAGCACCAAGCTGGAATTAAGCTATTTAGGCATGTACACCAAGAAGGACGACGGCTCGGGCGTGGATTTCCGCAATGACAAGTGGATGAGCGGCGATGGCAAGGATACCACCATCGTATATAGCGTGCCCAACGTGGCTCCCGGCACCTACTACGTGCGTCTGCGCCGTAACAGCGGCTATGGCAGCTACAAGATGAAATATACCTTTGTGGCCAACGGCTATGGCGCTGACGACAGGGATAACGACACCTGGGACAAGGGCAAGGACTTGGCCCTGGACACGCCCAACGACGGCCGTCTGGGCTACCACTTCAATGGCGACTACGACAACGAGGACTGGTACAAGATCGTGGTGCCAGAAGAGGGCAAGCTGACCTTCACCACCAAGACCGACCCCACACTGGGACTGAGCTATGTGGGCATGTACACCAAGAAGGCTGACGGCACCGGTGTGGACTTCCGCAATGACCGGTGGATGAACGGCGACGGCAAGGACTCAACCGTGGTCTATGAGGTGCCGGACGTGTCCATCGGTACCTATTATGTACGTGTGCGCCGCAACAGCGGCTACGGCGGCTACCGTCTCACCTGCTACTTCACCAGCCATGCAGCCGAAGCCGATCCCGAGCCCAACGACACTTGGCAAGAGGCCATGCCGCTGAAGAGCGGCCCCGCCGTTACTGGACAGTTAGGCTATACCTTCAATGGCGATACCGACAATGCCGACTGGTACAAGATTGAGGTGCCGAAAGAGGGTTCTGTGGTATTCAGCACCAGGACAGAAACCACGCTACGGCTGAGCTACGTGGGCATGTACACCGTAAAGGCCGACGGCACGGGCGTGGACTTCCGCAACGACAAGTGGATGAGCGGCGATGGCAAGGACACTACCATCGTCTATACCGTGCCCGATGTAGCCCCAGGCACCTATTACGTCTGGGTGCGTCGCAACAGCGGCTACGGCACTTATACCCTGCAATATATCCACAATCCCAACGTCCATAAGAACGACCCCGAGGTGAACAATGAATGGACACAGGCCACCCTCATCGAAAGCGGGGCCACGCAGCAAGGCTGTCTGGGCTACCATTTCCACGGCGACTACGACAACGAGGACTGGTTCAAGATTGAACTGCCCGACGAGGGCAAGGTAACATTGGCCACCACGACGGAGACCACCCTGCAGCTGAGCTATGTGGGCTTGTACACTCCGAAGGCTGACGGCACTAACGTGGAATTCCGCAACGACAAGTGGATGAGCGGCGACGGCAAGGACACCACCATGGTCTATGAAGTGCCCGACTGCAAGCCCGGCACCTACTACGTCCGTGTGCGCCGCAACAGCGGCTATGGCGGCTACAAGCTTGACTACACCTTCACGCCCAACTCGCTCGGTCAGGACAATCTGGACAACGACACCTGGGACAAGGCCACCCTGATTGAAACCAACAGTGCCCAGCAGGGCCGACTCGGCTACCATTTCCACGGCGACTACGACAACGAGGACTGGTTCAAGATTGAACTGCCCGACGAGGGCAAGGTAACCTTGGCCACCACGACGGAGACCACCCTGCGGCTGAGCTATGTGGGCTTGTACACTCCGAAGGCCGACGGCACTAACGTGGATTTCCGTAACGACAAGTGGATGAGCGGCGACGGCAAGGACACCACCGTGGTCTATGAAGTGCCCGACTGCAAGCCCGGCACCTACTACGTACGTGTGCGCCGCAACACCGGCTATGGCGGCTACAACCTCGACTACACCTTCACGCCCAATGTCTATGGTGCCGACGTGGCTGCCAACGACTCCATCCAAGGGGCAACCACCATCGAGACAGGCGTCACGCAGCAGGGCCGCTTGGGCTATAACTTCAACGGCAACGCCGACAACGAGGACTGGTACGTAATCGATGTGCCTTACGTAGGTAACGTAACGTTCTCCGTGAAAAGCGAAACCACACTCGGTCTCAGCTATCTGGGCCTGTACCTGCCGAAGGAAAACGGCACGGGCGTGGACTTCCGCTCCGACAAGTGGGTGAGCGGCGAGGGCAAGGACACCACCATCATTTACGCCATCAACGGGCTCGGTGCAGGCAAGTACTATGTACGCCTACGGCGCAACAGCGGCTACGGCGGCTACGCACTGAAGTACGAGTATGAGCGCAACCCTTACGACCGCGACAACCTGCAGAACTACGACTTTGCCAACCGATACACGCTCACGGAGGGACAGCTGGTTTCCACCACGATGGGCTATGCCTACCGCAAGCAGAACAACGAGGACTGGTACGACCTGGGGCTGATGCACGGCCGTCAGATCGACGTGACCATCGCTCCGGACACCACACATACGCTCGTCATCGGCGTGCCCGCCCTGTATATATATAAAGGTGACAACGCAAACGGCTCGCCCATCTTGCAGGAAGTGGCACAGGCTCGCATCGAACGCAGCCAGGGCACCATCAGCTATATCGATAAGAACACGGAGGACCAGCACTACGTGTTCCGTGTGCCTAACTACAGCGGCAGCAGCTACGGCGGCTACACCATCATCTTCGGCAAGGAGCAGACGGAAGAAGGCACCATCGAACTGGCCAACACCAACGTCAGCGTGATGACCGGGGGCCGTAACACCGTGCGCAAGGGCGTGCCCTGCGAGAACCCCATCACTGTGACCAACACCTCCGACCGCAAGAGCAGCAAATTCCTCGTCAGCGTCACCGCCACGGACAACATCGACATCATCGGATTCCGCATGCCCGGCCGCCATGGCACGCAGTACGTACCGGTGGACAGCGTCACGGTGCTCGACGGTGGCAACTGCCAGCACACCGTACTCTTTCTCGTGCCCAGCCTCGACCCGTGGGAGAGCTACACCTTCACCATGATCTCCGAGGGCAAGGGCGACATCGCCTACGTGCCTGCACAGCGCACCCTGACCGACCGCAAGGACAAGATCTCCGTGAACAGCGGCACCTACGCCCTGGTCAACATCTTAGGCAACGTGACGGGCGCCAGCAAGCACATCAACGTGGACGACTTCATCGTGCACCGCATCGGCGACGTGTACGACCTCACTGGCGAACAACGGCTGAAACTGACACACATCATCCAGGGTCTCGGTGCCGAAAAGCAGGAGTCGGGTGTGGCCGCCTACAGCGTGTACTCTCTGCTGAAGCGTGCCTCCGGCGAGTGCGGCATCAACCTGCTCGATGCCACCTGCCCCATCTACAGCTATATCCGTCGGTACGTGCTCTACTGGATTGGCGAGGAGGACTTCCCCGATGGCGACGAGATGGACATCATCGACGGAAAGGCCGCCATCACCGACGTGGTGGCCTCATGGGATCCCAACGAAATGGTTGGCCCGCAGGGCGTGGGCGATGCGCACTATATCGGTCAGACACAGACCATGAACTACCGCATCCTCTTCGAGAACAAGGCTGAGGCCGGCGATGCCGCCTACCGCGTGCGTATCAGCGACGCGCTCGACCCCGACGTGTTCGATGTATCCACCGTCCGCTTCGGCGAGACCAGCCACGACGGCCTGGGCTACAACTGGGAGATGAAGCGCGATGGCAACACCCTGTCATGGGACATCAAGGGTATCGAACTGCCACCTAACGTGAATGCACCCGAGGGCGAGGGCTACGTCACATTCTCGGTCGATCTGAAGCCCGGCCTGCCCGACGGCGCGCAGATCAAGAACAAAGCCACCATCATCTTCGACAAGAACTTCCCCATTGAGACCAACGAGTACGTCAACACGCTCGACCTCACTCCTCCCACCACGCTCGTCGGCTCCATCCAGTTCGACAATCAGGCCAGCGCCCTCCAGCTCAACTGCGAGAGTACGGATGCGGCATCGGGCGTCAACGGTTACCTGCTGTTCGTCTCTAAGGACGGCGGCGAATACACCTATGAGGGTCAGTTCAATAGCGGTCAGATCAGCTATCCAGTGGGCACCGACGGCAACTACAGCGCCTACGTGCTGGCCGTGGATGCCGTGGGCAATACCGAGCGCATCGTGCCGCAGACCTCCACCATCACCCTCACCGGCATCAAGGCCACCCAGACCGCAGCCACAGGTGCCGACGCCGATATCTACACGCTCGACGGACGCTACGCTGGTCGTACGCTTAGCCGTCAGCACAAGGGCGTCTATGTCGTGGGCGGCCGCAAACTCATTGTCAAGTAACCAATCTTCATCGTTCATTCACCAATGTTCAATCTTGAGTCCGGACTCGAGTCCGGACTCAATTAAGAATTCTACAACTATGATGAAACCGATTATGAAATCTTTACGCGCGGGTAGGGCGCTGTTGCTGGCGGCCTGTGCACCCAACTCCCGACGTGGGCGCAAAACAGTGTCAGCACCACAGTCTCAACGTGTCCCACATAGTGAGGCGCGCGCTTGGCCGTGGCAGCGTGGACCACAGAATGTGGCGCGCGCATGAGGGCACGGATGACTGTTACGGGTACAGCCTGCCGCGGCTAATACTGCTCGTCGTACCTCTCGTCGCGCTGCTCGATCGGCTCGTCCTGGGCATCGAGCATTCGGGCCTCGTTCTTGTAGGAGAGGTAGAGGGCATAGCCCACCAGCCCGGCAATGAGCATGATCTGAATGGGGCGGATGAAGATGTAGAAATAGGACGAATGGGAATGCCGACGGTTATAGTGCAGCTGGTTCATGTCCTGCTTGAAACGCAGGCGGCGCTGGTGCTGTTGGCGGGCAGTGAGGTCGGTCACGCGAAACAGGTTGCTCTCGCCCTCGGCATTCGCGCCGGCAGGGTGGGGGTAGTAGTAGGGTGTCAGGTCGAAGCCGTACTTTTGCCGGCAACTGCCTATGATGTCGTCGCGGTACAGCTCATCGGATGTTTCAACGGGAAAGGTGCCAATACCATAGTAGCGCTCAAACGACAGTTGCACTGCAGGCTCCCGATCGGTGTTGCCATCGGCACAATCAGCGCCCTGGCCGATGTGTTTCAGCAGGGCTTCGGTGGCGGGTGTTCCGGGAGTGGGTGTGGCTATGAATCGATGCAGGGGCATTGGCTTCCATTCTTTTGCGGCGCAAAAGTAGTGCTTTTCTGTCAGAACGCCAAATTTTGCGGCCTCCATCTTCGCCCGCCCCGTGTTTTGGCCTGACCCGCCAAAGCAGCCGCCCCGCTGTCTGTGCTGCCGGCAAGCGGCATGGTTTCCTCTGTCTGCACCATGGTGAGGGGAGATAGAGGAGGGGATAGAAGATGGGATAGAAGAGGGGAGATAGAGGAAGATAGAAAGGGCAGAAGGCGCTTGTCTGGCCAACTTGCAGCATGTCGCCCTGCTGTCTCGGCCGCCGGCAAGCGCACGGCTCCCTTTATCTTCCTCTATCTCCCCTGTATGTCAGGGGCGGGTTAGATTACCTTTTCCAGCTTGGCCAGGTTGGCCTGGACCTGCTCGTCGGTCACCTCGTAGTTCTGCAGGTTGCCGCTGAGGTACTGGTCATAGGCGCTCATGTCGATGAGGCCGTGGCCGCTGAGGTTGAAGAGGATGACCTTCTCCTCGCCTGTCTCCTTGCACTTCAGTGCCTCGCGGATGGTGGCTGCAATGGCGTGGCTGCTCTCCGGGGCGGGAATGATGCCCTCGGTGCGGGCAAAGAGTGTGCCGGCCTCGAAGGTCTCCAGCTGCGGGATGTCCACAGCGCTCATCAGACCGTCCTTGAGCAGCTGGCTCACGATGACACCGGCGCCGTGGTAGCGCAGGCCGCCGGCGTGGATGTTGGCGGGCATGAAGTTGTGGCCCAGCGTGAACATGGGCAGCAGGGGCGTGTAGCCGGCCTCGTCGCCGAAGTCGTACTGGAACTGGCCGCGGGTCAGTTTGGGGCACGAAGCCGGTTCGGCAGCGATGAACTGCGTCTGCTTGCCCTCGAGGATGTTGTGACGCATGAATGGGAAGGCTATGCCGCCGAAGTTGCTGCCGCCGCCAAAGCAGGCGATGACCATGTCGGGGTACTCGCCGGCCAGCTGCATCTGCTTCTCGGCCTCCAGACCGATGACGCTCTGGTGCAGGGCCACGTGGTTCAGCACCGAGCCGAGGGTGTATTTGCAGTTGGGCGTGTTCATGGCCAGTTCGATGGCCTCGGAGATGGCGGTGCCCAGCGAGCCCTGGTTCATCGGGTCGCGTGTGATGATGTCCTTGCCGGCACGGGTGCTCATGGATGGCGATGCCTCGACGGTGGCGCCGAAGGTCTGCATGATGCTGCGGCGGTAGGGCTTCTGGTTGTAGCTGATCTTTACCTGATAGACGGCGCATTCCAGACCGAACACCTTGGCTGCATAAGAGAGTGCGGCGCCCCATTGGCCGGCACCGGTCTCGGTGGTGATGTTGGTCACGCCCTGCACCTTGTTATAATAGGCCTGTGCCAGGGCCGAGTTCAGTTTGTGGCTGCCCACGGGGCTCACGCTCTCGTTCTTGAAGTAGATGTGTGCGGGCGTGCCCAGCGCTTCCTCCAGTCCGTAGGCGCGCACCAGCGGTGTGCTGCGGTAGAACTTGTACATCTCGCGCACGGGTTCGGGTATGTCGATCCACGCATCGGTCTGGTTCAGTTCCTGCCGGGCCAGTTCCTCTGCAAAGATGGGGTAGAGGTCCTCGGCCTTGAGGGGCTGCTTGGTGCCGGGGTGGAGTGGGGGCAGGGGCTTGTTGACCATGTCTGCCTGAATGTTGTACCACTGTGTGGGGATCTCGCTCTCGGGGAGGAAGAATCGCTTTTGTCTGTTGCTCATGGCTGTTGTGTTTTGGTTGTTTATTGCATTTTGAGTGCAAAGATATGCACTTTCTTTTGAATTGGAGGCATGAATGGCCGCATTTCTGCCAATCGGCACCTAACTTAGGGCCTTTAGCAGCGCGTCAAGGGCCAGGTCGGCATTTTGTGTGCTGTCGAGCAGCGACACGAATTTGGAGCCGATGATGGCTCCGGCGGCGTTCTGCTGTGCGCTCTCGAGCGTCTGCCGGTTGGAGATGCCGAAGCCGATCATGCGCGGGTTGCGCAGGTGCATGTCGTCGATACGCTGGAAGTAGGCCTGTTTTTGGCGGTCGAACTCGCTCTGGGCACCGGTGACGGCTGCCGACGACACCATGTAGATGAAGCCGTCGGTGTGGTGGTCGATGAAGCGGATGCGCTCGGGGCTCGTCTCGGGAGTGATGAGCATGATGATGCGCAGGTCGTAGCGGTCGGCTATGGGCTTGTAGTGCTCCAGATAGTCGGCAAAGGGCAGGTCGGGGATGATGCATCCGTCTATGCCCACCTCGGCGCACCGCTGGCAGAAGGCTTCGAAGCCGAACTGCATGATGGGGTTGAGATAGCCCATGAGGATGAGCGGGATGGACACGTCCGTGCGGATGCCGTCCAGCTGGCCGAACAGCTTGCGCAGCGTCATGCCGCCGCGCAACGCCTTGGTGGCAGCATCCTGGATGACGGGGCCGTCGGCCATCGGGTCGCTGAAGGGGATGCCAATCTCGATCATGTCGATGCCGCGGTGTGCCAGCGTGCGGACGATGGTGGCTGTGCTGTCGGGCGTGGGGTGCCCGGCACAGAAATATAAGGATAGCAGCCCGGACGGTTTCTGCTGGAAGAGGGTGTTGATTCGGTTCATATTGATGCTGTATGTGTGTGAGGTTGGTGTGTTATTGTCTGAGTTCCTCGGCAAAAGCCTGCAGGGCATGCACATCCTTCAGGGCGGCCGACACTTCGAAGCGCGAGTTCAGGTCGATGCCGATGCAACGGGGGTGGCTGAATGCCCGGATCTGTGTCGCATCGGCTGGTCCGATGCCACCGCTGAGCAGGAAGGGGAGGGGGCCTGTGTAGTGGCTCAGGAGCGACCAGTCGAACTGCCGGCCACTGCCACCCACCAGCGGCGTGCTGGTGTCGAAGAGCAGGTAGTCGGCACTGGAACGGCTGGCGTAGGCGTTGACTTTAACGATGTCGGATAAGTCGCTGATGCCAAAAGCCTTGATGATGGGCAGGTGGAGTATTTCTTTAATGGCGTGGGAGTACTGCTCGTCCTCGTGGCCGTGCAGCTGAATCAAGTGCAGGCCAAGCGCTTCGGCCTGCTGGCGCACGTATTGGACGGGAGCATCAACGAACACCCCCACGCGTTGCACAGGCGGCTGGGGCAGATAGGCTGGCACCTGGGCCACAAAGCGCTTAGAGCCCGGCCAACAGATGAAGCCCATCCAGTCGGGGCGCACCAGTGTGGCAACGGCGCGTATGTTGTCGGGCTCGCGCATGCCGCAAATCTTTATGATCATAGTGCTTGGACAAAGGCTTGGAGGGCAGCGCCTGGGTCGGCTTGCCGCATGAATGTTTCGCCGATGAGGAAACCGCGATAGCCTGCCTGGCGCAGCTGGCCTATGGTGTCGGGGCTGGCAATGCCGCTCTCGCTCACCAGCACGCGGTCGGCAGGCAGCAACTCTGCCATGCGGAAGGAGTTCTGGACATCGGTGACGAAGGTGCCCAGGTTGCGGTTGTTCACGCCCACCATGTCGGCCTCGAGGGTGGCATAGTCCAGTTCGGCCTCGCTGTGCGTTTCCAACAGAACCTCCAGCCCCAACTGGTGGGCTGTGTGCACGAAGGTCGCACATTGCTGCAGCGTGAGGCATGCGGCAATGAGCAGCACGGCATCGGCACCGATGTGGCGGGCTTCGAACAGCTGATACTCGTCGATGATGAAGTCCTTGCGCAGGATGGGGATATGCACCAGCGGGCGCGCCGTTTGGATAAAGGATTGGCTGCCGCCGAAATAGGGCTCGTCGGTGAGGATGGACAGGGCACTTGCCCCTGCCTGTTCGTAGGCGGGCGGGATGATGTCCGGGCGCCCCTCTTCTTTGATCCACCCCTTGGAGGGCGACCGCCGCTTGAACTCGGCTATGATGCCTGTGCTGGATTGCAGCAGGGCCTGCTGCATGCTGCGGCGTGGCGCAGGGCTATGGCTCTCGGCCTCCAGCTGGCGTTCCACCAGGCAGTGCAGCTGTTGCTCGGGCAGTCGCTCCTTGGCCTGTGCAACGTCCAGCCGCTTTCGGGCAACGATTTCTTCCAGAATATCTGACATAGATGTATGTGTGTTGTGTGTTGGTGGTTGATGGCGATGCTCAGGAGTTGATGGCGACGAAGCGCTTCAGGGCGTTCAGCGCCCGGCCGCTGTCCAGCGACTCGCGTGCCTGATCCAGGCTTTCCTCGATGCTGAGGTTGCGGTCCATCACGCTGATGCCGCAGGCGGCATTGGCAAGCACTACATTCCGCTGGGCGGTGGTGGCGGTGCCTTGCAACACGTTGTCGAATATGAGCATGGCCTCCTCGGCACTCTCGCCGCCATAGATGTCGGACGGTTCCACGTAGTTCAGTCCCATCTCCTTGGGTGTATAAACCTTCTCAAAGCTGTTGGTCACGAGCTTGAATCCGCTGGTAAGTGATATCTCGTCATAGCCGTCGTAGCTGGTCACCACGCCAAAGTTGTCGCCGATGCGCTGGTGAATGCTTGTGTAGAGGCGGAGCTGGCTTTGGTTGGCTGTGCCGTGCAACGAGTTGTGTGGGTGGCAGGGGTTGACCAGCGGTCCCAACAGGTTGAAGCAGGTGGGCACTCCCAGCGCCTTGCGTGCCGGCCCGACGAACTTCATGCCGTAGGCAAACAGGGGCGCGTGGAAATAGCAGATACCGGCTTCGTCGAGGCTGCGGCGCAGTTGGTCGGCATCGGAACTGAAGCGCACGCCGTGGTTCTGCAGAACGTTGCTGGCACCGCTTACTGAGGTGCTGGCCCCGTTGCCATGCTTGGTCACCTTGTAGCCGGCGCCGGCAATGACGAATGCGGCACAAGTGGAGATGTTGAACGTGTTCTTCTGGTCGCCGCCGGTTCCTACGATATCGAGCGTGTTGTAGTCGCTCAGGTCGATGTAGAGTCCGGTTTCGAGCAGACCGTCGCGCAGGCCCAGCAGTTCGTCCACGGTGACGCCGCGCAGCTGGATGGCCATGAGCAGGGCTGCTATCTGGTGTTCGTTGTATTGCTCGCGCGTAAGGTTGAGCATGATGTCGCGTGTCTCCTCGCGTGTGAGGTCGCGCCCCTCGATGAGGGCAGAAAGATAGTGTTTCATTTGTGTTGCAATGTGTTGTGGCGTGTTGTGTTATGGCATGTGTCGTGGTGTCGTGTTAGTGGTTGATCCAGTTGCTGAGCAACGTTTCGCCGCAGGGGGTGAGCACGCTTTCGGGGTGGAACTGGATGCCGCGGATGTCCAGCTGCCGGTGCCGCAGTGCCATGATTTGGCCTTCGGCGCTTTCGGCTGTCACTTCGAGGCAGGCTGGCAAACCGGCCTTGGAGACGACCCAGGAGTGGTAGCGTCCCACATCGACCGGCGTGTCCAGGCCGCTGAACAGGTAGTCGGGGGTGGTGATGGTTATGGGGGTCTGCACGCCGTGGAACACCTCGGTCAGGTTTTCCAGCTGCGCTCCGAAAGCCTCGCCTATGGCCTGGTGCCCCAGGCATACGCCCAGGATTGGCTTGCGCCCGGCATAGGTGCGGATTACGTCTAAGAGCAAACCCGCCTCGCTTGGGATGCCTGGGCCTGGCGAGAGTATAATCTTGTCGAAGGCATCCAGGCTGGGCAGTTCAAACTGGTCGTTGCGCACCGTGGTGCATGTGGCTCCGAGCTGTTTCACCAGGTGCGAGAGGTTGTAGGTGAAGGAGTCGTAGTTGTCGATGATGATGATGTTCATGGCATTACATTTGAGCTGCTTGGGCTATGGCGTGACGCAATGCACCAAGCTTGTTGTTAACTTCTTGTAATTCGTATTCCACGTCGCTCTTGGCCACGATGCCTCCGCCGGCCTGGAACCAAAGCTCGTTGTTGCGGCTCACGAAGGTGCGGATGGTGATGGCTTGGTTGAGCGAGCCGTCCAGACCGATGAAACCGATGCAGCCGCCGTAGGCGCCGCGGTTGTGCGGCTCGATTTCGGTGATGAGCTGCATGGCGCGCACTTTAGGCGCACCGGAAAGGGTGCCGGCGGGGAAGGTGTCGATGAACGTACGTATTGGCGAGGCATCGGCATTGAGTGTTCCGCTGACGCGGCTCACCAGATGGATCACGTGGCTGTAGTATTGCATGTCCTTGAAGAAATCCACGTGCACGTCGTGGCAGTTGCGTGAGAGGTCGTTGCGTGCCAAGTCCACTAGCATCACGTGCTCGGCATTCTCCTTCGGGTCGTTGCGAAGATACTGGGCGTTCTGTCGGTCCTGCTCGGTATTGCCCGTTCGGCGTGTGGTGCCGGCTATGGGGTCGATATAGGCCGTGCTACCGTCTATGCGGCAGTGTGTCTCGGGCGAAGAACCAAAGATGCGGAAGCCGCCGAAGTCGAAATAGAACAGATAGGGCGAGGGGTTGATGCTGCGAAGCGTGCGGTAGAGCTGGAAATCGTCGCCCGTGTAACGCTGGCAGAAACGGCGGGAAAGCACAATCTGGAACACATCGCCGCGCAGACAGTGGCTGATGCCCCGCCGTATGTTGGCACGGTGCTCGTCGTCGGTGAGCGTGCTGCTGATCTCGCCTTCCGGGCGGAAATCGTAGGTGCTGAGGGCCGGACGCCCGAGCCGCTGCTCCAGTTCGTTCAGGTGTGATGACTCATGCTCCGTCAGCAGCTCGACAAGCGTAAGGCTGTTGCTGAAGTGGTCGAACACAATGAGGTATTTGTACAGGATGTACAGGAGGTCGGGTGCATCGTTCTTCTCCTGTGTTTCGTCCTTGACCGGAATCTGTTCGAAATAGCGCACGGCATTGAACGACGTATAGCCGTATAGGCCGCAATAGTTGCTGCTGTCGCCTTCGATTTGAAACTGATCGAGGAACGACTGGAGGAACGCAGCCGTGTCTGAGCCGTGGATGGAGCGACGCATGCCAGTGCCGTCGGGCAGGTGCCCGATGCCAACGCCATGGCTGATCTCAACGGAAGCTATAGGGCACAGGGCGATGAATGAGCGGGCGTTGTCGTTGCCGTGATAGTCCGAACTCTCCAGCAGCGCGCTTTGAGGATAGAGGTCGCGCACCTTCAAGTAGGTGCTGACGGGGGTGTGTATGTCGCCAAGGATATGGCGCGTAGCGGTGTGGTAGGAAAACATGATGAATGACGAATGACGAATGATGAATGCCGACTGAGGCCACTGTGCCGAGCGGTTCCCCGCTCGGTGTCTTTCTTCCGCCCTCAGGCGCTTCGCCATGCTGAAAGCTGATTTACGCCTGTTGGTGCTTCAGGTAAGTGTCCAGGTCCTTGTCGCCGCGGCCGCTCACCGTAAGCACGACGATGTCGGTGGGGCGGAACGACATTTTGGGCAGCATGGCCAAGGCATGCGCGCTCTCCAATGCAGGTATGATTCCTTCCAGGCGTGTCAGCTCATAGGCAGCCTTGAGCGCTTCGTCGTCAGTGATGGCCATGACCGTGGCCCTGTGTACTTGTGCCAAATGGGCGTGCATGGGGCCGATGCCGGGATAATCAAGCCCCGCTGAAATACTGTAAGGTTCGATAATCTGTCCGTCGGCAGTCTGCATCACCAGCGTTCGCGAGCCATGGATGATACCCAGTGTACCGCAGTGGATGGTGGCAGCCGTCAGCCCGCTGTCGATGCCCTTGCCGCCAGCCTCGCCAAGACAGATGCGCACGCGTTCGTCGTCGATGTAGTGGTAGATGGTGCCGGCGGCATTGGAGCCTCCGCCTACGCAGGCCATGAGGTAGTCGGGATAGTCGCGCCCTTCCTTCTCAAAGAGTTGCTGTTTGATTTCCTGGCTGATGATGCTCTGCAGGCGTGCCACCATGTCGGGGTAGGGGTGTGGCCCCACCGTGGAGCCGATGATGTAGAACGTGTCGGACGGGTGGCAACACCAGTCGCGTATGGCCTCGTTGGTGGCGTCCTTCAGTGTCTTGTTGCCGCTCTCCACCGGAAACACCTCGGCGCCAAGCATCTTCATGCGCTCTACATTCACATGCTGGCGAGCCACGTCGGTGGCACCCATGTAAATGCGGCAGGGCATATCCATCAGGGCGCACACCGTGGCGGTGGCAACGCCGTGCTGACCGGCACCCGTCTCGGCTATGATGCGCTTCTTGCCCATGCGCCGTGCCAACAGAATCTGGCCGATGGCATTGTTTATTTTGTGTGCTCCCGTGTGGTTCAGGTCCTCGCGTTTCAGGTAGAGTCGGCATCCGTACTTGGCACTCATGCGATGGGCCAGATACAAGGGGCTTGGGCGCCCTACGTAGTCGCGCAGTAGCTGCATGTACTCCTGTTGGAACGCCTCGCTCTGGATGATGGGCAGGTACTGTTCCCTGAGTGTCTCCACGGTGTGGTAAAGGATTTCTGGGACGTAGGCTCCGCCGAATTGGCCGTAGAATCCGTTTGTGTTAATGTTGTGGCTGTGCATATTGTTGCTTTTCGTGTTGGTTTGTGTGTTGTATGGCTGTGTTTTGTTTGTTGTGTTGCCAAATAAAAAGGCTTGCCGTGAGATTCCCGACAAGCCTTTCTGTTTTGTATGTTATTCTTTATACATATATATATGGCAATGCGACTCACGATTTATGGAACCTTGAGCTACGCCACCACCAAAATGTATTGAAGTTACGAATCATTGCGTTTGTTGTTGTTTTGCGCTGCAAATGTAAAGCAATTCCGTGTATCAGCCAAACAAATTGAAGGGAAATGTTGTTTTGTCCCTCTTTTTTTACGCAAATTGAAGGCTCGTCTGCCCAGTTTGGACGGCTGGAAAAAGAAGTTGCGGTTGGTGGCACTCTTCTTCGTGCAGGTGGCCAATCCGAGTACATTGTTTAACGCAAAGCGCCCTCTTGGTTGCATTCTTTGCGCAAAAGTGTGAAAAAAGCGATGGAATGACACTTAAAAAAAGATAAAATTGGGTTTCTTGACAGAAAATGCAGTATATTTGCAGCCGTTTTAACACGTAACAATAGCACAATGCAAATGAATTTATACATCCGCTACTTTGACGATGAGTGCGTGGTGACCAGTGTCGATGATGCACTCCGCTTCATTGCAACCATTCCAGGCTTCGTCATGACACCTCAGTTTGAGCGGGATTTCTGCGAGTATGCCGAGGGACCCGTGCCTTACCCCAAGCGCTATAAGGTACGTCCGCGCCTCTACTTTATCGTGATCAAGACCAATGCTTCGACACTGGAGGAGTTCAAGGCCAATGGCAAGGGCGAAAATGCCGATGGCACACAGGCCGCGCCGATGCACGAAGGCAATAAGGAGCGGTACGGGATGCTGCGACATCTGACCGACGAACAGCCGGGTTGGTACGAGGCAACGCTGAACTTCAAGCGTGTGGTCCAGTCCGCTCAGACAGGCAAGTTTGAATATGTGGACACGCTTTTCGTGGCACGCGTCAAGGCCCATAGCGGCCAGGACTGCTACAACCGCATCATCGACCACTTGCGCACACGCGCCGATATCGATCACCGCAGCCAGTTCCCCTCCGTCAAGGGAAAGAACTTCCGCTACACCTTCCTCGGCATTAAACCCTACGCCGAAGTAGCAGTCTAAATAAACAGAAGAACCCCTATATATATTATAAGGTATAGCAGTAATTGTAGAATTATTCAACTAAAGAAAGAACTATGAAACTTCAGAAATTCATCATTGCCGCAGGCCTGACCATCATGGCAATGCCTGCTATGGCACAATACGAGGGTACCGATACACGTCAGCGCATCGCCATGATGCTGCCCGACGAGGCTGAGGCTACCACCGCACTGCAACACGTCACCACCTTCCAGATGGACATCAACAACAACGATTTCAACGATGCATATATCAGCTGGAAGTATCTCATCGAGAAGGCTCCCTATGCACAGGTGGGTATCTATACCAATGGCGCATACATGCTGTTCATGATGGTGCAGAACGAACAGGACAAGGCCAAGAAGCAAGAGCTCTTCAAGGAACTGATGGGGCTGTATGACCTCCGTGTGAAGAACCTGGCCGGCCTGAACTCGTTCACTTCGCCTTCAAAACAGGCCACCGATGGCGACATCATCGCCCGCAAGGCTTACGACTATGCGTTCCTCGGTCCGCAGGCCGATCCTGAGTTCACCCTGGAGAAGAGCTATGCTTTGTTCTCCGACGGTATCAAGAAGATCAACGAGCACGGCGGCCGCGAGGTGAAGGGTTTTGTGCTGGACAGCTACTTCCGCACCTCCTACGCTATGTACCAAAAGGATAACAACGGTTTCCGCGAGCAGTTCCTTCAGGACTACCTCGAATCCAAGGAGGTGTGCGACAAGATGCTGCAGCTGGCCAAGCAAGAGGACGACAGCGTTGCTGCGCAGAAGATCGTGGATGAGTATGACTCGCCGCTGAACACCATCGAAGGCCTCTTTGCACAGTCCAAGGCTGCCGACCGCGACCAGATCATCGCCATCTTCACCCCGAAGGTGGAGGCCAACAAGGACAACCTTGCCTACCTGAAGAGCGCATTGACACTGATGGCTGCCAACGATTGCGACGATGCTCCCGTCTATTACACGGCTGCCGAATATGCTTTCAAGCTGGAACCCTCTTATGAGTCGGCCATCGCTTTGGCACAGAAGTATGCCAAGGACAAGGACAACGTGCAGAGCGTGAAGTACTACAACGAGGCACTTGAACTGTGCAAGAGCGACAACCAGAAGGGCAATATCTGCATCCGCATTGCCAATGCCATGCAGAAGAGCGGCGACTTCAAGAATGCCTCCAGCTACCTGGACAAGGCTGTGTCCTACAACAGCGATTTGGCTGGCAAGGTGTTTATGCAGCGTGCCAATATGGCTGTGAAGCAGAAGGATTACAATTCAGCCATTGCCTACTGCAATAAGGCTGCCGCTGCCGACATCACCGTGAGCGGTTCGGCCAACCGCCTGAAGCAGAACATTCAGACAGTCCAGGCTCACAATGCCGAATATGCACGCCAGAAGGCTGCCTATGACAAGCAGCAGGCTGAGATTAAGGCCGAAGAGGACTTCTGGAAGCAGACGAAGTAATGACCGATATCATGTAGGAGGTGAACATCAATCAGAGGTGTTCACCTCCTTTTTTTGTGTTCCCACCCAGAAACGTGAACAGCTGTGTCAGCGATGGCTGGCACAGCTGTTCCTGGTGGTGGGGCCACTTAGCAAACGGGAATCTTGTCGATACGCTTTTGGTGGCGGCCACCCTCAAATTCGGTGGCGAAGAACTCGTCCATGATTTTGGCGGCCATGTCGTTGTCGATGAAGCGGCCGGGCATGACCAATACGTTGGCATTGTTGTGCTGGCGAATCAGGTGGGCAATCTCCGGAATCCAGCAGAGGCCTGCACGGATGCTCTGGTGCTTGTTGAGTGTCATGTTGATGCCTTCGCCAGAGCCGCAGATGGCGATGCCTGGATAGACCTCGCCGGCTTCTATGCCGCGTGCCAGCGCATGGCCGAAGTCCGAGTAGTCGCACGACTCCTCGGTGTAGGTGCCGTAGTCCTTATAGGCATAGCCGTGTTGTTCAAGATACTGTTTCACGAATTGTTTCAGCTGGAAGCCGGCGTGGTCGCTGGCCAATCCGATTGTCTTGATGTCCATGGTGGTGATGTGAGTTATGATGAAGGTTTTTTGATTGTAGTTCTTGTTGAATGGTTGGCAGGCTGGGGGGCGCTATGCGTTGGTGCCCATGCGCTGCGACTGCTCTTTGATGATGCCGTGGCGGTAGGCATAGAGCAGTTGCTGCAGTTCGGCTATCTGTGCCTGCAGCTCGCGCCCTTTGTCAGTGTCGCGCACCAGGAGCCGACGTCCGGACAGCTCCACTATTTGCTTGGATGAGCGAATGTCTGTGCCCTCGCTGATGGCCACGGCCGTGCTGGTGAATGGCTCGTGCTGAATCAGTTCGAACCCACGGCTGTGATACACCAGCGTGTAGCCCGCGATGCCGGTTTCGCCGTGATAGGCTTTGGACAGGCCGCCGTCGATCACCATCAGCCGTCCGTCGGCCTTGATGGGACTTTCGCCGCGACTGGCATGCACAGGCACATGGCCGTTGATGATGTGGCGGTTGGGCCCCTCCACGCCAAAGGCATCCAGGATGCGGTCGCACACCGTGGGGTCGTTGCGCAGCAGGTAGTAGTTGCCCTTAGCCTCTTCGTGGGTGGATTTGTCGCGCAGGAAGTAGCGTTCGAAAGTGGCCATTCGTGCCTTGTCAAAGAGGGGCGAGTCCTGGCCGCACCACAGATACCAGAAGAAGTCGCGGGCAAAGCGTTTCTCGTCGTGTGGTGTGTCCTGGTTGAAGGCTGCCCGCATCACCATGCCTATGTGGTGCATCAGTTGTCGGCCGCTGTAGCGCTGCCCATTCAGTTCCACCTCCTTGAGCGTGCCGTCTGGATGCAGGGGCACGGAGGCGTGAAAGAGTAGGTTGCCGTTGCAGATGGCATACATGCAGCCGTGTGTGAAGAGGTACTTGATATGTTTCTGCAGTTTGTCCGACACGCGGAAGGAGTGGTGCAGTTGGCGCACCAGCTCGGCCTCCTCTTGGGTGAGATCGAACGGGTGGGCCGGGTCGATGGTGGGGAAGAAGGTGTCGGTCATCTCGTACTCATGCCCATCGCGCACAAACAGGCCGCGTTCCTTGTCGATGTACTGCAGCACCAGGCGGTCCTCCATGTGCCACTCGGGGCGGCGCAGGATCATTTGCGACTCCAGCTTGAACTGAATGATACTGATGGCTTTGTGCATCTGTGCAATGAGCCGCCGTGTCTTCTCGTTGTGTGTGGTGTCGTCCTTGTCCAAGCGGGGGCCGAAGAGGTCGCACGGATCGGTGTTGTAAGTGTCCATGGCAAAGGTGGCCAGCGGCACAAGGTTGATGCCGTAGCCGTCCTCAAGCGTGGCCAAGTTGCCATAGCGCAGTGAGAGGCGCAGCACGTTGGCTATGCAGCAGTCGTTGCCTGCTGCAGCCCCCATCCACAGCGCGTCGTGGTTGCCCCATTGGATATCCACGTTGTGCAGTTGGCACAGGTTGTCCATGATGATATGTGCGCCTGGGCCGCGGTCGTAGATGTCGCCCAGGATGTGCATCTGGTCCACTGCCAGCCGTTGGATCACGTTGGCCAGTGCAATGATGAAGGCATCGGCCCGTCCTGTTTGTATGATACTCTCGATGATGCCATTGAAATACGCCTTCTTGTCGTGGTCGCTGGGCGATTCGTGCAGCAATTCCTCGATGATATAGGCAAATTCGGCCGGCAGCGCTTTGCGCACTTTGGATCGTGTGTATTTGCTGGACACACTCTGACACACAGCAATGAGCTGTTCCAGTGTCCTGGCATAGAACGTATTGTCCGCTTGGTCGGCCGTGTCCTGTGCGGCGTGGCGCAGTTCCAGTTTCTGTTCGGGGTAATAGATGAGTGTGCACAATTCGCGCAGTTCCTCCTTGCTCAGCGTATCGGCATAGAGTTCTTTCACTTTGCGCTTAATGCTGCCCGACGCATTTCTCAGTATATGCAGAAACGCCTCGTACTCGCCGTGTATGTCGGCCATAAAGTGCTCCGTTCCTTTGGGCAGGTTCAGTATGGCTTGCAGGTTGATAATCTCGGTGGAGGCTGCTGCAATGGTTGGGAAGGTCTGCGACAAGAGTTGCAGCACGCGCAGATCGACATCAGAATAGTTGGAAACGTTTTTCATGTCTGGCTCATTTCTTGGTGAATACAAGCATCTGCCAATCGCCGTTGGCACGTTGTTCTTCGGTGTTCATGCCTACTGCGTGTGCCGCTTCGACGAGCAGCGGAACATCGGCTGCAAGGAAGCCCGACAGCACCATCTGTCCGCCCGGCAGCACATGTGCCGAGAATGCAGGCAGGTCGGCCAGCAGAATGTTGCGGTTGATGTTGGCCAGCAGCAGGTGTGCGGGGGCCACTTGTTGCAGCACGCTGGCATCGCCCAGCAGCACATCCATCTGCACGCCGTTCAGCGCTGCGTTTTCCTGTGCGTTGCGCACGGACCACTCGTCTATGTCGTACCCGCAGACATGCTCAGCCCCGCACAACTTTGCAGCGATGCCGAGGATGCCGGTCCCGCATCCGGCATCAATCACCCTGCGGCCAGTCAGGTCCTTCGTGGCCAACCATTGCAGGATAGTCTGCGTGGTGGCGTGGCTCCCACTTCCGAAAGCCTGTTGGGGCCTGATGCGGATGGGGCAGGTGTAGCGGTCGTCAAACACCACGAAGCGGCGACCTATGGTAATGGGCTCAAACCCAGTCTCACTTTCCCAGACGGCGTTCCAGTTCTCGTTGGGAGCTTGAGCCTTGGTGTAGCTTATGGCAACACCTGGCAGGGGGAAGTCCTCTACCACGCGGTCCAGCGTGTCCTGGCTCAGCAGTCCGGTTTGGACGTAGGCCTTCAGCCCTTGTGCTTCGGGCTCGAACGTTTCAAAACCGGCATCTGCCAACAAGGCGGCCAACACATCGGAGGCCGCCTCGGTAGCAGGGTCAATCTTGAAGTGGTATTCCAGATAGTTCACTTCGCTGCCCTCAGTCTTTCTTCTCTGTTTTCTTTTCCGTTGCTTTCTTCACGTCGGGCTTGGCTTTGTAGCGCTTGTTCAGCCCAGCCACCACCTGATTCGTGATGTCGTATTTGGCATTGGCCAGCAGGATATTGTCGCCCTGCTTGGTCAGGATAAAGTCGTATTTCTTGCTCTTGTTGTAGGTTTTTAGGAACATCTGAATGCTGTCGCGCATCTCTTCGGTCAGCTTGGCATTCTCAGCAGCCAGTTCGTTGCCCAGACGTTGTTCCAGTTCGGCCAGGTTCTGCTGCTCCTTTTGCAGCGAATTCTGTGCACGTTCCAGTTCGTCACGCGTGGTGAAACCGTTGCTCTCGTACTTCTTCTGCATGGCGGCGTAGTGCTGTTGCAGTGCGCGCTGCTTCTCGGCCAGTGTGTTCTGTATGTTCTCGGCTTTCTTGTTGAGCACGAGGTTGTAGTCACGGCAGAACTGATACTGATTCATGAGCGTATCCACTTCTACATAGGCGATACGCAGTCCGGTGTTGGCTTCCTCGGCATCGGTGGCCTTTGCCGTTTGTTGTTCTTCTTGGTTGTTGCAGGCGGTCAGTGCCATGGCGGCACCGAGTGCCAGAAAGAGCATTTTCTTCATTTTTTGGTGTATGATTGTTTTGTTAACAGTTCGTAGTTTGGATGCGCTCTGCTGCATGCGGTCTGTTCTGCAAAGTGAACCGTTCGGTTGCATCCATGCTTTCCACGCAATGAATGCCGCGCTGCCGCATAGCCTTTGAGGCTCCGATGTGCGTCATCGGACCGCGTGAATCGCCTTTCAGCAGCAGCTTCAGGGCCAGCAATGCCACAGCAATGGCCACAAATGCGAGGGTGATGAGCAATAATTTCGCCATTTCGTTCGTTAGTTTAATAACTTGTATTTATCTTTGCAGGCGCTATTAAGCAGGCAGCCTTGCCTTTTTACGGGCACAAAGATACACCAACATTTGTACAAGCCCGTCTTTTACCCGACGATTTAACCAAAATTAGCATACCACTATGAATCAAACAGAAATGACTCCGGCCTCCGTGTTCGAGATGTTTGCCCGCATTAACCAAGTGCCCCGCCCCTCCAAGCATGAGGAGCAGATGATTGCTTTCCTCTGCCGCTTTGCCGAGGAGAACCACCTGGACTACAAGGTGGATGAGACGGGTAACGTGCTCATCAGCAAGCCTGCAACGCCAGGCATGGAGAACCGTCCTACCATAATCCTGCAGTCGCACATGGATATGGTTTGCGAGAAAAATAACGATGTGCAGCATGATTTCCTGAAGGACCCCATCCAGACCTATGTGCAGGACGGTTGGTTGCATGCACGCGGAACCACGCTGGGTGCCGACGACGGCATCGGGTGTGCTATGGAGATGGCTTTGCTGGTGGACGACACCGTGAAGCATGGTCCCATCGAATGTGTATTCACCCGCGATGAAGAAACGGGGCTGACGGGTGCCGAAGGCATGAAGCCCGGATTCATGTCCGGCCAGATGCTCATCAACCTCGACTCGGAGGACGAGGGACAGATTTTTGTGAGCTGTGCCGGCGGTTGCCGCACCGAAGCCAAGTTCCGTTTCACCCCTGAAACCACACCTGCAGGTCTCTTCTTCCTGAAACTGACGGTCAAGGCGCTGGTGGGCGGACACAGCGGCGATGATATTGACAAGAAGCGTGCCAATGCCAACAAACTGCTGGCCCGTTTCCTCTACGATGGCATGAAGAAGTATGGACTCCGTCTGGCCGATATCCAAGCAGGAGGTCTGCACAATGCCATTCCCCGCGAGGCGGAAGCCATCGTTGCTATACCAAATGAATATAAGGAACAGGCGCGTGTGGATTGGAACCTCTTCGCTGCCGATGTGCAGGAGGAGTTCTATGTAACAGAGCCTTCCATGCAGTTCCTGCTGGAGAGCACCGATGCCCTGCCCACTGTGTTCCCGGAAGAGGCTTCGCGACGTATCATAACTGCCCTACAGGCCGTGGATAACGGCGTATATGCAATGAGCCAGGATATCGAACTGGTCGAGACATCGAGCAACCTGGCCAGCATTCGCCAGACAGAGCCTGGCTTGGTTTGCATCAATTCATCGCAGCGCAGCAGCTTAATGAGTAATCGTCTGAACATGGCCCACACGGTGGCTGCCGCCTTCGAATTGGCCGGTGCCGAGGTGGAGATAGGCGAGGGATATCCTGGTTGGAAGCCCAATCCCAACAGCCAGTTGCTCAAGGTGGCGGTAGAGCAATACCGCAAGCTGTTCGGCAAAGAGCCAATAGTGCGTGGCATTCATGCCGGTTTGGAGTGCGGCCTCTTCTCTGAGAAGTATCCTGGCTTGGACATGGTCAGCTTCGGTCCCACGCTGCGTGGCGTTCACTCGCCCGACGAAAAGCTGGAGATTGCCACCGTTGATATGGTATGGCGCCACCTGCTGGCTATTCTGGAGAACGTGTGAAAAGTGAAAAGTGAAGAGTGGCAAGTGAAAAGTGAAAAATAACAGTAACTGAAAAGCCACCGTGCCCGGCGGTTCCCCGCCGGGTAAGCAAGTGGCAAATGAAAACTGAACAATAACAGTAACTGAAAAGCCACCGTGCCCGGCGGTTCCCCGCCGGGTAAGCAAGTGGCAAGTGAAAATTGAACAATAACAGTAACTGAAAAGCCACCGTGCCCGGCGGTTCCCCGCCGGGTAAGCAACTGAATCGTGAAAAAAAGAAGTTACATAGAGCTGCTGTGCATCGCGCTCCGCCGCGATGGCATCTGCCTTCTGCCGCTCTTCTTTATCCTGCCGTTCCTCTTGGCAGCCTGCGACCATTACGACGATTTCACGTCCGACCGTTCGCAGACCCTCTCGTTCAGTGTGGACTCTATCCGTTTTGACACCTTCATCACAACCATTCCGTCGGCCACAAAGACCTTGATTGTGCGCAACCAAGGCGAGGCTGGTCTGCGGATCAGGGAAGTGCGGTTGGAAGGCGGGGCTGGAAGTCCCTTCCGCATCAATGTGGATGGTCAGGACTTAAGTCGAACGGCCGGAAACCGGGCAACCGACTTCGAGGTGCGTCGGCGTGACAGCATCTTTGTCCGTTGCGAGGTGACAGTGCCTGAGCAGCATGCCGATGCACCTGTGGGCGTGGAGGATGCCATCCTATTCACATTGGAGAGCGGTGTTACGCAGCGGGTGGTGCTCACAGCTGGCGGGCAGGACGCATGGTTCATGCGCGGGCAGACCATACAGGCTGACACCACACTTGCTGTGGGGCGTCCCATCGTGGTCTATGACAGCCTTGTTGTGGCACAGGGAGCTACGCTTACGCTTGCTGCAGGCACCCAACTGCTTTTCCATGAAGGGGCCGGACTTGTGGTGCGCGGACGCGTGGTGGCTGATGGCACCCTCGAGGCACCTGTGGTGTTGCGTGGCGACCGTACCGACCACATCTTCGACTATCTCACCTACGACCGCCTGCCATCTCGCTGGGAAGGTGTCACTATTGCCCCAACCAGTGCAGAGAATCAGTTCACCTACACCGATTTGCACAGTGCCAGGTTTGGCATTGTGTGCGACACCACCGTCACTGATACCGCCAGCCTGACCACGCTCACCTTGCTATCCTGCCGGCTGCACAATATCGGCGGCGATGGCCTTCGGCTGAAGGACTGCCGCACCGTGGTGCGTAACACAGAGGTGAGCAATACGCAGGGGCATTGCGTGTCGGTGACGGGTGGCTTGTCCGATTTCCTGTATTGCACGTTGGCACAGTTTTACCCGCTCAGTGCCGATCGTGGTGCGGCGCTGTATTTTGCCAACTATGAGGGCGATGACTACCATGCGCTGCACCGGCTCAACTTCATCAACAGCGTCATCACGGGCTATGCCGAGGATGTACTGATTGGTTCCTCGCTGCCCAATGCCGACTGCCGCTTCGAATATTTTTTCAAGAACTGTTTCGTGGCTACGGAAAAGGTCACCGATTCACCCCGCTTCGTTGAGATCACATACGACGATGACGAGGAAACGGCTTCGTGGAAGAACTTCAAGCTTGTCGATACCGACAATTTCATCTATGACTTCACGCCCCTGCGCACGTCGAAGATGCGCAATATAGCCGATTCCAACTACGGCCAGGATTTGCTTTTGGACCGTATGGGCAGAAATCGCTTGGCCGACGGCGCTCCGGATGCAGGCTGTTATGAGGCCGAGCCAGAGCCAGAGGAGTGAACCCTGGAGAGCTCCTAACACACGAATGGCGGCCACGCATGGCCGCCATTCGTGTTAGCGGATGGTGTTGACTATCTCTGTCGCCGAGCCCTGCGCACCCTTCAGCCGCGCCGTGGCCTCTACATGTCTCTCTCCCTCTACATGTCTCTCTCGCGCGCACGCGCGCACTTATAGTTTTCCTCGCAAAATGAAATCACTCAATCACTAATGTACCCTTATCTGTTGATTCTGTTCTGCTTACACAAGTGATTTATGCTCGGAAATGCTATCACAAAGTGATTCATTTAATAAAAATTAACGCAGTTATTCCTGATCTACCCCTTCTTTTTCAGCCGTGTTATTTGGAATACCGCGTAAAATGTCGTATCTTATGCACCATAAATCATAGGGCTTCATGGTTTTCCAACTACGTGGAAAACCATATACGCCTACGTCTTGACGGTTTTCCACCTACTTGGAAAACCGTACCCAACAAATCAACCCACCCTTCATTCATAGCACCCAACCGTAAATCAACAACCATC
>JAFXQT010000079.1 GCA_017526905.1 Bacteroidaceae bacterium | reverse complement strand
CGTAGCGGGCCACTCGGCGCTTGCGACGCTTGACACTTCAAGAACATCCCAAGGACTTGGAGCAAAAGATGCCGGAAAGAGGCAAGAGCAAACAAAGATAATTCATAGAGAATTTATTAATTAATAGAACACACCTTTATATAAAGGAGGAAGAACGAACGCACAAGAACATGTGTGCTGCCTCAGAAGGGGGAGGAGTAGCGCAGCAAAGCCCCAAGGGGGGCCTGACATTGGTTCTTCGAAGTGTCGAAGCGACCAGAGGTCGAGCGGCAAACCGTATGAATGGCTGGTATGGAATGCCCCGAGGAATGCGTGCCTTTTGGTACGCGGCAGCCTCATCAGCTCTGGTCGCGTACCTTGCCCGCTATTTGGTGCGGCTGAGGCGGAACTTCTGCTTCTTGTCGAAGGTGCCGTAGATGTATTTGCCGTCGGCTGAGAGGCGGAGGGTGTCAGGCTCGTCGGGGTCCTCGCAGATGATGAGGTTGCCTTGTTGCTTGTAGGTGGCCTTCTGTGTGGTGGGCATAACGGCCAGTGCAGCCTTCATGGCCTTGCGCTTCACCCAAGGCACGCCAGCCAGCTTCAGGGCGTTGTCGTCCACGGAGATCTTTGCCGTCATGACCAAGTTGCGGGTGTCCTTGAACTCGACGCTGATGGCCGTCTTGACCCCGTTCTTCATGGCCATAGTGGCCTCCTTGGCCTTTTTCAGGTCGGCCTCGATCTCGGCTTTCTCTTTGGCGTTGGGCTTGCGTTTCTTCGTCTTTTCAAATTCGGCAAGCTTGGCCAGTCGCACCGAATCGATTTTCTGGTCGACAAGGGCCACGATCTTGTTCATCTCGTCGGCCATAATGTTGGAGTTTGCATAGATGCGGCCGGTGAGGTTGGTCTGTGCCTGCACTTGCAGCAGTGCCGTCAGTGCAAGCAGGGTGGTGATGATGCTTCGTTTCATGTTGTGTGTGGGGGGATGTTTGGCTGCCCCACCCGTACTGCCGCGAGCAGGAATGCGGCGGCAGGGGGTGGGGCAGGGTGGTGTATGTGTTTACAGGCCCTTGAACAGGCTGCTCTTCACGTAGATGCGGTATTGCTTGATGCTCTCGGGCGCGCCGGCCTCGACGCGCGGCAGGTACTGGAAGCCCGTGAAGGTCTGGTCCTGACCGAGGTCGATGACGAGGTGGTGGGGGAACTTCACGCCGCGGTTCGTGCTCCAGTAGGTTGATTCCTGCAGGTCGAAGATCTTGTCGGCAGTCTTGTTGCCGGATTCGATGTCCTCGTCGTCACAGTAGGCCACCTGCCAAGGTTCGCGCGAGAGGCGCTTGCCGTCGGCGCCGAGCATATACCATTCGGCGATGCAGCAGTACTCGCGGTTCATGTGGCTGTTGAGGGCCTCGATGCAGACGTAGCGGCCGCTGACGGGTTGGTCGAACTTCACTTCCTGCCAGCCGTTGCCGGGGGCGAACTCACCTTCCTTCACGGGCTTCTCGCCGCTGAGGTCGATGGTCTGTCCTTCGAGGCGGTGCGTCTGCGGACGGTCCAGGTTCAGGCGGTCGATGATGGGCTTCTCGAGACCTTCAATGGTGCGCTCGCCGCGGGGACCCATGACGTCGAGAACAATGACCTCGTTCTTGCCTTTCTTCAGCCAGCAACCGGGCACATACAGCGTCTGCTGCGGGCCGATGTACCAGTGGCGACCGATGGCGTGGCCGTTGACATAAACCTGACCCTTGCCCCAGTTCTCGAGGTTCAGGAACGTGTCGCCCGTTTTGGAGAGGTTGAAGTACCCGCGATAGTACCCGCGACCGAAACAGAGGTCTTCGCTCCCCCACGCATAACGCATTGTACGTCCAATCCGAATTACACTGATAGACTCGCGTGTAGCAGGCTTCTTCTGTTGCTGTTCCAGAGCTTTGACTGCGACTGCATAATCATCGGGAATACGAAAGCATTCCCACTTGCTGGGCGTGAACGTAACTTGTGTCTCGTCAACGCCACCGAGATGCGAGTGGAGGGTCGCCGTGATGGTGGGGCTTCCTATCAAGCCTTTGAAATCCTTGATGGCACGGCCAAAGTTGATGCGGCCCATTCCTTCGACGAGAATCTGCAGTTCCTGTCCTTGTTTGATGGCAGGCAGGGTGAGTGTCTTCTCGCTCTTCACACGGTCGACCTTGCCGATGAACTTGCCATCGATGAACACCTGAGCATAGTCATGAGCCTCTAAAGTGAGTGTGCAAGTCCATTTACTATCCAAAGCTGTTACACCCTCCACCTGCACATCATTGATTTCAGGCAAACGGGTTGAATAAAGCATACAGCCCCAACCCATGTCGAGCTCTTCGAAGGTCTTGGGTGCTCCGGAGGAGCGGAAAAGGTCACTATGAGCAAAAGCATACTCCCAATCAAAGCCGTTGTAAAGCGGAGCAAACTCCTTCAGTTCAAACTTGGGAATGGCGATAGTTGGGTATTCCTTAGGCACGGCGGGCAGTTTCTTGGGTGCTCCCCACTTACCCGTGTTCGGGTCGAACTCGCCGCTGTACTTCTCCATGGCTTTGCGCAGTTTCCAGAACTTGTCGGTCACCTGTCCGGCTTCGTTGATGGGTGCATCGTAGTCATAAGAGGTCACGTCGGGGGCGAAGCCGGGGCTGTTGGCGCCTGCCCAATGGCCCCAACTGGTGCCTCCGTGGGTCATGTAGAGCGAGAAGCTGATGCCGCGGTCCAGCATCTGAGCGATGCCATCGACCATAGCTTCGGCACCACGTGTCTCGTGGCGACCGCCCCATTTGTCGAACCATCCGCTCCAGAACTCAGAGCACATCTTGGGAGAGTTCGGACGCAGCTGGCCCAGCTTCTTGAACTCGTTGTCGATGTTGGCACCGGTACCGAAATTCATCGTCCATGTGAGGTCATCAAGGCCGTTCTTGGTGAAATTGGAACTCCAGTCGCACTGGAAGAGCGTGAGGTCAGGGGCTTGCCATGCTTTGCGAATAATGTCGCGCATGGCGCTCATGTAAGGCTTGTCCTCGCCATAGGAGCCATATTCGTTCTCCACCTGCACCATGATGATGGGACCGCCTTTCTGGATGGTGAGGTCACGCAGCTGCTCTGCCAGCTTCGTCTCGAACTTCTCGGCGCGCTCCATGAAGAACGGATCCTGCTCGCGAAGGCGTATGTCCTTTTTCTTGAGCAGCCACCAGGGCAGACCGCCCATCTCCCATTCGGCACAGGCGTAAGGACCGGGGCGCACGATGACGTACATGCCATTCTTCTGAGCCAGTCGGCAGAAAGCAGCCACGTCATTTTGACCGGTGAAGAGGAAGTTGTCCATCTGCGGCTCGTGGAAGTTCCAGAAGACGTAGATGCACAGCGTGTTCATACCGAGGGCCTTGCACATCTGAATGCGCTGCTCCCAGTATTCGCACGGGATGCGGGGGTAGTGCACCTCGGCGGCCTTGACCACGAAGGGCTTGCCGTTGAGCAAGAATGTCTTGTTGCCCACCTGGAAGGAGCCGGGCTTGGCCGCCGGGGCAGCCGCCGGAGCGGGGCTGGAAGGTGGCATGGGAGGGGTGGCGGCGGCCATGGTGTGGCTGCACAAAAGGCCGGCGGCGAGCGCCAGCGAGGGAATGAAATGTTTCATGACGGATTATGGTTTTGTTAGTGACTGATGCTTGTTGTGGTACTCGGTGGGAGTCATGCCGTGTTCGGCCGTGAAGCAGCGTGTGAAATAGGAGGCGTTTGAGAAACCTACCATATACATTACTTCCGCTATGCTGAAGTGGCGGTTGTGCAGCAGGGCCGCAGCCTTGCTCAGGCGCTTGTGGCGGATGAACTCCACCGGCGTCTGTCCGGTGAGTTGCTTGAGGCGGCGCGTGAGCTGCTTGGCCGGGATGGCTGCCAGTTGGCTGAGGGTGGCGGTGGAGAGCTTGGTGCTGTCCATGTGTTCCTCGATGAGTTGTGTGATGCGCAGCAGGAAGGCTTCGTCGGCCGAGAGCTCGCGCGAGTCGGCCGCTGCACTCAGCGTCTGGATCTGCACCTGCCGTTGCAACTGCTCGTTGTCCTGCTCCAGCTGCCGCGCCTTCTGCTTGGCACTGGCCAGCATGGCATCGCGCAGGCGTTTCTCGGCCTCGGCCCGGCGGCGGTAGCGGATGCCCATGGCGCAGGCCATGGCTGCTGCCAGCCCCAACAGGACGTACAGGCACCAGGCCCAAGTGGTTTGGTACCAGGGGGCATGGATGTGCAGCAGCAGCAGCGGTGTGGGCTCGGCCTCGGCATCGAGCTGACGTGTGTCGCACACCGTGAGCTCATAGTTGCCGGGCTGGAGGTTGGACAGCAGTATGGTGTTCTGACGGGGCTGCAGGTGTACCCACTCCGCCTGCTTGCGCGACAGGCGGAAAGCATAGGTGGCTGTGTGCTCGGGGCTGAAGTCGAAGTCGGAGAAACTCACGGCGAGATTGTTCTGACGGGAGCTGAGGTGCAGGTGGGGGCTGGAGGGCTCCTTGCGTGTGTCCGCAGCGCGCTGGCGTTCGGGCAGGGGCACGTCGGTGGTGCCGTTCACTTCCACCCGTGTCACGCAGAGTGGGCGCCGGGGCTGCGGTGCCAATGCCATCCTGGGGTTCAGCACGGCAACCTCATCGACACCGCCCAGCAGGATGTTGTGCGTGAGCGAGTCATAATAGATGGACACGAAGCGGTCGGACAGATGCAGGGGGCTGCTCAGTGTCCACTGCTTGCCCGCCACGTTGATGGGGGGCTGCTGCATGGCTTTGCCGCCCCGCTGGGATGTGCGGTGTGCAACGAGTGTGGCGGGGGCGCCGGTCAGCATCACGTCATAGCAGCCGTCGAAGGTGGTGATCTGTACATGGCCCTTGCGGCCTGTTGCCGCACGGCGGATGTCATAAATCCATTGGTTCTTGTCGCCCTGCAGCGTAACACGGCGGAAACGGCCATCGCGTTCGTCCAGGTGCAGAAGGCCGCCGTCGGTGCCCACCCAAAGCCCCGTGGAAGGATCCTCATAGATGGTATGCACACGGTTGTGTGGAATGGGGTGGGTGGGGTTGTTCATGCGGAACCATGCGCGCAAGGACTGGGGGACATCGGTGCCTTCAGCACAGATCAGCCCGTGCGTACCGCCCAGCCACCAGCGTTGCTTCCTGTCGTGCAGCATGGCGCAGATTTGGTTGCCGGCCGGCAACTGCGTGATAGAGGCCAGCGGTATGACCCTCACGCTTTGACGGTCGGGCCACAGCGAAAGACCATTCTCTGTGCCCACCCAGATGTTGTGGTCGCGGTCGGCAAAGAGGCTCCAGATGGCATCGCCGGCCAGCGATATGTCGTTGCGGGCATCGTGTGCAATGTGGTGCAGGGTGCCATCGGTGTGCCGCACGAAAAGGCCATTGTCGGTGCCGATGAGCAGCTGCCCTACGGCATTGAAGCACAAGTTCTTCACCACAGGCATGGGGGTGACGATGTGCGGCTTGGAATCTGTGCCAGGTGCATAGGTCATCAGGCTGTTGGCCGTGCCCACGCACAGTTGCTTGCGGCCGGGCACAGCGGCCAGACTGCTGACCAGCGGCACCTCACCACGCGCCACGGGCAGCCATGCGTCGGCCGCAGGGTCGAAGCAGAACAGTCCGTCATAGCTGCCGGCATAAAGGATCCCGTCCAACTGTGCCAGGGCCAGGATCTCAAGCGGGTGCTTGGTGCCTGCGGCCTGGCGGTTGTGATAGAGACCACGGTCGGTGCCCAGCCACTCGTCGGTGTCGGTGACCGTGATGGCGCGGATGTTGCGGCCCGCCAACGCGCTCACCTGTGTAAAGGTGTGCGTAGTGGTGGAGAAAGTGAGCAGGCCACGTTCGCAACCCAGCAACAACTCACCCCGGTTGCAAACGCAGCAGTTCACCGCACCGGCTGTGTGGTAGAGCGTGTCGGCGAAGTTGCGCAGCGCGTAGCCGTCATAACTGAGCAGACCGCGCTCTGTAGCCACCCAAAGCATGCCGGTGGCGTCCTGAGTGATGGCGCGCACCAACTGTGTCTGGGTGGGGCGGAGGTTATGGAAAGTCTGTGCCGCCAGTTGCGTCGCGAGGGTGGCGAGTAGCAGCAATGGCACCAGAAGCCTTTTCTTCATGCTTGTCTGCCAAGTGTTAGCTTGATTGGCGGACAAATGTAGCAAGTTTCTGCGACAATGCAATGTTTTTGGCTGAAAAAGTGTGTCGGGCTGGACATTTCAGCCCGTATCACGGCCGTATGGCCACCTTGCGGCCCCCCACAATATAGATTCCACGCGGGTGGGAGTTTTGGGCAGGCATGGCTTTGCCACCCAAATCGTACAGGGTGCGGCCTTCGGGTGTCGGACCGCAGGCTTCGGCCTTCGGCCCTGCGATGCCGCTTGGCTCGTCGGCACGCACGGGTTCCATGCCCTCGCGGGTGTCGATGGCCAGGAAGTCAAGGTCGGGGTAGCCCTTGGCCGTGAGGCCTTGCAGCCTGATGGTGTGCCATCCGGCCTGCGGCACATGGATGGTTTTCTTGACATAGGCCCATTTGCCTTCGGGTGTGGCAGCGCAGGTAACTGACGCCAAGTCATCGTCCACGTAAATCTTCACGCTTCGGTTTTCCTCGGTGTGATAGCGCAGGTACACGTCATAGTCATCGGCCTGCGGAAACCAGATGCGCCATTCCAAGTAGGTGGTACGGTCGGCCGATGCGGGCATATATGCCCCGCCGGTGTAGCGCTTCACCGTCCGGGCCGGCGTGAGGCTGGCATCTGAGCAACCCAGAAATGCTGGGCTGCTTTCCTGGAAGACGACCGGGTTGCCCACCAAGAAGCAGAGTGTGTCGGTGGATTGCGTGTGCGATTGGTCGTCGGTGATCACGGCGTGGAAACGGTAAGGGCCGGGCGGGAGCGTGTCGGTAGCATACGTGAAATAGGCGGATTTGCTGGTGGGTACAATGCTGTGCACCAGCTTCTTGCCAAGGTAATAATCCACTTTGCTCACTTGGGTCACCGTGGTGCTGGTTTTTGCATAGATTTTCAGTTGTATTGAATCGGTTGGCTGGAAGATGATGGTGTCGTTTGGAAGGGTGATGCGCGTGTTCACGTAGCGGTCCACGCGGGTGTGCTTGATGCCCATGTAAGCGTCCATGGCAATGGTGCCCTGGTGGGTGGCCGAACTCCATGCGCCCAGGTTGTAGCCTCCGTTGTCGAATGCCTCCGGCTCCCAATAGAAACAGCCCAGGTCGCCGTCGGCAATGAGGGCCTTCATGAACTCGGCCAGGAAACGGTTGGCATCGTATGGCTCGGTGCCGTAGTGGCCGGTTTCCATGACCATGACGGGCTTGCCAAAGCGCGAGCGGAGATTCTTGAACACGGTGATGTATTTGTTGATGGTCGAGGCGATGTTGGCATCGGTGGTAACATCCAGGTGCGACCAGCGGGGATAGGCCGAGAGCCCGATGCAGTCATAGTTGGCCCCGTACTTTTTCAGGTTGTCGAACATGGAGCGTGCGGTGCCCTCGTCATGACCGTTGGGCAGGTGTACAATGGTGATGATGTCGGGGGAAATCTCCTTCACGGCCCGTGCGCCCTCATTGATGAAACGGACGAAGTTCTTGTAGCCCTCGGTGGTCTTGGTGCGGCCTGTTTCGTAGAGCATACCATATTTGGTTTCGTTGCCCAGCGACACCCATTTGGGCGTGATGCCCTCGGCCTGCAGGCCGGAGAGCACGTCCTTGGTGTGCTCATACACGTTGCGTGCCAGCGCATCGGCGCTGTGGTCCGTCCATTGGCCAGGTATGGTTTGCGAGCCCGAGTCGGCCCATGTGTCGCTGTAGTGGAAACTGATCATGATTTTGTAGCCCTTCGCGTGTGCGCGCTTGCACAAACCAATTACATCTTTCTTTCCGCTCCAGCCGCCAGCGGGGTTCACCCACACACGGAAGCGAAGGGCATTCAAACCGAAATCCTCCTTCAGGATGGTCATCAAATCGGCACGTTGCCCCTTGCGGTTGCAATAATAGGTGCCCCAGCTCTCCTGTTGGCTGAGCCAACTGATGTCTGCGCCGAACGCAAAGTTGTCGAGGTTGGCATTGTGGTCAAACACGGTCTCGCGGACGGTGAGCAGTTCCTGCCCTTGAGCAGGCAGAAAGCTCAAGAGGATGGCAATGGTGGTGAGGATTTGTTTGTACTTCATGGTGCAATCATAATAAAGTTGTCGTTCTTGCATCGGCAAATATAAGGCCTTGCGGTGGCGGCTCCTTTCATGAAGTGGCACAATTTGTACCATTTTTAACCTTTTGGGTGCTTTTGTGCAATAAAATATCCCTTTTGTGTCATTGCCGTGTGTACATAATTGCTACATTTGCCACGCAGCAAGCACCTACTAACTGCCTTTTCCTAAAAAATCTAAACATTATTCACTTATGAAGACACAATTCATCATCACGGCAGTCGCGGCAGTGGCACTGGCATGTATCGACCTCAAGGCTCAGCCCATCACGGCAGGTCCTCACACCCGTGTTACAACCACCTACGGTCCCATCGAGGGCTATCAGGATGGCAGTATTTTTACCTTCAAAGGCATCCGTTATGCCAAGGCCGAGCGTTTTATGCCCCCGCAGGCGCCTGATAAGTTTACACAGTTGCGCCAGTGCAAGGTGTATGGCCCGCAGGCACCGCAGGGCGAATCGCTCAGGTGGAACGACCGCAACAGCCA
The DNA here is from genome assembly GCA_017526905.1 of Bacteroidaceae bacterium. GTDB lineage: Bacteria > Bacteroidota > Bacteroidia > Bacteroidales > Bacteroidaceae > Physcousia. Next base: position 5,927 of record JAFXQT010000079.1, on the reverse strand, counting down.
GACGGACTATGGCTTCGGCAACCAGTTCGTTACCGAACCGATGGACGAGGCCGGCTGCTTGGTGTTGAATGTGTGGACGCCCAGCATCTGCGACCAGAAACGCCGTCCGGTGTTTGTGTGGATTCACGGCGGAGGCTACGCGGGCGGTTCTGGCCACGACCTGCCATGCTATGAAGGGCGGGCACTGGCCGAAGCCGGCGATATCGTGGTGGTGAACCTGAACCACCGCCTGAACATCCTGGGCTATGCCGACCTCACAGGCTTGGGAGGCAAGTATTCGCAGAGCGTGAACCTGGGCATGCAGGACATTGTCAAGGCATTGGAATGGGTGCGCGACAATATCGCACTATTCGGCGGCGATCCTAACGAAGTGACCATCGGCGGTCAGTCCGGCGGCGGTGGAAAGGTATCCACATTGCTGGCCATGCCCAGCGCCAAGGGGTTGTTCAAGCGAGCCATTGTGCAGAGTGGATCCACGCTGCGTCAAGCCGAGCCCGAAGGCACACGCAAGTTTGGCGTGGCCTTGGCCGAGGAACTGGGTCAGCCCGCCACCGATCAGGCCGACTTCTCCAAATTCACTTATGAGGAACTGAATGCCGCTGCCGGTAGGGTGCAGCGCAAGGGCATCCGTGCCGGCTTTTCGCCAGTGGTGGACGGCACCATCCTGCCTCAGCATCCCTTCGATCCCGCATCCCCCGTGTCGAAGGATGTGCCCATGCTCATCGGCACCGATTTCAACGAGTTCACCTTCGACATCAGCCGCGAAATGACCTGGGCCGAGGCCGAAGCCGCCGTGCGCCAGCGCCAGGGCGAACGCGCCGACCAGTACATAGCAGCCTTCAAGAAAGCCTATCCAAATGCACAACCCAAGGAGATGACCTACGTGGACACGGGCTTCCGAGCCGGAGCCGTGCGTCAGGCCGCTGCCAAGGCGGCACAGGGGGGCGCGCCCGCGTACCTCTATTTGTTCACATGGAAGCCTGAGAGCAATGCCCTCGGTGCCTCGCACGGCATGGAACTGCCCTTCATGCTACACAATGTGAGTCTGCAGCGTGAGATGACGGGCGCCTCGGCCGAAGCCTATAAGTTCGAAGAACTGGTGAGCAGCGTCTGGCTCGCATTCATCCGAACCGGCAACCCGAACACCAAGGGGCTACCCAAATGGGAGCCATACAACGCCGAGACCGGTGTGACCATGATACTCGACAATAAGTGCGAGCCCCGCCAGCACCACGACCGCGAGCTGATGCAGCTGAGCCGCAGCATCTGGTAGGAACAAGAGGAACTCGGCTCTCGGATGTTCTTCAAGAGAGTGAAGCGTTCCTTCGGGCCGAGCGAAAGAGAAAGTTAAAAAGGGGCGCTTCATGCTTGAAGAGCTCCCGAGACTATAAAGAAGTAACCAAAACGCAGCGACAATGAAACGCATAGCCTTTTTCTTGCTTTGCATGGCAGGCGCGCTCACAGCGCGCCCGGCCAGCGTGCCTTCAATCACTAACGATGTGTTCTGGAAGACCACCAGCGGACAGTACATCTACAGCCAAGGCGGAGGCGTGTTCCGCTTTCCCGACCCCAAGGGCGTGGAGCACTATTACTGGTACGGCGTGCACTATACCGGCGCCGAGACCTACCGTGCCAACCCCACGGGCAAGGTGGACGGTGCCAACTTCGCCTCAATCACCTGCTATCAGTCGGACGACTTGGTGCGGTGGAAATTCGTACGCGACGTGGCCACGGCCTCGTCGATAGGCTGGGGCTGGGTGGGCCGTCTCGGCGTGTGCTACGTGCCCGAAGCCAAGCTCTATGCTCTTCTGGTGCAGTACAACGACAATGTGCTCATCTGCACCTCCAACTCGCCCATTGGTGAGTTCAAGAAGCACAATCAGCTGGACATGACTTCCATGATCGGGACACCCAACACGGGCGACCAGACCGTTTTCACCGACCCCGACACGGGCAAGTCATATCTGGTGTACTCCTACGGCTCGGGCCGAAGCAGAATCTACCTCTCGGAAATCGGCTATAAGGACGGGAAGGTGACGCTGCTCGACTGCCACCAGATCTACAAGGGCAGCGGCCGCGAGGGCAACTGCATGTTCAAGTATAAGAAGAAGTACTACATGTGCGCGTCCGACCTCTATGGCTGGAACGCCTCGAACGTGTATTACCTCGAGGCGTCCAGCATCTATGGCCCGTACACACCTACAAATAACATGGCGCTGATGCCGGGCGCGGGCGACGACTACGGGCACGTGACGCAGACCGGCTTCTTCTACACCGTGAGAGGCACCAAGGAGGAGACCGTAATATACTGCGGCGACCGCTGGGCCGATTTCGCAGGCAACGGAAACGGCTACAACCAGTGGTGCCCCATCTCGTTCGAGAACGGGAAACCCTACTTCAACTCGCTCAGCCACTGGCACCTCGATGCCGAGACGGGCGAGTGGTACGTGGGCAAGAACAACAACTACGTGAAGAACGGCAGCTTCGATGCCGACCGTGTGTTCATGCCCAGCGGCAACAAGCCCGTGCAGGACTTCCTGCGCGGATGGACCACTGTGGTGAAGAAGGGCAACAAAGTGGCTGTGGGCAGCGAGAACTCGCCCCAGCTCAATGCCAACAACACTGCAACAGACCGGGCCACCGTCATCGGCAACAAATGCCTGAACATCTCGGATAAGGTGGCCTTCACGCGGCAGGTGTATCAGAAGATTGCATCCACCACGCGCGTACCCATCACCGACGGCTACTACAGCATCAAGGTGAAGGTGAAGAGCGGCAGCCAATTCAACCAGCTGTACGTCTACGCCAAGAGCGCCGGTCAGACATTCAAGAAAGATATGCTCTATGACGACAGCAAGTGGCACACCGTGAAGCTGGACAGTATTGTGGTGAAGAAAGGCAGCGTGGAGGTGGGATTCATGGCCGATGCGCCCGCCAACGCGTGGTGCCACATCGACGACCTGGAGCTGGTGCGAAAAGCCGACCTGCCTGAACAGACGGCCGTAAAGGCTGTGATGCAAACCGTCGACTCTGGTCGCGCCGCCTATTACGCGCCCGACGGCCGGCGGCTGCCACGCCCGCAGAAAGGCATCAACATCGTGCGGACCACCGTGGACGGCAAGACAGTTACCCGCAAGACAATTCAGCGATAATCCAACACAAATAATCTAATCATAACAGAAAAATGACAAGCGTAAAGACACTCTTGGCCACCGCCTGCCTCTTGGCGGGGAGCCTCACCGTCATGGCTCAGACCGAGCCTATCCGAATCGACCTCGCCCAGAAAGGGGCAGTGGTATCGCCCAACCTCTATGGCATCTTCTTCGAGGAAATTAGCCATGCCGGCGACGGCGGCCTGTATGCCGAACTGGTGCAGAACCGCGGCTTTGAGGAGCACGTGTTGCCATCGAGCATGACCTATCGCGACGGCCGTGCATGGGCTGTCGATGCCATGAACTACGAGCACCGCAACAACCGCCGTTGGAACGTGCCCTGGAATATGGAGCAGAAGAAGATGGCGGGCTGGAAGGTAGCGGGCGAGAAGGCTACCGTGACAGGCGAAGTCATCGAATCCAAGACACCCCTGCACCCCAACACCCCGAACGCCATGCTGCTCAGCATCAAGAGCGTGCAGAAAGGCGGCAAGGCCGTGCTCACCAACACCGGCTATTGGGGAATGGGCCTCCGCGAGGGAGAGAAGTACGACCTGCGTTTCTACCTGCGCAGCCCAGGCTACAAAGGCACCGTCACGGCACGCCTCACCGATGGTGCCACGGGCCAGTCGCTCGGCAGCGTCGAGTTTAAGGGCAAGCAGCTGAAGGACTGGACGGAGCTGACGGCCACCCTTACTGCCGCCGGCACCACCGCTAAGGGCGAGCTGGCACTGGAGTTCGACCAAAAGGGCACGGTGCTGGTGGATTACGTGTCGCTCTTCCCCCAGGCCACCTTCAAGGGCCGCAAGAACGGGCAGCGGGCCGACGTGGCGCAGATGCTCGTGGATATGCATCCTAAATTCATGCGCTGGCCCGGCGGATGTATCGTGGAGGGCGCTACCTACGAGAACCGCGTGAAGTGGAAGGAGACGCTGGGCGACCCGATGACTCGTCGCGGCGAGTGGGACACCTGGGGATATCGGGCCACATGGGGCATGGGCTACCACGAGTTCCTCCAGTTCTGCGAGGACCTGAACATGGATGCCATGTTCGTGAATAATGCCGGTATGTCGTGCTCGGTGCGCAACGGCGACTTCGTCAGCAGCGATGCCGACATGGACGCTGTGGTGCAGGATTTCCGCGATGCCATCGATTATGCACTGGCCGACCCTGCCACCAACAAGTGGGCACGCATGCGTGCCGATGCCGGACACCCCAAGCCCTTCCCATTGAAGTATGTGGAGATTGGCAACGAGAACGTGGGACCTGAGTATGTGAAGCACTTCAACTATATCTTCAAGAAACTGAAGGCTGAGTATCCTAAGATTATCTTCATCAATACGCTCGGACACACCGACCGCCTGCTTGAGCAGGTTCCGGGCGACTACATGGTTGACCCGCACTGGTACCGCAATCCCGACTTCTTCTTTGCCAACAACCATCTCTTTGACGATGCCCCACGCACCCACGACATCTATGTGGGCGAGTATGCCTGCAACGGTGGGGTGGGGGCCGGCAACCTGCTGGCTGCACTGAGCGAGGCCGCCTTCATCTTGGGCATGGAACGCAACAGCGACGTGGTGAAGATGACTTCCTACGCGCCGCTCTTCGAGAACGAGAACCACCGCGACTGGCCGTGTAACCTCATCCACATCAACAGCGCTGAGGTGTATGGCCGTGCTTCCTACTATGTGCAGCAGATGGCAGCCGAACACCGACCCACCTACAACGTGTCGGTGAGCGAAACCACAACGGCCATGCCTGCAGCACCCTTCGCCACCGGCGGGGTCGGCTTGGGCAGCTATGCCACGCAGTGTGAATATAAGGACATCAGCGTAACCACGGCCGACGGCAAGACGACACGCTACACTCCAGACCAGCTGACGTCCCAACGGGGCCGATGGGAAGTGAAGGGCGATGTCATCAGCCAGTCTTCCGATGCCCGCACGGCATTGGCCATGCTACCTCCCATAAACAGCAACGACTACACTTTGCAGCTGAAAGCTCGTAAGACGGGTGGCATGGAGGGCTTCTTCGTATTCTACTCGCTCAACGAGTCCGGCCGCGATGGCTATGGCGTGAACATTGGTGGCTGGAACAACCAGACCACAGCCGTGCAGCCCATGCGTGGCGGACGACTCACCGATGTGGTGAGCCCCCGTGTGCGGCAGACCATCGAGACCGACCGCTGGTATGACATTCGCATTGAGGTGAAGCCCAAAGCCGTCACACTCTTTGTCGATGGCAAGGAAATCACCGTGGCCAAGCCGGCCGAGCCCACTCACCACTTCTGCCAGGCAGGTTATGATGAGGCCACGGGCGAGCTTGTCATCAAGGTGGTAAACGCCACCGACCAGCCCTACCGCCGCGGCTTCAGCATTGCCGGCGCAGCCACGGTCATACCTACCGGAAAGGTCATCACCCTCAGTGGCAACGCACAGGACGAGAACACCTTCGAGCAACCCACCAAGCTGGCTCCGCAGACCAGCATCTACGGCAAGTTCGGTCGTCAGTTCACTTACGAGTTCGCACCCATGTCCTTCACTATCCTGCGTGTGAAGGCAAGCAAATAATTACAACCCCAGAAATAATCAAACAATTCAAGTTTCGCAAGTATGCTAATTCGCTATGAACCAAAGCCCCAGAGGGGCTTGACATTGGTAGCCAGCCATTCCTATGGCTGGTTAAATGGCGGCAACATAAAGCATGCCTTTAGGTATGCGACCGCAAATGATATCGCGTACCTAAAGGCACGCTATCCTCTAACATGCACAT
>JAFXQT010000078.1 GCA_017526905.1 Bacteroidaceae bacterium | reverse complement strand
TCGAATTTCACGAATCCATAGCGAAGCGCTGCGCAGGCTTCGACCAGATGCCCCCATTCGGCACCTGCGAAGCGTGCCGCAAGGAATTCGTTTAATTCGATAAAATCAAAGTCGTCAAGCATGAATGAATTCGTGTAATTCTCCAAGTATGGAGCGTCCCTTTGGGCCGAGCGCGTGTAATTCGTGGTTCTTTTATCACTTCCGAAAGTTCAGTTCTTCACTTTTCACTTTCCCACTTCCTTATTTTTCACTTTCCACTTCTTCACTTTTCACTTTCCCACTTTCCTCCATGCTCCAAATTCGCTGCAAGAACAATAACATCACCAAGAGTTTCGTCGAAGGCACATCGCTGCTGGAAGTGTACCAGGCGTATGCCGATGAGTTGCACATGCCCTATCCCGTGGTATCGGCCAAAGTAAACAACACCTCGCAAGGCTTGAAGTTCCGCCTGTTCCAGAACCGCGATGTGGAGTTTCTCGATGCCCGCGAGGGCTCTGGGCGCCGTGTATATGTGCGTTCGCTCTGCTTCGTGCTCTACAAGGCCGCCACCGACCTCTTCCCCGGCAGCAAACTCTTCATCGAGCACCCCCTCTCGCGCGGCTACTACTGCAACTTCAAGAAGCGCAACACCGAGCCGCTGACCGATGCCGAGGTGGAGGCAATCCGCCAGCGCATGCAGGAGATTATCGACTTGGACATGCCCTTCCGCCGCACGGAAGCCACCACCGAGGAGGCAGTGCGGGTGTTTGCCGACCGCGGTTTCTCGGACAAAGTGAAACTACTGGAAACCAGCGGACAGATATACAGCGACTACTACAACCTGGGCGACACGGTGGACTACTTCTACGGACCGCTGGTGCCCTCGGCAGGCTACCTGAAGGTGTGGGCGCTGGAACGCTATGCCGACGGCCTGCTGCTGCGGGTGCCCGACCGCCACAACCCCACCCTGCTGGCCGAGAAGGTGGATATGCCCCGCACGTTCGAGGTGTTTGCCGAGAAGGTGCGGTGGGATGTCATCATGCGCCTGAGCAACGCAGGCGACGTGAACAAAGCCATCCTGCGCGGCCATGCCTCTGAGCTGATCCAGGTGAGCGAGGCCTTGCAGGAGAAGAAGATTGTACAGATAGCCGAAGATATCGACCGCCGCTTCCGTGCCGAGCAGGACCCCATACGCATCGTCCTTATTACCGGCCCGTCCAGCTCGGGCAAGACCACCTTCTGCAAGCGCCTGTCCGTGCAGCTGCTGGCCTGTGGCCTGCGCCCCATCTCGTTCTCGACCGACGACTACTTCGTGAATCGTGTCGATACGCCGCTGCTGCCCGACGGCCAGTACGACTTCGACAATATCCGGGCCGTGGACTGCCAGCTGCTGGACGACCATCTGACCCGACTGATGAAAGGCGAACGGGTGGAGGTGCCCGAGTACAACTTCACTACGGGCAAACGCGAGTACAATGGCAAGCGGCTGAAGCTGACGGGCGACAGCGTGCTCATCATCGAAGGCATACATGCCCTCAACCCGCTGCTCACCGAGAAAGTGCCCAACTCGCTGAAATACAAAATCTATGTGTCGGCACTGACCAGCGTCTCGCTGGACGACCACAACTGGATACCCACGCGCGACAACCGCCTGCTGCGCCGCATTATCCGCGACTACAACAAAGGTGCCTTCTCGGCCCGCGAGACCATCAGCCAGTGGCACAATGTGTGCGAGGCCGAGGAGCAGTGGATCTTCCCCTTCCAGGAGACGGCCGATGTGATGTTCAATTCGGCGCTGAACATCGAGTTTGCCGTGCTGCGCTCGCATGCCGAAGTGATACTGGCCACCGTGCCCAAGAACTGCCCTGAGTACGCTGAGGCGCACCGTCTGCTCAAATTCATTCATTACTTTATCCCTGTGAGCGACAAGGAAATCCCACCCACCAGCATTATGCGCGAGTTCGTGGGCGGCTCCAGCTTCAAGTATTAAGGCAGCGCGGCACAGCCCGACGCTCGGCAGCAGGCTGCATCCAGCCAGGTTTATACCTTTACTCAAGTTTCGGATGGGATAAAGGAACCACGAATTACACGAATTACACGAATTTCTTAGTTGCTGGCATGGAGAATTATATCGAATTTCACGAATCCATAGCGAAGCGCTGCGCAGGCTTCGACCAGATGCCCCCATTCGGCACCTGCGAAGCGTGCCGCAAGGAATTCGTGAAATTCGATATAATTAAATGTTTGCTGAAAGAAAAGGAATTCGTGTAATTCGTGTAATTCGTGGTTCTTTTATCACTTCCGAAAGTTCAGTACCTTTATTATATCGCTCGCACGCACACGCGCGTAGATTCATGTAATTTCAGCGCTTTCTCTATAGAACTCACCTTAAGTAATACACGTCTGCGGCTTACGCGCTTTACGGCGGGGAAGCAGCCTGTCGCACGCGGCCCGCCTTGCGGAAGGCGAGGGCCCGCCTTGCGGTCATCCGGCGCTCGCCTTCCGCAAGCAGACAAACGCTCGTACCCGCGGGGACAGTTTTACATGTGCCTTACCGCTTCAGCATTTGCAACGAATCCTCCAACAACTGGCGCTCGTAGGCCTCGCGCAGCAGGTCGTTGAATGTCTTGTACTGGTCAAACTCTTCCAGCGCCTTTACCAGCCGTTTGCGTCGTCGCTCCCGTTGTCGCTGCTTGAAAGCAAAAGGGTGTGTAATCTTGTCGTTCAGCCCCGGCGACAGCTTTTCAAGCACATCGGCCAGCGTTATCGTTCGCGGCACAGGATTCCGCCGCAACGCCTCGTCGATGGCCTTCACCACAGGCAACACGCTGTCTGGCCGGACCACCACTTCGCGCAGCGTGTCTGTGCGGACAGAGTCAGGCGGCATTTGTGGGGTTCGGCTCACCGAGTCGGCAGCCAAGGCCAGGGAAAACAAAAGCGACAACATTCTTTTCGGTTCTTTGCGGCGGGAAGGCCACCGCAAAAGTATGCAAAAGACCTTGTTGCGCCGCCGTTTTTAAGCCTTATTTGGATTGTTTAACGTGCCTTTATTCATCCTGTCCGCTACGCGCCAGGTTGCGCGGATGGTGCAGCAGGATTTCCTCGCGCAGGCGTGAGCGGTCGATGTGTACATAAATCTCCGTGGTATTGATGTTCTCGTGGCCCAGCATCTCCTGAATGACGCGCAGGTTGGCCCCTCCCTCCAGCAGATGGGTGGCAAAACTGTGCCTGAAGGTGTGCGGGCTGATGGTGTCGCGCAGCCCCAGCTTGTGGCACAGTTCCTTGATAATATGGAACACCGTGATGCGCGAGAGGCCCGTGCCGCGCCGCTTGCTCAGAAACACGAAGTCCTCGTGGCCGGGCTTTGGCCGGATGTGGTCGCGCTCGGCAAACCAGCGGTTCAGCTCGTCGATGGCACGTGGCGAAATGGGCACCAGCCGTTCCTTCTTGCCCTTTCCATGCACCTGGATAAAGCCCTCCTGCAGGTAGAGGTTGCCTAAGCGCAGGCCGCACAACTCGCTCACGCGCAAGCCGCAGCTGTACAGCATTTCGAGGATGGCCCGGTCGCGCTGTCCTTCAGGCTTCTCCAAATCCACGGCATTGATAATGGCATCTATCTCCTCCAGAGTCAGCACATCCGGCAGGTACTGGCCGCGCTTGGGCATGTCGAGCAGTTCCGTGGGGTCCTTATCCAGTTCGCCTTCCAGTTCCAGGAAGCGGAAGAAGTTGCGGATGCCCGAGAGGATACGGCTGATGCTGCGCGGATGGATGCCCAGGTCGGCCAGTTCGCCCATAAACAATTCCAGTTGCTGCAACGTAATGTCGCGGTAGGTGATGTGTTCGGACTCCATGAAGTCGAACAGTTTGTGCAGGTCGCGGATATAGGCATCGAGCGTATTGTCTGAGAAGGCACGTTCCAAACGCAGGTATTGCACGTAGCGGCGGAGGATAGGGGCGGGCACGGCCGATGTGGCACGAAAGCTATTTTGCATGAAGGCTGAAGGTAGTTTTATGGGTTGGGTAAGGGCGGCCTGTGTCAGGCCGGAGAGGGGGCCAGGCTGAGGGGGCCTGCGGAGGCAGGCCATGGCAGAAGGGCGCCTTTGGCAGACGTTAGTATGTGGCGGTCGGACCGCCATGAAAAAGGATTGAGGATTGAAGATGAGCGCGCTCCCCGTGTGCCCGCAAGCCGGGCCGGAGGGCATCCCCATTCTTCAATCCTCAATCCTCAGATGATCCTATCGGAACCGGTTACTGTGCAGCGCCCTCTTCCTTGATCTTGCGGCCCATCCACAGGTAGGCGGTGGGAGCGGCCACAAACATAGAGGTGAGCGTGCCGACCACGACACCAAGCATCATGGCAAATGCGAAACTCTTGATGCTGGCACCACCGAACACGAAGATGAACAGCAGCACGATAAACGTACTGACAGAGGTGTTGATGGTACGGGTCAGTGTCTGGTTCAGCGACATGTTGAACAGTTCCTGACGGTCGCGCTTGGGATAGAGGCCGATGTTCTCACGGATACGGTCGAACACCACCACCTTATCGTTGATGGAGTAACCGATACAGGTAAGCAGGGCGCCGATGAACGTCTGGTCGATCTCCAGCGAGAAGGGCAGCACACCCCAGAACAAGCTGAACATACCAAGAATAAAGATGGTATCGACAGCCAGGGCGGTGATGGCACCCACGGAGAAGGCCACGTTGCGGAAGCGGACCAGGATATAGACGAAGATCACGATCAGGGCCAGGATCACAGAGATGATGGCACCGCGAACGATGTTGCTGGCGATGGAGGGACCCACCTTCTGCGAGCTGATGATTGAACCGCCCGAACGGTCATCACGGTTGATGAAGGTTTCCAGGGTGAGGTCCTTGGCCAGCAGGTCGGCATTCTGCAGGGTGTGGAAGAGCAGTTCCTCCATCTCGGCATCCACCTGGCTGCCATCCTCCTCGATGCGGTAGTTGGTGGTGATACGCAGGTGCTCGCCGGAGGTGTCGGTGGTGCGGATAGCCTTGGCCTGACCGTTGAAGGGCACGCTCAGCACGGCGTTCACTGCCTCGGGCTCGACATCCTTCTCCAGCACGATGGTGTAATTGCGACCACCGGTGAAGTCGATGCTCTTGGAGAAGCCACGGATGGCCCAGCTGACGATGCTGATCAGGGCGATGGCGCCGAAGATGGCGAACGAGCGCTTGTAGGCACCCATAAAGTTGAACTTCGTGTTGGACATGAACTTCTTGCTCAGCGCGGTGGTGAAGGTCAGACCCAGCCACTTGTCCTTGTTCATCATAGTGTCATACACCACGTGGGTCAGATACACAGCCGTGAAGAAGCTCACTATAATACCTATAATATAAGTAGTAGCGAAGCCGCGGATGGGGCCTGTACCGAAGTAGTAGAGGATAATACCAGTGAGGATACTGGTCACGTTGGAGTCGATGATGGCGCTGAAGGCGTTGCTGTAACCATCGGTCATAGCCTGACGCACAGCCTTGCCCTTGGCCATCTCCTCCTTGGTGCGCTCATAGATAAGCACGTTGGCATCCACAGCCATACCCAGCGTCAGCACCATACCGGCGATACCGCTCATGGTCAGTGCAGCCTGGAAGCTGGTGAGAATACCCAGCGTGAAGAACAAGTTGAGCAGCAGGGCGCAGTTGGCCACCATACCCGGCGTGAAACCGTACATGACAATCATGTACAGCATCAGGGCGATGAAGGCCAGCAGCATGGACCACATACCTTGGTTGATGGACTCCTGTCCGAGCGACGGACCAACGATTTCCTCGCTCACGATCTTGGCGGGAGCAGGCATCTTACCAGAGTTGAGCACGTTGGCCAGGTCGCGGGTTTCCTCGGGGGTGAAGTTACCAGTGATCTCACTGTTGCCGCCGGTGATCTCGTTCAGCACGTTAGGTGCGGAATACACCACATTGTCCAGCACGATGGCCACTGGACGGTTCTTGTTAGCCTTGGTCAGGGCAGCCCAACGGCGAGCGCCCTCCACGTTCATCTGCATGGTCACGTCGGGGCGTCCGTTGTTATCAAATGCGTCCTTGGCATTGGTCACTACGTCGCCCTCCAGCGGAGCACGTCCGCTGCGCTCGGTCACCTTGATGGCATACAGCTCGTACACCTCATCGTTCTTGTCGATGCTCTTCACGCCCCACAGCAGCTTGAGTTCGGCAGGCAGGGTGCTCTTGGCCTCGGGAGTCTCGAAGAGTGCGCTGATGGCTTCCATGTCGCGCTTGTTGGCATAGCCTACCACGGCACCGTTGTTCTGGTTGATCACCTGGAGGCGAGCCAGCAGCGGGTGCTCCTTCAGCGCCTTCTCGTCGGCCTGGGTGTCGGCAGCCGTTTCCTTCGAGCCGTCAGCGCCCTTGGCAATGGCAGCCAGATCCTTCACGTTGGTCTTGGCGGCAGCGGTGTCGGTGGTGGCAGCGGCCACTTCGTCCTCGGCGGCAGCCTCGGTTGCAGCCACCTGGGCGGTGGTGTCAGCCTCGGCCTCCTGGGCGGCCTCGCCTTCGGCATTATTGTCCGTCACGCCGGCAGCAGCCAACTTCTGGTCGAGCGAGATGAGGTAAGGCACAGCCTCGGTGGTGAGATAGCACTCCCAGAACTCCAGGTTGGCCGAACCCTGCAGCAGCTTACGCACGCGTTCGGGCTCCTTAATACCAGGCATCTCGACCATGATGCGTCCCTGCTGGCCCTCGAGAGCCTGGATGTTGGGCTGCACCACGCCGAAGCGGTCGATACGTGTGCGGAGCACGTTGTATGAGTTGTCGATAGCGTCCTGCACCTCTTCGCGCAGCACCTTCTCCACCTCGCGGTCGGTGCTCTTGGTGTTCACCTTGCCGCGCAGCTGCTGGGTGGCAAAGAGCTCAGCCAGGTTGCTGTTGGGTGCCAGCGCCTTGTAGTCCTTGATGAATTGGGTGATGAAATCGCCGCCTTGCTGGGCTTCCTTGGTAGCCTGGGCAAGGGCCTTTCTAAAGTTAGGCTCGTCTTTGTGGTCGGCCAAAGCATCAACCACATCGGGAACGGACACTTCGAGGATGACGTTCATACCACCCTTCAGGTCCAGGCCGAGGCCGATACCCATCTCACGGCACTCCTTGAGCGACCAGATGTTGAGATAAACGGGCTGGTTGGCCAGCGAGTCGAGATAATGCTGTCCGGCAGCTTCGCCCTTCAGGGCTGCAATCTCCTTGGCCTTGTTCTCATAGTGACGGGTCACAAACGAGAAACTCAGGTAGAAGATGCAGACCAGGGAAAGCAGGACTGCGAAAACCTTAACAAATCCTTTGTTTTGCATTGTGATAAATAGTTTATTTGGTTTTAATTAGATGCTCATTCGGTGCCGAATCGGGTGCTCGCACCCAAAATAGCGCGCAAATATACGGAACTTTTTCCATACGAGCACCCTTCCAGCCCCAAATATTTGCCTTTTTGCCTCAAAATCCTACTTTTTGGCCTCTAATCTGGCCGGAAGCGGCTGAAAAAAGCAACAAAGAGGCACACTGCCAGCATGCAAACGGCGCGGCACGGGAAGGAAGCTGGGATTTTATGGCCTTGGCGCGAGGAAGGTGACCAGCGGATAGTGGTCGGAATAGGAAATGCTGCGGTCAACATAGGTGCCGCTGCTGCGCCAACACTCGGGCGAGAACAGGATATGGTCTATACGCACGGGGAAACCATGCTCGTGGAAGGTGAAGCCCAGCCCGTTGCCGCTCTGGCGGAAGGCGCTGGCAAGCCGGTTCGTGAGCACCCGGTGGGTATAGGAAACGGGGGTGTCGTTGAAATCGCCGCATACCACCGCGGGGACATCGGCGTGGCTGGCAATAAAGGCGGCCAACGTGTCGGCCTGTGCCGCCCGGGCGGGAGCCGCCTCGATCAGCATGCGCAGCACAGGCGTCACGCCCCGCCGCAAGCTGTCATGCTCCATGCTTCGGATGGATTGGCGGTAGGCCTCCTTCAGTTCGGGCGAGAGATGGTCGCTGACGAAATGGCAATTCACCAGCAGGAGCGAGTCGTCCTCGTGCTGCAGCCATGCCCACAGCCCCAAACTGGGCGACGCCTGGCACTTGAAGGTATCGGCCGAGAGGATGTGCAGCCTGGACAGGAGCATGTTGCCTTCGGCTTCCCAGACCTCATAGCCTGCCTGCCGCATCGAGTCCTTGAAAGCCGCGGCCTTGGCCGAGCCATACGTCTCCTGCAAGCAAATGATATCAGCCTCTGTTCCGGCCAGATAGTCCATGACGGCGTTGTTGCCCAGGCTGTCCACCGCCTCTCTTCCGCCGAACCCCTTGGTGTTGTAGCTCACCAGTTTGAGGGCACCGGCGGGTGCTTCGGAAGCGAGGTTGAACGGCACATAGTCGCGCACGAAGCTGCCGCACAGCGCGAGGCCTGCAAGCGGCACCCACACCCGCTTCACCTTGAATATCAGCCAAAACACCACAAACAGCACATTGACCAGCAGAAAGCCCGGGAAAGCCAGCGCCATGAGCGACAGCTTGGGCGCCGCATCGGGCTGCAGATAGGTTACGCCACAGCACAGCCACAACAGCAGCACCGTGGCGATGTTAGCGCCCGTGAACAGTTGCACAGTTATGGTTTTGAGCCACTTCATCGGCCGCTGGCTTCAAACAGTTTGCGCTTCTCCTCGTCGGTCAGTTGTTCGTAGCCGCTCTGCTTCACCTTGTCCAAGATGCGGTCTATCTCCTCGTCGCGTTCCTTCTTCTGTTGGCGCCACGCCATGTCGTCGCCGTGCTTTCCGCCCGGCTGCGCCTTCATTCCCGCCGACTGCTTGCGCTCGTTCCATTTCTTTTTCATGCTGCTCCACCAGCTTTTCTTCTCGCCATTGGTCACATCCTCATAGCGGGTGTAGTAGCCGTCGTTATAGTCGTTGCGCCGCCCGAAGAAGCCGCCACCGCCAAAATGGAAATGGCTCCCGCCGCCACCGCTATGGCGGCGCCAGTACAGAATCAGCATCAGGCCGAACAGCATACCGCCCAAGTGGGCCATGTGTGCCACGTGATCGCCCCTGTTGTTCAGCGCGCTCATCAGCTCGATCACGGCATAGCCTATCACAAACCACTTGGCCTTGATGGGCACAGGAATGGGAATGATGAACATACGTTCCTCGGGAAAAGTCATGCCAAAGGACAGCAGCACGCCATACACGGCACCCGAGGCGCCCACGGTGCTCCAGCGGTTCAGATACTCGGCCATGGGCAGCAGCGTGCCGTCGCTCAGCCGCACCGAGTCGTAGGCCGCCAAGCCTTCATACATATATTCCAGATACTGCGCGCCCTCCTGCACCAGGCCGGCACCCACGCCGCACACCACATAGTAGAAAAGGAAACGGCGCGAGCCCATCACCTGCTCCATAATGCGGCCGAACATCCACAGCGCAAACATATTCAGGAAGATGTGGTCCAGGCCGCCATGCACGAACATATAAGTGAAGAACTGATACAGGCGGAAGTTGGAGGCCAGGAAGAAGTCAAGCCCAAGCAACGTATCGAAGTCGATGCCGTAGCGCTCGGCTACGTACTTGCCAAAAAACATCAGCACGTTGATAATGATAAGATGCTTGGTTACAGGAGGCATATTCATGTAAGTACGTTTAATTTAGTGTTTCACACGCTTGTTTATTGCAGATTGGGCGCAAAAATAGGCATTTTCGGGGGCATAGAGGGCAAAAATCAAGGTATTTTAAGCTTTTTGATGCTTTTTTTGACAAAAAACTTGGCGTGAATCACAAGTTTTCATACATTTGCCACACCAATGGGCTGAAAAAGAGCCGCCACTGTATCCAAAAACGGAAAAATCATTCAATACCCTTTAATTTTTGAGAATATGAATAAAACTGAACTGACAAACGCCATCGCCGCAAAGGCTGGCTTGACCAAAGCAGACGCCAAAAAGGCGCTGGAGGCAACCATCGAAGCTATCACCGAGGCCCTGAAGGGTGGCGACAAGGTAGCTCTCATTGGCTTCGGCACATTCGCCGTGGCAGAGCGCCCCGAACGCACCGGTGTGAACCCCGCTACCAAGCAGGCTATCACCATCCCCGCCAAGAAGGTGGCCAAGTTCAAAGCTGGTGCCGAGCTCGACGCTGTGATCCAGTAAGCACTTCTTTTCGTTAGAACAACACACTTAGGCTGTACCACCAACGTGGTGCAGCCTTTCTTGTTGGCAAAAATGGCGGTTAGCGCAAATATATCGCACAGAATAGTGCCGTCTCATTTATTTTGCTTACCTTTGCAGCCAAATTAAGTAACACATCCACATCTATCTACAAGGAAATGAACATCGAGGCCAAACTCTCTGCAGCCGTCACGGCTGCCATCAAAACCCTATATGGGCAGGAAGTGCCCGCAAGCATGGTGCAGCTCGGCGCCACAAAGAAGGAATTTGAGGGCCACCTTACGCTGGTGGTGTTCCCGCTGCTCAAGGTGAGCCGCAAGAAGCCGGAGGACACAGCCGAGGAGATCGGCGCGCTGCTGGTGCAGGAACACCCCGAACTCGTGGCACGGTACAACGTGATCAAAGGCTTCCTGAACCTGGTCATTGCCGATGCGCAATGGGTGGAACTGCTGGCCGACATCCGCCAGGACGACAACTGGGGGCTGAAGCCCGTTACGCCCGAGTCGCCGCTGGTGATGATCGAGTACTCCAGCCCCAACACCAACAAGCCCCTGCACCTGGGACACGTGCGCAACAACCTGCTGGGATGGTCGCTGGCCCAGGTGATGCAAGCCAACGGCAACCGCGTGGTCAAGACCAATATCGTGAACGACCGCGGCATACACATCTGCAAGTCGATGCTGGCCTGGCTGAAGTGGGGCAACGGCGAGACACCTGAGAGCACCGGCAAGAAGGGCGACCACCTCATCGGCGACTACTACGTGGCCTTTGACAAGCACTACCGCGCCGAACTGAAGGAACTGACCGAGCGCTTCATGGCCGAGGGCATGGACGAGGAGGCCGCCAAGGAACGTGCCGAACGCGAGAGCACGCTGATGCAGGAGGCCCGTGCCATGCTGGTGAAGTGGGAGCAGAACGACCCCGAGGTGCGCGGCCTGTGGAAGCGGATGAACGACTGGGTGTATGCCGGCTTCGACCAGACATACAAGGCGCTGGGCGTGTCGTTCGACAAGATCTATTATGAAAGCCAGACCTACCTGGAAGGCAAGGAGAAGGTGATGGAAGGCCTGGAGAAGGGCTTCTTCTACCGCCGCCCAGACGGCAGCGTGTGGGCCGACCTGACCAATGAAGGGCTGGACGAGAAACTGCTGCTGCGCGCCGATGGCACCAGCGTTTATATGACACAGGACATCGGAACGGCCAAGCTGCGCTTCCAGGACTACCCCATCGACAAGATGATTTATGTGGTGGGCAACGAGCAGAACTACCACTTCCAGGTGCTCAGCATCCTGCTGGACAAGCTGGGCTTCAAGTGGGGCAAGGACCTGGTGCACTTCTCCTACGGCATGGTGGAACTGCCCAACGGCAAGATGAAGAGCCGCGAAGGAACGGTGGTTGACGCCGACGAGCTGGTCGAGAAGATGATTGCCGATGCCCGCGAGATGAGCCGCGACAAGGTGAACAAGCTGGAAGGCATCAGCGAGGACGAGGCACAGGAGATAGCCCGCATCGTGGGCCTGGGTGCCTTGAAATACTTCATCCTGAAGGTGGACGCCCGCAAGAACATGCTGTTCAACCCCGAGGAGAGCATCGACTTCAACGGCAACACAGGCCCCTTCATCCAATACACCTATGCGCGCATACGCAGCATACTAAGGAAGGTAATGGACAATGGACAATGGACAATGGACAATGGGCGGAAGGTAATGGACAATGGACAGGGGGCAATGGACAATGGGCAATGGACAATGGACAATGGACAGCTGTCGGCTAAGGAGATCGCCCTCGTACAGCAGTTGGCCGCTTTCGGCACGGCTGTGCGCCAGGCCGGCACAGACTATAACGTGAGCGTCATTGCCAACTACTGCTACGACCTGGCCAAGGAGTTCAACGGTTTCTACCACGACTTCCAGATCCTGAAGGAGTCCGACGAGCAGAAGCGGGCCCTGCGCCTGGCACTGTGCGAGTGCGTGGCCAAGGTGATCAAGAGCGGCATGAAGCTGCTGGGCATCGAGGTGCCGGAGAGAATGTGATTTGAATCTATATATCATATCACTATGAAAAAAGCATATCAATATATTATCATCTTGCTTGCAACCATAAATATGGGTGCTTGCGATTATTTCGCTTGGTTTGATTTCAATATTGTCAATGACACCGATGATAGCTTAACGGTCGCATATGTTGAGCAGATGCAATCTTTCACAACGATTTACTATACTCCAGGCCATACAGGTGACTTCCAATCTATTCATTTGGAAGACTATCTAACAGATACTGTGATACCTCCCAGAGCAACATTTAAATTGAGTTATGATGCTGGGTTAGCAGATAGAGGGTTTGCAGACCAGCTTGAAGATCCAAAAGAATGGGGGATTATCCCATTGTGGGAGCGCATAGGCTATATGATTCAAAAAGGTGATACCTTAGACTCTGAGATCTATGCACAAGATCAATGGAAAGGAAAAGGTTCGACATATACATTAACCATAAGAAAGTGAAGTGAATCTACAAAATCCTCCCGACTACCGCCACGACACGGTGCTGCCTCTGCCCATGGAGGTGCCTGCCGAAGCCATCGCCGTGAATGCCGCATGCAGCGGCAACCCTGGGCCGATGGAGTACCGCGGCATCTACCTAAAGACGGGGCAGCAGATATTTCACTACGGACCCGTGCACGGCACCAACAACATAGGCGAGTTCCTGGCCATCGTGCACGCCATGGCGCTGCTGAAGCAGAAGGGCCTGTCCATGCCCGTGTACAGCGACTCGCGCACCGCCATCACCTGGGTGCAGAAGCGCAAGGCAAAGACCACCCTGGCGCCCACACCCGAAAACCAGCCGCTGCTCGCACTCGTGGCCCGCGCCGAAGCGTGGCTGCGCCAGAACGGCACTCCCTTCCCCCTGATCAAATGGGAAACCGAACGATGGGGCGAAGTGCCTGCCGACTTCGGCCGAAAGTAAATATATATGAAAGAGTTTCTGAAAGTTCTGCGCCGGTTCGCACTCCCCTACAAAGGCTACATGATTGGGGCCGTGGTGTTCAACCTGCTGTCGGCCGTGCTCAACGTGTTCTCGTTCATGAGCATCATGCCCATGCTGAACATGCTGTTCGGCATGGACACCACCGCCTATCACTTCATGCCGTGGGACAGCCCCGAAGGGCTGAAGGACGTGGCCGTGAACAACCTGTACTACTACACAACGGTGCTGATTGGGCGCTTCGGACACCAAACCACGCTGCTGCTCATCGGCGTGTTCCTGGCCGTGGCCACCTTCCTCAAGACGGCTTGCTACTTCCTGGCCTCGGCCGTGATGGTGCCGCTGCGCACGGGGATCGTACGCGACATCCGCATCATGGTCTATGACAAGGTGCTGCACCTGCCGCTGGCCTTTGTGAACGACGAGCGCAAAGGCGACATCATTGCCCGCATGAGCGGCGACGTGACGGAGGTGGAAACCAGCGTCACCTCGTCGCTTGACATGCTCATCAAGAACCCCATCCTCATCCTGTTCTACTTCGGCACCCTCATCTTCGTGTCGTGGCAACTGACGCTGTTCACCCTGGTCACCATCCCCGTGCTGGGCTGGGGCATGGGCGCCATTGGGCGTAAGCTGAAGGCCCAGAGCCTGTTTGCACAGAACAAGTGGAGCGAGACGATGAGCCAGTTGGACGAGATGCTGGGCGGGCTGCGCATCATCAAGGCCTTCACCAGCGAGGGCAAGATGCTGGAACGCTTCCGCCGCGTGAGCAACGAGTACCGCGATGCCACCAACCGCGTGGCCATCCGCCAGGCCTCGGCCCACCCCGTGAGCGAGTTCCTGGGCACGTGCATCATCGTCATCGTGCTGTGGTTCGGCGGCACCCTCATCTTCAGCGACCACTCGCCCATCGACGCCCCCACGTTCATCTTCTACATGGTCATCCTGTACAGCGTCATCAACCCGCTGAAGGAGTTCTCCAAGGCCAGCTATGCCATCCCGAAGGGGCTGGCGTCGATGGAGCGTATCGACAAGATCCTGAATGCCGAGAACCCCATCAAGGACCCCGCACAGCCACAGCCGCTGGACATCACCCAGCCGCACCAGTGCATTGAGTTCCGCAACGTCCGCTTCCAGTATGCCAACAACCCGCAGGAAATCATCCATGGTGTGAACCTGACGGTGCCCAAGGGCCAGACCATCGCCCTGGTGGGGCAGTCGGGTTCGGGCAAGAGCACACTGGTGGACCTGCTGCCCCGCTATCACGACGTGACGGGGGGCGAGATCCTCATCGACGGTGTGAACATCAAGCAGTTCCGCATCAACGACCTGCGCCTGCTCATCGGCAACGTGAACCAGGAGGCCATCCTGTTCAACGACTCCTTCTTCAATAACATCGCCTTCGGCGTGCCCGAAGCCACGATGGAGCAGGTGGTGGAGGCAGCCAAGATTGCCAACGCGCACGAGTTCATCACTCAGAGCGAGCACGGCTACGACACCTTCGTGGGCGACCGCGGCTGCCGCCTGAGCGGCGGTCAGCGCCAGCGCATCAGCATCGCCCGTGCCATCCTGAAGAACCCCTCCATCCTCATCCTGGACGAAGCCACCAGCGCCCTCGACACCGAGAGCGAGCGGCTGGTGCAGGAAGCACTGGAACGCCTCATGAAGAGCCGCACCACCATCGCCATTGCCCACCGTCTGAGCACCATCAAAAATGCCGACCTCATCTGCGTGCTGCACGAAGGCCGCATCGTGGAGCAAGGCACCCACGAGCAACTGCTGGCCAAGAACGGCTATTACAAACACCTGAACGACATGCAGCAGTTGTAGAATGACTAATGACGAATGACGAATGACGAATGAGAGTGCATCGCGGTTTTCCCGCGATGTCTCACCCCCGCCCCGCCGCCCCCACCAAAACAACCCGCCCCATGAAACCCCACCTGCTCACCCTCATACGCCTGCTGGCCGTGTGGCTGCTCACCTTCGCCACAGGCAAGACAGCCTTCCTGCTTGCCTGCAGCGGGCAGGAGCACGTCGGCCTGTCCGACCTGCTGCAGGTGTGGTGGCACGGCCTGCCCATGGACCTCTCCACCGCCGCCTATCTCCTGCTTGTGCCCTGGCTCGTGCTGGCCATCGGCCTGTTTTGGCAGGGCCGCTGGATGCACCGGCTGCTCATGGCCTACCACGCGCTGGCAGCCCTTGCCGTGGTGGCCTGCATCATAGGCGACATAGCCCTGTACCCCTTCTGGGGGTTCAAGCTGGATGCCACCATATTTAATTATATAGACTCGCCCGCCGATGCGCTGGCCAGCGTGAGCGGGTGGTTTGTGGCATGGCGGGTGCTGCTTGCCCTGGCCCTGGCCGCCCTGCTGTGGGCCGTGCTGAACAGGCAGTGCCACAGCGCATTGGGCACCCACCGCCCCACGGCGAGGCTGATACTGGCGTGCGCGCTGTCCGTGGTGCTCACGGGCGGTGCCCTCTTCGTGATGTTGCGCGGAGGTCTCACCGAATCCACCATGAATGTGGGCAACGCCTACTATTCTACCCGCCAGTTCCTGAACCACTCGGCCGTCAACCCGGCCTTCAGCCTCCTCTCCTCGTCCACCAAGAGCGAACGCTTCGGCCAGCTGTACAACCACCTGCCGGATGCCGAGATGCAGCGGACCATCGAAGCGCTTGGCCTGCACGCCGAGGCCGCACCCACCCACCTCACCCCCGCCCGCTCCGGCATGGCAGCGGGCAGCGACAGCCTGCCCGACATCCTCCTCATTGTCTGGGAAGGCTGCGGCGGACAGCTCACCGAGGCCATTGGCGGCCACAGCAACGTGGTGCCTCACCTGGACGCGCTAATCGACGAAGGCTTCTTCTTCAGCCAGTTGCGCGCCAACAGCTTCCGCACCGACCGCGGTCTGCTCAGCATCCTGAGCGGCCACATCAGCTATCCCACACACAGCCTGATGAAGATGGCCACCAAGGCCGCTCGCCTGCCCTCCATTGCCCGCACTCTGCACCAGGCGGGCTACCAGAACACCCTCGTCTATGGCGGCGACATCAACTTCACCAATATGAAAGGCTACCTCATGGCCACAGGCTACGACCGCATCGTCTGCGATGCCGACTTCAGCCGTGCCGAGCGCGCCACCTCCAAGTGGGGCGCCAACGACAGCCTGCTGTTTGAACGCCTGTGGCAGGTGATGCAGGATGGCCGGCAAGCCCCCGCCGGGACTGCAGGCGAGGCCGGCGGCAGCGCAACAGCCGCCCCGAGTCGCCGCTTCGTCACGGCCCTGACCCTGTCCAGCCACGAGCCGTGGGACGTGCCCTACCACCGGCTGTCCGACCGCAAACTCAATGCCTTTGCCTATACCGACGCCCAGCTGGGCCGCTTCATGCAGCGCCTGAAGCAGTCGGCGCTGTGGGCCAACACACTCGTCATCATCCTGCCCGACCACGGCGTGCTGGCCGGCGATGTGTCGGTGTGGCAGGACCCGCGTTTCTTCCACATCCCGATGGTGTGGACGGGTGGCGGGCTGTCCATGTTGGCTGCCACACACACCGCATCGGGGCCGGCACTGGCGCCGCATACCCACTTCCCGCTGCTCTGTGCGCAGTCCGACCTGGCCGCCACCCTGCTGGGCCGTCTGGGGCTGCCGCACGACGATTTCCGTTGGAGCCGCGACGTGTTCTCAGCCTCCTACCGCCGTTACCCCTTCACCTACAGCACCTTCGTGGATGGCTTCGCTTTTACCGACAGCACCGGCACCACCATCTTCGACAACATCGCCATGCAGCCCACGGCCGATAGCAACCCGCAAAGTCAGGCCTCACGCCTGCTGCGCGGGAAAGCCATTCAGCAGCTGAGCTATGACCTGCTGGAACAAGAATAAGTCGGCTGCGCCACACCCCGAAAATTTCCTCATGGGAAAAATCTGTTGAGGTTAACCCTGATTGCTGTTTGGGTTAACCTCGATTGCAATTAGGGTTAACCCAAACGGGTGTTGAGGTTACCCCCGTTTTCGCGCGGCCTTGCACACGGCCCCAGGATGCCCTTGGCCCGACGGAGCTATGGGTATGTAACGCCCTCACAACGAATCGGCCGCGCCGCATGGCAACAGCACAACGCGCCTTTCATGCGGGCAGATGTGGCCCGTGGCGTAGAAAAGCGGCAAGAAATTTGGCTTTTAGCCTGTTTACCTGTATCTTTGCGGGCGATTTGAACGAAACATCATCCATGAATAAAGGCATCACACTCCTTGCGGCACTGCTCATGGCCGCCTCTGCAATGATGGCACAGACCACAAAGAAACAATTCACGCTGAACGACCTGCTCAGCGGCGGCTCCACGTTCTGGAACCTGCAACCCAAGTACATGTTCTCCGCCTGGTGGGGCGAAACACCGGTGGAACTGACGGTAGATGAAGCCCTGCGCATCCGCCCCGACGGCCAGCGCCAAGGCCAGCTGTTCTGCACCGAGAGCCTGAACGCCGTGCTGGGCCAGAAGCTGGTGCGCAGCTGCACGCAAGTGGAGTTCCCCTATGCCGACAGGCCCATCGTAAAGGTGCAGACAAAGCAGGAAATCATCCTCATCGACTTTGAGCGCAAAGCCGTGGAGTGGCGCGGCGCCATTCAGGAAGGGGCCACCGAACTGGCGTGGAGCCCCGAGAGCCGCGCCATGGCCTACTGCATCGGACCCAACGTGTTTGTGCAGAAAGCCGACGGCACACGGGTGCAGCTGACCACCGACGGCACGGACGACATCGTCTATGGTCACAGCGTCAGCCGCGATGAGTTCGGCATCTCGGGCGGTCTGTTCTGGAGCCCCGACGGCCAGCGGCTGGCCTTCTACAAGAAGGATCAGAGCCGCATTCCCAGCTACCCGCAGGTGGATATCACCAAGCGCATTGCCGAGACCTACGTGGACAAGTACCCCATGGCAGGCTGCGAGACCGAGGATGTGAGCGTGGCCGTGTTCGACCTGCGCTCGGGCAAGACCGTGTGGCTGCAGAACGACAAGCCCATGACCGACTACATGACCAACCTGAGCTGGGCGCCCGATGCCGACCGGCTGTATGTGTTCGAGCTGAACCGCGGACAGGACTTCATGCAGCTGTTCGGCTACGATGCCGCCACGGGCCGCAAGGACCGCGAACCCCTCATCGAGGAGCGCCACCCCAAATATGTGGAACCGCTGCACGGCCTGACCTTCCTGCCCTGGGACAAGACCAAGGCCATCATGCAGACACGGCGCGACAACTGGAACCACCTGTGGCTGATCGACCTGAACAAACGCACCTACCCCGAGTGGCGCGGTGCCGAGGGCGGCGGCACCGTGTGCAACCACGTGGCTGCACAGCTGCTCACACCAGGCCAGTTTGAAGTGATCAACTTCCTGGGATTCAACCAGAAGCAGAAGACGGCCCTCTTCATCGGCAACGTAACACACCCGCTGCACCACACCGTGTGGAGCGTGCCCACCAGCGGCAAGGGCGCGATGCGCCTTGTCAGCGCCGGACAGGGCGTACACACCGTCGCCATCAGCGCCAGCGGTACCGGCCTCATCGACACCTACTCATCGCCCACGGTGACACGGCGCGTGAGCCTGCTCAGCACCAATAAAGGCACCCTGCTGAAAGGCGACCCCGCCAGCCTGCTGAGCGCTGCACCCGCGCCGAAGGAGTCGGCACTGCTGCTGGATGCCGAGGACCCCTGGCGCGACTACGACGCCCCCGAGATCACGGGCGGCAGCATCAAGGCTGCCGACGGCGTCACCGACCTGTACTACCGCCTGATCAAGCCCGTGGGCTTCGACCCCGCCAAGAAATACCCCACCGTGGTCTATGTGTACGGCGGTCCGCACGCCCACAACGTGCAGGCCTCGCGCGGCTATTGGTTCCGCGGATGGGAGATCTACATGGCACAACTGGGCTACGTGGTGTTCGTGCTGGACAACCGCGGCTCGCAGCACCGCGGCCTGCGCTTTGAGCAGGCCACCTTCCGCCACCTGGGCGACGAGGAGATGCGCGACCAGCTGTGCGGCGTGCAGTTCCTCAAGAGCCTGCCCTACGTGGATGCCGACCGCATGGGCGTACACGGCTGGAGCCTCGGCGGCTTCATGACCACCAACCTCATGTGTACCTATCCCGACGTGTTCAAAGTGGGCGTGGCCGGAGGCCCCGTCATCGACTGGAAATACTACGAGGTGATGTACGGCGAGCGCTACATGGACCGCCCCGACGAGAACCCCGAGGGCTACGCCACCAGCAGTCTGCTGCCAAAGGCCAAGAACCTGAAGGGCCGCCTGCAAATCATCCTGGGCTACAACGATCCCACCTGCGTGCCGCAGCACACGCTCTCCTTCGTGCGTGCCTGCATCGACGCCGGCACACAACCCGACCTGTTCACCTATCCCGGCGACGGGCACAACATGTTCGGCACCGACCAGGTGCATCTGCACGAACGCATCACACGCTACTTCGAGGACTATCTGAAATGACTGCCGACGAACGCTGGGACAAGAACTACGCGGCACTGATGCGCTACATGCAGGACAACCGACGCCGCCCCTCCAAGTACGACCTTGCACAACACCGGATACTGAACTGGTTCAAGTTTAACAAGCGCTGCCTGGCACGAGGCAAAATGCCGGCACACCGCATAGAACGCTTCAACCACCTGCTCAGCGTGGCCGCCAACGTACAGCGCCTCAACCAGTATGCCTACGCAACAACGACACAATACGAACAATTATACTTAGACCTATGAATATACTCCTTTTAGGCAGTGGCGGCCGAGAGCACGCCCTGGCATGGAAGATTGCACAGTCGCAACACACCGAACAACTGTTTATCGCCCCCGGCAACGCAGGCACCGCCACCGTGGGCACCAACGTGGCGCTGAAGGCCGACGACTTCGACGGCATACGCCGCTTCGTGCTGGAACACAACGTGAACATGGTGGTGGTAGGCCCCGAGGACCCGCTGGTGCGCGGCATCTATGACTATTTCAAGGCCGACCCACAGCTGCAGCACATACCCGTCATCGGCCCCTCCAAGGCCGCTGCACAGCTGGAAGGCTCAAAGGATTTTGCCAAGGGCTTCATGCAGCGCCACGGCATACCCACCGCCGCCTACCGCACCTTCACGGCTGAGACGGTGGAGGAGGGCCTGGCCTTCCTGGAGACACTGCAAGCACCCTATGTGCTGAAGGCCGACGGCCTCTGCGCCGGCAAGGGCGTGCTGATTCTGCCCACCCTGGAGGAGGCCAAACGCGAACTGCGCGAGATGCTCAGCGGCATGTTCGGACAGGCATCCGCACGGGTGGTCATCGAGGAATTCCTCAGCGGCATCGAGTGCTCGGTGTTCGTGCTCACCGACGGCCACGACTACAAAATCCTGCCCGAAGCCAAGGACTACAAGCGCATCGGCGAGGGCGACACCGGCCTGAACACCGGCGGCATGGGCAGCGTATCGCCCGTACCGTTTGCCGACAAGGCATGGATGCAGAAGGTGGAGCAGCGTATCATCCGCCCCACCGTGCAGGGCCTGGCCGAAGAAGGGCTGGAGTACAAGGGCTTCATCTTCTTCGGACTCATCAACTGCCAGGGCGAGCCGAAAGTCATCGAGTACAACTGCCGCATGGGCGACCCAGAGACCGAGACCGTAATGCTGCGCATACAAAGCGACTTGGTGGACCTGCTCTGCGGCGTGGCCGAGGGCAATCTGGCCACCCGCACCCTTCAGACCGACCCACGCTCGGCCGTGTGTGTGATGCTGGTCAGCGGCGGCTACCCCGGCCACTATGAGAAAGGAAAGCCCATCAGCGGCCTGGACAGCGTGCAGGACAGCATCGTGTTCCATGCCGGCACCGCCCTCAATGACCAGGGCCAGGTTGTCACGGCAGGAGGCCGCGTCATAGCCGTTTCGTCCTATGGCCAGGACAAGGCCGAAGCCCTCGCCAAAAGTTTCGCCGAAGCCCAAAAGATCCAGTTCGAAGGCCGCTATTTCCGCCGGGACATCGGCCAGGACTTGTAGAATGACGAATGACGAATGATGAATGACGAATAAAAGTTACCACTTGCCCTTCATGGGCCATTGTGCCGAGCGGTTCCCCGCTCGGTAAGCACGAAAGGTAACATTAGCGCCAAGGTAGCATCTGCGCCAAATGCCCTCCCCCGCGCCGCCCTGGGGGGCGCTTCCCGCCCCTCCCCTCCCTCATCCCACGTCCCCTCATCCCTCCCCGCGAATCATAGCCAACGCCGTGTGCATCGCGGTTTTCCCGCGATGCCCCGCCCCGCCCCAACACACCCTCATCCCCCGCCCACACTCCCTCCCAGTGAAACGCCGCCTCCAAAATAAGATTGCCGAAAGCACATGGACACTGCCCGTGGTGGCTCTGTTTGTTGCATTGTGGTGGCTCTTGCCCTTCGACCGCCGATGGGAAGAGCCGGCCGGGCTGGCCGTGTGCATCATCACCACCTACGTGCTGATGGAGATGAACAGCGCCAACGCCCTGCTGCGCGTGCGCTCCCGCATGGTGTCGGCCGTGTTCCTGCTGCTGATGTGCGCCCTGCCCTGGCTGCACCCCTTCAGCTGGACGGCCGTGGCCACCTGCTGCATGAGCCTGTCCTTTCACCAGCTGCTGCTCACCTACGACCGCCACGAGCCCGTGGTGCCCACCTTCCACGCCTACCTCTTCGTGGGCCTGGCCAGCCTCGTGTGGCCCCCGCTGCTGTGGTTGGCCCTGGTGCAGTGGTGGAGCCAGACGGTGTTCCTGCGTTCCATGAGCTGGCGCTGCCTGTGGGCCGCTGTGCTGGGCCTGGTGCTGCCCTATTTCTTCTGGGGCAGCTGGGCCCTGGTGGCACACTATGCCACCATACCCGGCATGCCCGTCCCGGCCGCCTCCATAGGCCCCCACCTGTGGGGAGCCGTGGCCCCGCTGTGGCAAGTCGTGGCCACGGCCCGTGCCGGCCAGGTGCCGCTGGCCGATGTGTGGCTCGGCCTGAACCAGGAACTGGTGGATGCCGACCGCGACATCCGTGCGGTGTACAGCGCCCACACGCCGTGGCTCATCGCCCATGTGCGGCCGCTGGCCGCCACCGCCTTCGTCGGCCTGCTGAGCCTGACAGGCTTCGTGCACTACCTGCGCAAGAACTACGACGACAAGATCCGCGTGCGCATGTGCCACTACACCTTCCTGCTCATGGAAGCCGTAGTGGTGGTGTGGATGCTCCTTATGCCTGCCGCCTGGCACTGGCTGTTCCCGCTGCTGGTCATGCTGATATGCCCCTCGGTGGCACATCTCTTCGCCCTGACCCGCACCTGGCTCACCAACGCCTGGTTCGTCCTTTCATTCCTGCTTTGGCTCACCCTACTGCTCATCCCATGCTGACACTACTTGAAAGTTGGGGTTACTGGGGCATGTTTGTGGCCGCCTTCATAGCCGGCAGCGTGTTCCCCTTCAGCAGCGAAGCCCTGCTCACGGCCCTGCTCATGGCCCACCTGGATGCCGGCCGCCTCTTCGTGGCCGCCACCGTGGGCAACGTGGCCGGGTCCATGTTCAACTACTGGATAGGCACCTTCGGGCGCATGGAGTGGATAGAGAAGTACCTGCACGTGAAGCCGGAGAAGATGCAACGCACGCAACGATGGATGGAACGCTACGGCGCATGGATCGGACTGCTGTGCTTCCTGCCCGTGCTGGGCAGCGTCATTGCCGTGACGTTGGGCTACATGCGGGCCAACCCGTGGCTCAGCACCCTGGCCATATTCATAGGCAAGGCCCTGCGCTACGCCGTGCTCATCTGGATTGTGGCACAACTGTAGGGCCCAACGGTAAAAACAACAGCGCTTTAAGTGGGTTCTATAAATTAGCTTTGAATTGCTCTTAGGCTATTTCCGAACAGATTTTGTTTCAAGGCCGCTGGGGCGTAGCGGGCTACGTCCCAAGGACTTGGAGCAAAAGATGCCGGAAAGAGGCAAGAGCAAACAAAGATA
>JAFXQT010000077.1 GCA_017526905.1 Bacteroidaceae bacterium | reverse complement strand
CCGGCTTGCTCAAAGCACTCGCGGTAGGCCCACTGCCAGGAGTATTCGAAGTGTGCCTCGTCCTTCGGTTCATAGTTGGCGGTGTCCAGGTAGTTGCAGCCCGTTTGCAGGCAGGCCTCCATGATGGTGAGGTCCTGGTAGGGCAGTGCCAGGTTCATGACGATGTCGGGCTGTTCGGCCTTGAACAGGGCCACCAGTTGTTCCACGCTGTCGGCATCCACCTGCGCCGTGCGCGCTTTCACGCCTTCGCGCCGCAGGATATCCTCGGCCAGCGCATCGCACTTGCTGAGTGTGCGGCTGGCAATGACCATCTCGCCGAATGTATCAATGTTCTGAGCCACCTTGTGTGCGGCTACCGTTGCGACGCCACCGGCGCCGATAATCAGTACTTTTGACATATATGTTGCTTAAGTTTATAGTTGATGGCTTATCGTTGTCCTGTTTAGAGAATCACCTTGCGTCCGTTCACGATGTAGAGGCCGTGTTTCAGCCGGGCGCGTGGGATGCGGCGCCCCTGCAGGTCGTAGATGCGGTCCTCCTGTGGCTGGAAGCGGGTGGGCTCCTGCTGAACGGCCTCGATGCCGTCGGACCCGTCGTCAACCATGAAGTTGATGATGGCGTCCAGGTTCGACTTGTCCACCTTGACGTAGGTGCTCAGGTAGGCATAGCAGCGCTCTTGCAGCGTCTTGCCCGGGTAGGAGTTCAGGTAGGCCAGTTTCGTTTCGATGAGCACCTTCTTGCGCAGTCCGGCTTTGGAGAAGGTGGTCAGCTCGTAGTCCTTGCAGATGTCCGAGCGGTTCACGCCCAGCAGGCTGTTCAGCAGCACGCCGAAGGCACCCGTGCGGTCGGCGCCCCAGATGCAGTGGAAGTAGGTGCCGCGCTTGGCCTTGCACTGCTCGCCCAGGAAGTTGAACGCGTCGCGGTACTTCAGCGTGTCATCAATCAGGTTGGTGGCGCGGTCGCCAGGATTGTCGCCGCCCCACGGCTCGCCGAACACCTGGTTGATATAGATGTAGGGCACGTTGCGGCCCAAGGCCGAGTAGGTCACGGTGCCGTTGCTGAACTCGTTGTCCGAGCGCAGGTCTATCTCGGCCCCCATGCCCAGGCGTTTCAGCTCGGCCACGTCGTCGTCGGTGAGTGTGGTCTGGGCGCCGGCGTGCATCTCGCCACCGCGGAAGATGCGTCCGTAGCGTGTGCGGTGGCCCGACTCGGTCGGCCAGCCGCCCATGTCGCGTATGTTGCTGCCCTGGCTGGTGTAGATCATGCGCAGTTGTCCTTCGGCCCTGACAGAGCCTTGTGCTATGACGCTGTTGTTGGTCTCCACCTTATAATAGTAGGTCTGGCCGGGGATGAGGTTGTTCAGATAGAACTCGGTGCCGCCGCGAGGCATGTTGAGGCGCAGGGCATCGGCAAAGTCGGGCTGCGTGCTGTAGTAGAAGCGCTGGATGGTGGGGCGCTTGGCCTGGGCGGGGATGGGTATCAGCACGTTGCGCGGGTGGTCGCGGCGTGCGGGGTCCATCTTGTTGTACTGCTCCACGATGCTGGCGGTAGAGGGGCTGGGGTAGCTGGCAGCGGCCAGGTACTCATGCACCTGGTTGTTCTCCACGTTCACGGCGAAGTGCAGGTTGGTCAGGTCGTCGGCCTGCTGCAGTTCGAGCGATGCGGGGGCATTCTTCAGCGATGGCGGCAGGTAGAACACCGGCTCGCAGGGCTCCAGCAGGGTGTTGGCGGCCACGCGTTCCAGCGCCGTGCCAGTGGCATTGAGCCGATAGGCTCCGGCTCCGGCCCGGCGGGCGTAGGGGGCTCCCACATAGTGCACGCCGTTCCACAGCAGGGGGATGCTGTCCGGCTGCACGGCCGAGAGCAGCACGTCGGTGGCCTCCAGGGTGCGGTCGGCGCCAACGCTCACCAGGTAGGCATGGCCCACCTTCATCTCGCGGGCCGGAATCAGTGTCACGCCGTCGGCATCGGCCTTGGCCACTTCATACACGGCATCGAAATCGGTCAGCGCCGTGGCATAGGGCAGGCACACGGCGTTCAGGCCGCCTGCGTGCAGTGTGCGGCTGCTCTTCACGTTGGCATACACGGGCAGCGGGGCGCTGCGCAGCGTGTCCAGGTCCACGGTGTAGTCCTTGCCGTAGAACAGGCGGAAGTTGTCAAACAGCAGCCAGTTGCTGGCCAGCGAGCCGCTGGTCATGTTCAGCCCCACGGCCATGTTGCCCACGGCGGGGCGCTTCACGCGCACGGTGTTCCAGTAGTGCCCCTTGTCGAACAGTTGCTTGGAGCGTTCCATGGTGTTGGGAACGCCGCTGCCGTCGGGCATGGGCAGGAAGCTGAAACTGTTGCTGGCGGTGTTGAAGCGTGGCTCGTCGAAGAGGTTCCTGATGGACTGCGTGGTGTTGGCCAGCTTGAGCGATGCCTTCACTTTGGCTGTGCCGTTCTGGTAGGCGTTCAGGCCCTCGGCAAAGGATGTGGTGCGCTGGAAGCCTTGCATGGCCAGCTGGTAGGTGCCCACGGGCATGTTGTCCAGTGTCTGGCTCAGCGAGAAGGCGGCCGTGGAGTTGAACAGCTCGGCCACGTTGTAACCATAGGCCAGGCTGACCGAGGTGGCCCAGCCCAGGGCGTTGCCCTCCACCGATGGGTTGGCCAGGAGCGGTGTCACGTCATAGAGACCCACGCGGGCGGGTGTGTTCTCGATCAGTGCCAGAATGGCTTCACGCGCCTGCTGCTTGTAGGGTGCGGTCTCGGCCTTGGTGTGCAGGGTCAGCACCTCGGCCTGAATGGCCTGTATGGTGGCGTGGTAGGTGTCCAGCGTCTGGCCGGGTGTGGCCTGGTTGGCTATCAGTTCGTAGCTGTCGATGAGCGCTTTCATCTCGTCGCGCAGCTCGATGATTTCGTTGCTGTAGTACAGGCGGAAGTCGTCGGCCTTGAACCAGCGGTTCGAAGCCACGCCGATGCGCACGCCGGCGGGTGCCTTCAGACTGAAGTTCAGCGTGCCCTCCACGCCCACGGCCTTGTCGGCACAGGTCACGGCCTGGGTCTGGTCGTTGGCGCGCAGGGCCAGGGTGGCACTGCTCTGGTTGGAGGCCAGCACGGCCATCAGCTGGTAGGTGCCTTGCGGCAGGTGCTCGTGCGTTTGGAACAGGAAGTGGTTGATGTCGATGCCGTCGCCGTTGTACCAGCTGTTGAACAGGTACTGGCCCTCGGTGCCGCTATAGGCATAGATGCCGTTGTTGGTGCGGGCCGCCAGCATCTGCTCGCCGTAGTGCAGGCAGTCCCACCCGTCCAGGGTGCCGGCTTCGAAGCCTGGGTTGCGGATCAGGTCGGTCAGCTCCACACGCTCGTAGCAGCCCGACAGGAACTGGCCGAAGGCGCGGCTCAGCTCGTCCGTGGCGGTGCCGATGGCCTCCAGGGTGGTGGCTTCGGCCAGCAGGGCATCGGCCTTGGCGGTGTCGAAGGTGTAGGCCGATGTGTGTGCAGCCACCTTGGCGGCATACAGCGTTTTGCGCTGGGCATAGGCCGTGCGGGCATCACTGATGGCCTTGGCGGCATCGGCCTCCAAGGTGCCGTCGGGCAGCAGTTCCAGCTTGAACGGACCGCAGATGAACCAGCTCTGGGCGCGGTCGAACTTGCCGTAATAGCCCAGGCTGACGCTCTGCTGGCTGTCGATGGTGAATATGATTGAGTTCTTGTACAGGCCTGCGGCGAAGGCTGCTGCGGCTTCGTACATGGAGTTGGCATAGCCGGCAGGGCGCAGCTGTGGCATCTTCACGTCGCCCAGGCGCATCACCGGCACACTGTCCTTGCCGGCCACCAGCCAGGCCATGGAGCGTGCGCCCTTGCCGTCGGTGTTGTTCACATCGCTGTTGTAGCTGCTGCCCCAGCGGTACAGTGCCTGTCCCGTGAGGCGGTAGGTGCCTGGCTGAAGCGTGACCTGCTGCTTCAGGCTGTAGGCTTCCAGCTCCCAGTTGGAAATGCCGGCATAGGTCTCCACCGCCACAGGCTGGGTGGTGTTCAGCACACTCCACTTCTGGGTGTAGCTGGCCTTGTTCTTTACATACGTAGTCCAGCCGTTCGTGTCGTTGGCAAAGTTGGCATTGGACAGCCGCGAAGTAACGTCGGTGGCTTGCTGCGCTGCCAATGTGGCTGCCCACAACCACAAGATGAGGGTTGTAAAGGTCTGTTTCATGAGGCTATAGGTCTGTTTTTAGATTAGCTGAAGCTTGGTTTGGCGGCGGCCACATCTGATGTGCTTCTGCCGCAGTAGCGTTTGTATCGGAGGCAAAAATAAGAAAAATCGGTGGGTGCACAAAACAAATCCCAAGTTTTTATGCCTTGAGGCAGCTAAAAACTTGCTTTTCCCTTACCCCCAACCTCCCCGCTCCCCGTCTCACACCTTCCCATCCCACATTATAAACCTCCCCGCTCCCCGTCATAAACCTTCTCGCCCCTCGTTCCAAACCCTCTTTTCCCAAGGAGAATAAATAAAATTCTGGCAGGATTTATATAAATAGTGTACATGATTTAATAAAATAATGCCCACTATTTAATAAAATAATGGGCAGAATTTTATTTATGACACAAGTGCCAAAGGACTTTGAAGCAGGGGATGAAGAAGTTTGTTGCAGCAAGCGAAGAGGTTTGTGGCAGCGGGCGAGGTGGCTCAGTGCGGCCTACTCCTTGCGCCGTACGCTGACGAAGCTCTCGCGTTCCTTGCGGTCATGGCCGCTGAGGTCAGTGCCTATCTCGGTGGTATAGAGGGTGTCGCCGCGCAGATAGAAGGTCAGCTTCATCTTGTAGTCGGAGGCGTTGTCGCGCAGGTAGATGGTGTTGGCCACTATGGTCAGCGTGTAAGTGTTCCATTCCACAGGGTCGCAGCGCTTCGGATAGGTGAGCTGGTCGCCTTCGATGATGTAGTGGGATGCCACTTCGTGGTCAGTCGGCACATAGTCCCACGTGCCTTGCAGACGTTCGAGAATTAGCTTGTCGATCTCTTCCTGCTCTTTCTGTCGTTGCTCATGCTCATATAAGGCTTCTCTTTCACAGTAAATTTCATACATAAAACGTTCCTTCTCGTTCATCATCTTGCGGCCATCTTCTCCCAAATAAAGTTTCATTTGGAATTTCTCTGAAGAGAAGTTGTCCTTGAGTGACTCATCGAATTTTTTAACAGACAGGCTCATGAAGTCATCTATGCGCCACTCGCCGTTTTCAGGTCTCATTTCAAGCCAGACAGCACTGCTATTTTCCCCGTCATGGATGGTGAGCCAAGCTGCAGCGTAACCCGCATAACTAGCCTGTACGGAGTCCAGATTGTAGCTGAGGTCTGCACTCCAATCCTGTGCCATCAGCCAATGATCATAGTCGTAGAAGCCTACCTCGCCTTCGAGGCTGGCATCTTTCTTCCGCACCGCACGCAGCGTTCGCATATAATCCTTGGAGAGGAAGCGGTCGGTGTCGAAGTCGGGCGTACTTAGGGCTTCCGGGTGATTACGGTACCAGTCGAACACCTCGTCGTAGATGGCCGTAACGCGGTCGGCCACTTCCTTCTTAACCTGTGCCTGCTCTTCGGGTGAGTATAAGATATCGAAGCCCTCTTTTGTTAAAAAGTCTTTGAAGTCCTGTGCCTGCTCTTCGGGTGTGAGCGACTTCGGCGTCTCCGCCTTGCTCTTGACACAGCCCAACAGCACCAGCATTACGGCGATGAGGGGCAACACGAAGAGGGTTTTCGTGCGGCTGAGGCGGGAGCTGGCCTTGGCATACATCATGGTGAGGCGCTTCTTCACCTGTGTCTGGTCGAAGGCATTCACCACCGGACGGATGCGGGCGCGGGTCACTTCGGCCACAAGCAGTTTGTCATAGGCCTGCTGCGACACGCCTGCCCACAGGACGGCGCGGTCGGCTTCGTACTCATGCACGTCGACCAGTTCGCGGCGCAGCATCCATGCAAAGGGCAGGGGCCAGAGGATGCGGGCGGTGAGCTCGGCCAGGATGCGGTCCAACGAGTGGCCCAGACGCACGTGAGCCTGTTCGTGCAGAAGCGTCATGCGGAGCGCGTCGGTATTTGTCAGCAGGGAATCGGGCACCAGCACCCAGCGCATCCATGAGCATGGCGTGTCCAGCTTGGCGTTGGCCAGCACGCGGATGCCCGAGGGAGCATCGTCCGGCTGCACGCGGCGGCTGCGCACGATGAGCCAAGCGGCGGCGAGCAGGGAATAGACGTAGGCGGCGAGCAGCAACAGGACGCCCCATGCGTAGATGCTGAACAGCACGCCAACTATTGTCCATTGGCGCTGCACGGTTTTGTTGTGCTGCCGGGCTTGCTGGCGGATGGCTTCGAGTTCGGCATCTGAGTTGGGGGCAGACTCGGCGGGAAAACCGCCGAGCACACTGCCGGCTTCGGGTTCGACATCGGGCAGCCGCTCGATGGTGGTGTTATAGCGTTCGATGAGAGCGGTGAGCACGGAGGGGTCACTGGCGTCAGGTCCGCGTGTGATTTCCAGATGAACAAAGGGGAGCAGGAAACTGGCCACGAGGATGAACAGCAGCGAGGCCCGCTTCAGACCGTGGAACGTGTCGCGGCGCAGCAACAGCATGTAGCATACGTAGAAAAGGCTGAGGGCAACGGCCCATTTCAGCAGGTGTGACAGAATGAGTATCATAGGGCTATGGGGAATTTGGCCCTTCCTCCTCACTCCCCTTCGTGGGTGGAGCTGAGG
Source organism: Bacteroidaceae bacterium (assembly GCA_017526905.1). Lineage (GTDB taxonomy): Bacteria > Bacteroidota > Bacteroidia > Bacteroidales > Bacteroidaceae > Physcousia. Next base: position 57,838 of record JAFXQT010000077.1, on the reverse strand, counting down.
GATGGGATTCGGGCTTTATTTGTTGTTTTTGTGCAGTTCGGCGAGGAATTGAAGCAGGTCGGCCTCGTCCACCTTCTTGTCGCGGACCAGGGCGGAGACCACGCTCATGTACGATTGTCCGAAGAGTTTATCGACGAAATGGCTGATGCGATGGCTTCCGTAGTCGTCGCGCGCCACTGTCGGTTCGTAGATGAAGCCGCGTCCGTGGGGCCGGTGGGTGAGGTAGCCCTTCTTCTCCAGCGCCTGGAAGGACATGGCAACGGTGTTGATGTTGGGGCGTGGCTCGTCATAGAGTGCCAGCACGTCCTTGGGTGCGCAGGGGCCGATTTTCCATATCAGCGCCATCACCTCTTCTTCTTTCTCGGTCAGTTTGGTCATATCACAGTGGTGTTTGATGGTTTATTGACGTATTCTGTTGATGAATCTCGGCGCAAATGAAGGATTTTCCTATGATATGAGCAAGAATTTAACACGAATTAACGTACATTTACGTTGAATGCAACCTGTGCCGAACCTGCTGCCAGTTCTCATCGGGCTCATTGTCGGCACAAAAGAAACGGGGCTGCGCCAGTGATCCTGACACAGCCCCGTGGATGTTGGTGGCTTTCGGACGGCTATTTCTTGCCCTTCTTATTGTAGTGGTTCAGCCCGCGTTTCACGTTCTCGATGACGGCCTCGCTTGTGAACGTGGCTCCTGTGACGACGTCCACCTTCTGTTCGGCAGCTTTCTTCACAGCCAGCCCGTTCCACTTGCCCAGGAGGTCGCGTTTGATGAGTGCCCAGTACTTGGGCGTTTCCATATTCTTCAGGCCTTCGATCTTCTCGATCTTTCCCTTCTTGATGTAGATTTTAAGCGGCGTGGTGCCTGCATAGCCTTCCACGTCCTCAGCCAGCGTGGTGGTGTTGATCACCGTCATCCCGTCCTCTTCAGAGATGACCGCGTCGGCAGGACAGAGGCTCATGAAAAACATAGCGGCAGCCAGGCACAGGCCGCTCTTCCAGAAAAATGTCTTCTTCATTGTGTTACGTCTTTTAATCGTTTGCTGTTGGTATAGACCCCCTTTGTCTCCAAAGGTTTAATCACCCCGCAGATAATCTGCTGTCCCCTTTCCACCCTCCCCCTCCTTAGGGAGTGAGGAGGGGGCTTTAGGGCTTGATGCGTGGGTCTTATGCTCTCCGCTTGCGTGCCAGCTCCACGATGCGGCTCATTTGGTTGGGTATGCGTATGGACTGCGGGCACTTGGGCAGGCACTGGCCGCAATCCACGCAGGTGGTGGCGCGCTTCTCGGCCGATATGGCATCGCGGTAGGCCTTGATGAATGCGTCCTTGCGCTGGGCGTAGTCGGCAGCGGTGGTTTCGGGCAGTGGCAACATCTTGTTGGTCACCGCCTCGTTGTAGAAGGCGAAGTTGCCGGGGATGTCCACGCCGTAGGGGCAGGGCATGCAATAGCCGCAGGTGGTGCACCCGATGGTGGGGAAGCCGGCCATCTGGTCGGCGATGCGTGCCAGCAGTTCGTTCTCGGCATCGGTGCAGGGCTGCAGCGGCGAGAAGGTGCGCACGTTCTCCTCCAGGTGTTCCATGCGGTTCATGCCCGAGAGGGTGGTGAGCACGTTGGGGTGCGAGCCCACCCAGCGGAAGCCCCATGTGGCGGGCGAGTCGTCGGGGTGTACGGCGCGCAGCTGCTTCTCAATGTCCTCGTTCACACGGGCCAGTCCGCCGCCGCGGATAGGCTCCATGATCACGCATTGGATGCCCAGTTTCTCCAGCTTGCCATACAGGTATTCGGCATCGGCATCGGCACGTCGGCGTCCACCGCCGGCATGGCGCCAGTCCAGATAGTTCATCTGTATTTGCACGAAGTCCCAGTGGTACTGGTCGTTGTGGTCCAGCAGCCAGTCGAAGGCCTTCACGTCGCCGTGGTAGGAGAAGCCCAGGTGGCGGATGCGCCCGGCCTCGCGCTCCTTGAGCAGGAACTCCAGCATGCCGTTGTTGATGAAGCGTCCTTTCAGGTTCTCGATGCTGTCGCTGCCGCCGCCGATGGAGTGCAGCAGGTAGTAGTCGATGTAGTCCACCCGCAACTGACGGAAGGAGTTCTCGTACATCTCCTTGGAGCGCTCGAACGGCCACAGCTGCTGGCCCTGGTTGGACAGTTTCGTGGCCACATAGTACTTGTCGCGCGGGTAGCGGCTGAGAGTCTGCCCGGTAACGGCTTCGTTGCGGCCGCCGCCGTACATGGGGGCGGTGTCGAAATAGTTCACGCCGTGTGCAATGGCATAGTCCACAAGGCGGTCCACCTCGGCCTGTTCGCGCGGCAGGCGCATCATGCCGAAGCCCAGCAGCGAGATGTTCTCGCCCGAGCCGTTCTGGCGGCGGTAGGTCATCTTTATGTCGGTCTGGCCGTCGGCAGGTGGCAGGGGAGCACCGCTGCCTGCGGGGTGGGTGGGTTGCGAAACGCTGTTGGCCAGCGCGCTCAGCGGGCCCATGGCCATCAGGGTGAGAGCCGAAGCCGAGCCGAAGCCGAGCCGGCGTATGAACTCACGTCGGTTCATGTCGTGTTCCTTAGGTGTCATGTAGCGATGTTTTTAAGGCTTATTCGGTGCAAAGGTAGCAATAGTTCGCGATTAAGGGCAAGCTTTCTGCAAGAAAATGAAAAAAGAAGGCCCATTATGGTGTGAATTTGGCTCTTTTTAACTACTTTTGCCTGCCAAAGTGTAAAAACAGCGTGGCTGACACGCAACAGACCATAAGATGAAAGTAGCAATCCTTCAGCGTGACATAGTGTGGGCCTCGCCGGCCACCAATGTGGCACGGGCAGAAGCAGCCATAGACCAGCTGCCCGCCGACGTGCAGCTCATCGTGCTGCCCGAAATGTTTTCCACCGGCTTTGCCACACAGCCCGAGGGCATTGCCGAGACCGAACCCAGCCCCACGCGGGCGTGGATGGAGCGCATAGCCGACAGCCGCCAGTGTGCCGTGGCCGGCAGTGTGGCCCTGCAAACGTTGGAAGGCCACTTCCGCAACCGCTTTTATTTCGTGAAGCCCGGAGGCGTGGTGAGCTACTACGACAAGCACCATTTGTTTACCTACGGCGGCGAGCACCTGCGCTACCACGCCGGCGAGCACCGCGTGGTGGTGCAGTGGGGCGGCGTGCGATTCCTGCTCATGGTGTGCTACGACCTGCGATTCCCGTGCTGGAGCCGCAACCAAGGCGACTATGACTGCGCCCTCTATGTGGCCAGTTGGCCCACGCCGCGCATCGGCGCCTGGGACACGTTGCTGCATGCAAGGGCCATCGAAAACCAATGCTATGTGCTGGGCGTGAACCGCGTGGGCACCGACCCCGCCTGCCATTACAGCGGCGGCTCCAGGATTATCGACCCCTATGGGCGCGACCTGGCTGCCTGCCCCGATGGCGAGGAGGCTGCCGCCATTGCTACCCTGGACATGGAGGCACTGAATGCCTTCAGACAGAAGTTCCCTGTACTTAACGACCGAGACGTATGAAAAAACTATTGCTGGGCGACGAGGCCATTGCGCAAGGCGCCATCGATGCCGGACTGTCAGGCGTGTATGCCTACCCCGGAACGCCCTCGACCGAGATTACCGAATATATTCAGCACAACCCGCTGGCCACCGAGCGCGGCCTGCACTCGCGCTGGTGCACCAACGAGAAGACCGCCATGGAGGCAGCCCTGGGCATGTCGTTCATGGGCAAGCGGGCCATGGTGTGCATGAAGCATGTGGGCCTGAACGTGTGTGCCGACCCCTTTGTGAACAGTGCCATGACCGGCGTGAACGGCGGCGTGGTGGTGGTGGTGGCCGACGACCCGTCGATGCACTCCTCGCAGGACGAGCAGGACTCACGCTTCTATGGCAAGTTTGCCATGCTGCCCGTGTTCGAGCCCGCCAGTCAGCAGGAGGCTTACGACATGATGGCCGCGGCCTTCGACTACAGCGAGCGCCAGCAGTTGCCCGTGCTGATGCGCGTAACCACACGCATGGCGCACTCGCGCGCGGTGGTGAGCACTTGCGAGGCGGCACGCCCCGAAAACCCGCTGAACTACGATGCCCAGGCCGCCAACTGGGTGCTGCTGCCTGCCAATGCCCGGCGCCGCAACGACAAGGTCACGGCCCAGCAGGCGCAGCTGGAGGCCGATGCCGTGGCTTCACCTTATAATATATACAGCGTTCCGGCTGTCGCACAGCCTCCGTATGCGCTTGGTGTCCTGGCCAGCGGCATTGCCTGCAACTATGTGCAAGAGGCCCTGCAGATGGCAGGCGCTGACGGCATGCTGCCCATGCTGAAAGTGTCGCAGTACCCGCTGCCCAAGGCGCTGGTGCGCCGCCTGCTGGGCGATTGCGAGCGCGTGCTCATTGTGGAGGAGGGGCAGCCGTTTATCGAAGAACAGGTGCGCGGAGTGGCCGAGAGCAACCATATCCTGGGCCGCCTCACAGGCGAACTGCCACGCACGGGCGAACTCACCCCCGATGTGGTGGGCCAGGCCCTGCAGCGTGCGGGCGCACCATGGGCCACTGCTTCGGCAGCAACACCCGACACCCCGCTGGTGGTTCCGCGGCCGCCGGCACTCTGCCAGGGCTGCGGCCACCGCGACGTGTATGCAGCGCTGAACGAGGTGCTCAGAGAATATGAACACCCGCGCGTGTTTGGCGACATCGGGTGCTACACCCTCGGTTTCCTGCCCCCCTACCGCGCTATACACAGTTGTGTGGACATGGGTGCCAGCATCACCATGGCCAAGGGGGCAGCCGATGCCGGACAGTGGCCAGCCGTAGCCGTGATTGGCGACAGCACCTTCACCCACTCGGGCATGACAGGCCTGTTGGATGCTGTGAACGAGGGGACCGACATCACCGTGATCATCTCCGACAACCTCACCACCGCCATGACTGGCGGGCAGGACTCGGCCGGTACCAATAAGTACGAAGCCATCTGCCGTGGTCTGGGCGTGCCCGACGAGCACCTGCACGTGGTGGTGCCACTGCCCAAGAACATGGCTGAGATCACTCGCATCATACGCGACGAAATAAACTACCACGGCGTGTCGGTCATCATTCCGCGCCGCGAGTGCATACAGACACTGAAACGGCACGCTAAAAAGCAAAGGGAACAATGAAGAAGGACATCATACTCTGCGGCGTGGGCGGGCAAGGCATCCTGTCCATTGCCACCATCATAGGCGAGGCTGCCATGCAGGCCGGGCTCCAGATAAAGCAGGCCGAAGTGCATGGAATGAGCCAGCGGGGCGGCGATGTGCAGTCGCATCTGCGCATCAGCAGCGAGCCCATCTACAGCGACCTGATCCCCTTGGGCGGGGCCGATGTGATTATCTCCATGGAACCCATGGAGGCGCTGCGCTATGTGCCCTACCTGAAGGCCGACGGGTGGGTCGTTACCTCCAGCGTGCCATTCGTGAACATACCAAACTACCCCGCCGACACCGATATCCAGGCTGCGTTGGCACAGCTGCCGCATGTGGTGAGCATCGACATAGACCAGCTGGCCAAGGACAGCGGCGTGCCCCGCTCGGCCAACATGGTGCTGCTGGGTGCCGCCGCGCAGGCCATCGGCATCGGCTATGAACAACTGGCATCGGCCATCGGCCACGTGTTTGCACGCAAGGGCGAGGCCGTGGTGGGGGCAAACCTCCGTGCGCTGGCACTGGGCAAACAATCGTCTGGCTTATGAAAATATTCAGCGAACAACTGGTCGAGGAGGCACGCGTGGCATGCCACGTGGCCGACCTTGCCACCGCCACCATCGGGGAAGTGCTCCTGGTGGCACAATATCTGGAAACGAAAACCGGCATTCCCTTCATCCGCATGGATCAGGGCTCGCCAGGACTGCCCGCGAACCACTTCGGCGTGGAGGCCGAGAAGGCGGCGCTGGAGCGCGGCGTGGGCTCGCAGTACCCGCCGGCGGCAGGCGTGCCCGAACTGAAGGAGGCCGCATCGCAGTTTATCAAAGCGTTCATCGACATCGACATCACGCCCCGTGCCTGCATTCCCACCACCGGCTCGGTGGCCGCTTCGTTTGGTGCCTTTATCGCCGCCACACAGCGCAAGGCGGGGCAGAACCGGGTGCTGTTCATCGATCCGGGCTTCCCCATACAGAAGTCGCAGCTGCGGGTGCTGGGCATCGAGTGGCGCGAGTTCGACATCTTTCCCTATCGCGGCCAGGCGCTTCGGGCCAAACTCGAGGCGGAACTGGCCGACGGCACCATCGCTGCCATCGTCTATAGCAACCCAAACAACCCGGCATGGATCTGCCTGGAAGAGGATGAGCTGCAAATCATTGGCCAAATGGCCACCAAGTACGACGCCATCGTGCTGGAGGACCTGGCCTACTTCTGCATGGACTACCGGCGCGACCTGGGGCACCCCTGCCAGCCGCCGTTCGTGCCCACGGTGGCACGCTACACAGACAACTATGTGCTGATGCTCTCGTCGTCCAAGATATTCAGCTATGCCGGTCAGCGCATGGCACTGGCGTGTGTGTCAGACGCCCTGTTCGACCGCCAGTTCCCCGCTCTTGCCCAGCGCTACCACGACACTGGCGTGTTCGGCCCCACCTTCATAGCCAGCATCCTGTACATGATCACCAGCGGCTGCACCGCCTCTACGCAGTACGGCTATGCCGAGATGCTGCGACTGGCGGCCGAGGGGAAGATAAACTTCGTGGAGGACACGCGCGAGTACGAGCGGCGGGCACACCGGATGAAGCAGATATTCACGGCCCATGGCTTCCATGTGGTGTACAACCACGATGTGACCCGCCCCGTGGGCGACGGCTTCTTCTTCACGCTGGGCTATCCCGGCATGACGGGTGGCGAGCTGCTGAAGGAACTGCTCTACTACGGCGTGTCCAGCATATCGCTGGGCACCACGGGCAGCCAACAACAGGGAATCCGTGCCTGTGTGAGCCGCATGAAGCCCGAGCTGTACGAGGTGCTGGACCAGCGCATGCGCGCCTTCCACGAGGACCACGGGGACGGGCGGGAAGAGGAAAGAGTGAAAAGTGAAAGAGTGAAAAGTGAAAAATAAGAGTAACTTTGAGCTGCTTGCACTTTACACCTGTCACGTCTGTCACATCTGTCGTGCACACCACTCCGAAAGGCTGGTTTCACGTCTTGCTCTTCGCCTCTTGGCAGTAATCTTTATTTTTCACTTTTCACTTATCATTTTTCACTTTCCATGATTTGGAACACGACAAAAGAATGCATGAGCCGCGATGAGATGCGCGAGCTGCAAGGGCGTCGTCTGCACAAGGTTGTAGATTACGTCTACCACAATGTGCCCTTCTACCGCAACAAACTGCAGCAGATGGGCCTCGAACCCGACGACATCAAGACCATCGATGACATTCGTCTGCTGCCCTTCACCACCAAGCAGGACCTGCGCGACAACTATCCCTATGGCTTGCAGGCTGCTCCGCAGAGCGAGATCGTGCGCGTACATGCCTCCAGCGGCACCACTGGCAACCCCACCATTGTGGGCTATACACACAAGGATATCGGGGTGTGGAGCGAGTGTATGGCGCGCTGCCTCACAGCCTATGGCATCACACGCGCTGATACGTTCTCGGTGGCCTATGGCTACGGCCTCTTCACTGGTGGTCTGGGCGCCCACTATGGCGTGGAGAACCTCGGAGCCACAGCTGTGCCGGCTTCCACGGGCAACACGGAGAAGCACGTGCGACTGATTCGCGACCTGGGCATCACGGGACTGGCATGTACGCCTTCCTACGCCCTGCATCTGGCCGAGACGATGGAAAAGATGGGTGTGACGAAGGACGACATTCGTCTGCGTGTGGGGGCCTTCGGAGCCGAGCCTTGGACCGAGGACATGCGGTGTGAGATAGAAAGCCGACTTGGCCTGCAGGGTTACAACCTGTATGGCCTGAGCGAGATTATGGGGCCCTGCGTGAGCTATGAGTGCCAGTGCAAGCACGGGTCGCATATCTGCGAGGATCATTTCTTCCCCGAAATCATCAATCCCGACACGCTGGAGCCAGTGCCGATGGGCACGGTGGGCGAACTCGTCTTCACCACCCTCACCAAGGAGGGCATGCCGCTGTTGCGCTACCGCACACGCGACCTCTGCACCCTCATGGAGGGCGAGTGTGAGTGCGGCCGCACGGCAGTGCGCATGGGACGAATCCTGGGTCGTTCGGACGACATGCTCATCATTCGCGGCATCAATGTGTTCCCCTCGCAAGTGGAGAGCGTCATCCTCAGCACCGAGGAGTTCGAACCACACTACCAGCTGGTCATCGACAGGGTTGATAATCTGGACCGCCTCACTGTGCGCGTGGAGCTGCGCAATGAGTTCATGACCGACCTGCTGCCCGACTTGGCAGCCCTGGAGCGAAAGCTCTCAGAGAAACTGAAGAGTGTGCTCAGCATCCGTGCCAAAGTGCAGCTGCTGCCGCAAGGCACGCTGGAGCGCAGCCAGGGCAAGAGCAAGCGTGTGATAGACAACCGCAAGCTGTAGGGACTGTGGCAGGGCCGAACCCGGCGGGGAACCGCCGGGCACGGTGAGCACGATGGGCACGCTGAGCGGACAGAAGGCCTGAGAGGGGGTGAAGAGCCCCTAACCCGGCGGGGAACCGCCGGGCACGATGGCCAGCAGTGACTCTTATTCTTCACTTTTCACTTTATCACTTTTCACTTTCACTTTTCATTTATCACTTATCACTTTCACTATGATACACCAACTATCCGTATTTATTGAGAACAAGTCTGGGGCTCTGTTGCAGATCCTTTCGTTGCTGAAGGAGGCTGGCATACAGTTAGTGGCCACTAACATCGTTGATACCATGGACTATGGCATCTGTCGCATCATTGCCACACGACCCCGTTTGGCACTCACCATCCTCCAGGAGGCGGGCATGAGTGCCAACCTCAATGAGGTGTTTGCCATACAATTGGACAATCGTCCGGGTAGTGCGGCCGATGCCATTGCAGCCTTTGCACAGGAGGGGGTGGGCATCATCTACCTCTATTCTTTCCTGCTGGGTGGCAAGGGCGTGCTCATCTTCCGCACCGACAATACAGAACGGGCGCAGCAGATCATTGCCGAGAATCACTTGCAGGCTATCGACGAAGAGCAACTTCAGGAGCTGGCCTAAAGCTGTCGTCGGACAGATGATTGTCGGTAATCAATGTGTACCCTGAGTCGGTTTGATCGGACAAACGATTGCCGCCAATAAATGCGCTCCGCAAGGGAAAGGCTTTACATATCAAAGCTTTCTCCCTTGCGGAGCGCGTCATTTCCCGGCGTGAATATAACAGTGGGGAGTGCCGGGTACAGTTTCCTATTTCCTTCCTTTCTTCTTTTTCTTGGCCTTGGCAGTGCTGGGTGTGGGGCGGTCGATAAGTCCGATTACATGGCCGCGGCTGTCCAGTTGCAGTTTCTTGCTCTGGATGGTGTGGGGCTGCTCAGACACCTGCAGTGCGGGGCTTTCGTTGCCTGCGCGGTCGATGGCCGTGACGGCGAAATAGTAGGGCAGGGCAGCGATGCGGTTGAAGCGGAAACGTGCTTCGGGCAGCAGGGTGGCAACCAGGTGCTCGGCTCGGCTGATGTCAACCGGCCACTGCCGCGACACATACACATTATAGCGAAGCGCCAGCGTGCCTGCATTTCCTGTGCCTGCGTCAGTAGGCGTGCCCGTGCTTTCCGCATCCGTGGCATCGCCGACAGACGTAGTGCCAGGCATTTGGGCGTGCCACGTCAGTTCGGCCGTCTGCTCGTCGATGGCGTTGATGCTGGGTGCTGTCGGGGCTTCAGGCCCCTCGGCCACCAGCCACGTGCAGGCCGGCGGCAGGGCGGGGAAGGCATAGAACACGTCGCGCAGGTAGTTGTACAGGCCCTTTGTGTTGTCCGTGAGAAAGCGGCTGCGGAAGTAGCATTGCCCGGCCAGCCCCTCACTGCGCAGGAAACTGAGCTGGCGCTGGATGGCGCTCAGCGGCCAGTCCTTCTGGCTGGGGTGCATAAAATAGATGCCCAGGCCCGGCGCTACAAGGCGTCCGCAGGACTGCTCCTGCCAGTCGGTCGCAAAGGGGTAGAAGTGGTTGCCGTCGAAATACATCATCGGGAACAGAATGTCATGAATGCCCTGGCGCAGCCACCCCTCGGCATCCTGGTGCACGGCATCGCGCGCGTTCCACCCTCGCGAGGGGAAGCGGCTCAGGTCGGCATACTTGCCCACGGGAGAGCTGCTCACACGTACCCAAGGTTTTGCGGCATGTGTTTCCTCATAGATGCGGCGCACGATGCGTGTGATGTTGTCGCGCCGCCAGGCAGCCTTGCTCCGGCCGCCCCCGTAGCGTCGGTAGGTGGCGGCATCGTTGAAGGAGGCTGCCCCCTCGGGGTAGCGGATATAGTCGAAATGGATGCCGTCCACGTCGTAGCGGCTCACTATCTCGCGGCAGATGGCGGCCAGGTAGTCGGCCGTGCCGGGCAGCCCCGGATCCAGATACCACATGTCGTCGTGCCGGCGGCACAGCGAGGGGTGTGTGCCGAGCACGCTGCGCTTGCCCATCTGCCTGGCCACCGCCTGCTTGAAGCAGGGGATGGTTACGACCCATGCGTGCAGTTCCATGCCTCGCCGGTGTGCTTCGGCTATGGCAAAGCGCAGCGGGTCGTAGCCCGGGTCGCCGCCGTAGCGGCCTGTCAGTGCCACGTCCCATGGCTCAATGTCCGAGGGGTAGATTACGCTGCCGCGCACGCGCGTCTGCAGCAGCACGGTGTTGATGTTGGCAGCCTTGAGCTGATCCAGTATCAGGCACAACTCCTGCTGTTGCTGTTGGCGTGTGGTGGCCGAGGTGGCTTTTGTCTGTGGCCAGTCCAACCCGTTCAGCGTGGTAAGCCATACCGCACGCAGCTCGCGCTTGGGCATGTCGGCGGCATGGGCCAGCACGAAATTCAGCGAGAGCAGAAGGGTCAGTATATAATAATGTACGCGCATACGTATGTGGGATGTTATTGTGTGGGCAAAGGTAGTAAAAAGTTTAGAGTTAGAAGGCCATAGGGCCAAGTTTCTGTTTTTTTTGCATTTCGGTCGTGGGGTGGTGGCGTGTTCCGATGCCCTTCAGTCATGCCCAGAAAGCTCGAAGTGGAGTCTTGTTGATAACAAAAAGAAACTTTTTGCATATATTTTGTATATTTCTTCTCTGTTTTGTTGCTATTTTGTGACGGAATGCTTACCTTTGCCGCGTTTTTAACAAACAACACAACCAAACCCAAACTAAAAAGATTGTTTATTATGGACGCAAAGCAAGTTTTGGAAGATCTGAAGCGTCGCTTCCCCGGCGAGCCCGAGTATCATCAGGCTGTAGAGGAAGTGCTCGGAACCATCGAAGAAGAGTACAACAAGCATCCGGAGTTCGACCGAGTGAACCTCATCGAGCGCCTTTGCATTCCCGACCGCGTATATCAGTTCCGCGTGACCTGGACCGACGATAAGGGCAACGTGCAGACCAACATGGGCTACCGTGTGCAGCACAACAACGCCATCGGCCCGTACAAGGGCGGTATCCGCTTCCACAAGAGCGTGAACCTGGGCATCCTCAAGTTCCTGGCTTTCGAGCAGACTTTCAAGAACTCGCTCACCACGCTGCCCATGGGTGGCGGTAAGGGCGGCTCCGACTTCAGCCCCCGTGGCAAGAGCAATGCTGAGGTGATGCGCTTCTGTCAGGCATTCATGCTGGAGCTGACGCGCCACATCGGTCCCGATGTCGATGTGCCTGCAGGCGACATTGGCGTGGGCGGCCGCGAGGTAGGCTACATGTTCGGCATGTACAAGAAACTCACACGCGAGTTCAGCGGCGTGCTCACTGGCAAGGGCCTGGAGTTCGGCGGCTCACTCATCCGCCCCGAGGCCACCGGCTACGGCAACGTCTATTTCCTGCGCGCCATGCTGCGCACTAAGGGCGAGAGCATCGAGGGTAAGAAGGTGCTCATCAGCGGTGCCGGCAACGTGGCACAGTACTGCGCCGAGAAGGTGCTGCAGCTGGGCGGTAAGGTGATGACCATGAGCGATAGCGACGGCTACATCTACGACCCCGATGGCATCGACCGCGAGAAACTGGATTATATCATGGAGCTGAAGAACATCTACCGTGGCCGCATCCGCGAGTACGTGGAGCAGTATCCCACCGCCAAATACGTGGGCGACGGCGCAAAGCCCTGGTTCGAGAAGGCCGACATCGCCTGCCCCTGCGCCACGCAGAACGAACTGAACGAAGAGGCTGCCAAGGCCCTCGTGGCCAACGGCTGCATTGCCGTGGCCGAGGGAGCCAACATGCCCTCCACGCCCGGTGCCATCAAGGTGTTTCAGGATGCCAAGATCCTCTACTCGCCCGGTAAGGCCAGCAACGCCGGCGGCGTGAGCGTGAGCGGACTGGAGATGAGCCAGAACTCCGAGCGCCTCAGCTGGAGCGCCGAGGAGGTCGATGCCAAGTTGCTCTGGATCATGGAGAACATCCACGAGAACTGCGTGAAGTACGGCACCGAACCCGACGGCTACGTCAACTACGTGAAAGGCGCCAATGTGGCCGGCTTCATGAAGGTGGCCAAGGCTATGATGGCACAAGGAATTGTATAAAAGCACCCCGGCTCCTTCCGTGAGGGAAGGAGGGCCTATGGCCTTGAGGGGGGGGAGATATGTAAGCCCCGGTGGCTCGTTTTTCGAGCTGCCGGGGCTTGTGTGTGGAAAATATACTGCCCGCTTGTGGGGCTTGTGGTGGCGATGGGGGGGGAGGGGAGAGGCGCGGGCTTTTGGGGGCTCGGCGGGGAAACCGCCGAGCACACGGCTAATGACTAATTACTGATTGCATTGGGGCGCTTTTCGCGCTTTTCGTGTTTCTTGTGCTTTTCGCGTTTCTTTTGTTTCTTTCGTGTTTTCTCGCTTTTCCGCTTTCTTGCTTTCTCGCTTTTTTTGCTTTTTTCGTGATTTTTCGTGTTTTTCCGTGATTCCCTTTCCCCTCCCTCACAGAGACAGGTTTAAGGTTCGGTTGTGCTCCGTTGTGCCGTTTCCGCTTTTCCGCTTTCTCGCTTTTTTGCTTTTTTGCTTTTTTCGTGCTTTTTCGTGTTTTTCCGTGATTCCCTTTCCCCTCCCTCACAGAGACAGGTTTAAGGCTCGGTTGTGCCCCGTTGTGCCGTTTCCGCTTCCGAAGCTTTCGCCTTCGTGACTGTGTTGCTGGGAGAAATTCCCTTAGAGCGCACGGAAAGCCTCAGGCTGTTGGCTGAAGAGCAAACGCTGAGGCTGGGTGCTAAACGAAAGGCCCCGGCTGCTCGGAGATGAGCAGCCGGGGCATGGTTTATTGGTAGCTTCGCTTGCTTTACTTTGCGATGGCGATGCTGACGCGGTTCTTGTCGTTCTCAGAGAAGGGCTGAACGGTGTCGCCCTTAGCGTCAACAGTGATGCGGTTGGCGTCGATGCCAGCCTCGGTCAGAGCTTTGGCCACGTTCTCGGCACGCTGCTCGGAGTACTTCATGTTGATGTCGGGGTTGCCGGTGCCTGCATCTGCATAGCCAGTCACGGTCACCTTAGTCTCGGCGTTGGCCTTCAGGAAGGCGATGAGGTTGTTCAGCTTGGGCTGCTCGGCCTCAGTAACGATGGTTTCGCGGATAGCATAGAAGATCTCAGTCTTCATTTCGGGGGCCTTCTTCACCACGGGCTGGGGCTTGGGTGTTTCCTTCACCACCACGGGTGCGGGAGCGGGCTCCTCAACCACCACGGGCACAGCCACGGGAATCACGTTCTCAACCTTGCCCAGGCCGATGCGCAGGCCCAGCAGGCCGTTGAAGTACCAGTCGGGGTTTTCATCCTGCGCCTTGCTCTTGCTGTTGTAGTGGTCGTTCAGGAAGTTGCTCATCAGTTCCAGGCCGAGGCTCACACGCTTGCTCAGACGGAAGTCCAGGTCCAGACCTACGCGGCCCACGATGCTGGGATCGGGTTCGTCGTTCCAGTAGCGGTTCAGGCGGTAGGCACCGTTGATGGGGCCGTTGTCCTCATTGTTGAAGCCCAGGTTGCAGCCCACACCGGCAATGATGTTCAGGCCGAACACGCGCTTGGGGTTGTGGCCGGCAATGGCGTTGATGAGGTTGAACTTAGCGTCCAGGGCGGGCGTGATGTGGTTCCACTTGTAGGTGTTGTTGTCGGCAAAGCCGCCCTTGCTCTCCCAGCCGTTCACGGCCAGACGCAGTGCCCACACGGGAGTGAACTGATAGCCCACGGCAATCTGTGCGGCGGGGGAGATCAGTTTGTTGAAGTCGGCCTCGCCCACGGTGTAGGCGGCGCCGCCCTGCAGCTGCAGGAACCAGTGGTGGTTGAATTCAACCTGCTCGCTTTCCTGAGCGTTGGCTGCCAGCCCGCATGTCATGAGGGCAGCAGCGAGTAAATACTTTCCAAATTTCATAACTTGATTGATTATAGTTAATAAAGTACTCAGTCGGTCATAAATCGGTGCAAAAGTAGACCTTTCTGCGTTCATAGCCAAGCAAAACGCGGAAAAAGTGACAAATTGCCCTGCTTTTAAGCCTTTTCGGGCAGTAAAACCACGCCTTCTTTTTTCGTCCCGTCCACTTTTATGACGATGGGTGTGTCGAAATGTACCACGCGCACGTGGGCTGTTTCCTCGGTGGCGGGCAGGTTGGCGAGCAGGTCCTGGCGGAAGAGGCCGTCGCCCTGATAGTCGTTGATGGTGAAATAGCCTACGCCGAACGAGGTGAGGTTCTGGAAGAAGTGTGTGCCCTGCGAGGGGTCCACGCGGTAGTGATCCAGGCCGGACTCGACGATGATGCGCGATGCCGAGATGTGAGGCCACTTCACGGGTATGCCCAGCCAGGGGTCGCTCGAGCCCCAGCGTCCGGGGCCCACCAGCACGTAGTTGTGCCCGCTGCTGAGGAAGCGCCGGTTGATTTGTTCTATCTCCTCGGCTACGGCAGGGTTGTCCGAGGCCGACCAGCTGTCGGTCTTTACATAGACGATGTCCTGCACATCGGTGCTGATGCCGTGGCCGATGGCGTTGTGCGAGCGCAGCAGGCATTTGTCGTCGGGGATGGCCTGCAGGTCCTCGTCCAGCATCAGTTTGTTGTCCACCATGGGGCGTATTTGCAGCAGGTAGAACTCGCCGGTGCGGTCGGCGTTGATGTTGGCTGCGAACTCGATCTCCACGGCGCGCCGCATCTCTTCCTGCCCGTATCGCATGATTTTCTGCAGGATGTCGGGCAGCGGGAACACGTTTTGTTGCAGCACTCCGCAGAAGGTGATTACCTTGCGCCCGCCCTCGTAGATGCCGTCGCGTATCACCTGGTCGTAGGGGTCGTAGGTGGAGGCTATGTATTGCAGTGTGCCGTCGGGTTCGGCGGCGTTCACACGCAGCTTGAGCAGGTTGAAGCCGTCGTCCTTCTGGAAGTCGGTGGGTGGGTTCTGCAGGTCCAGGGCGTAGAAGCGGGTCTGAGTCTCGCGCAGGGCCAGCTCCATCTCCGAGGTCTGCAGCACTTGGTGGGGGTGTGCGGGGCACACCCGCAGGCACTGGCCTCCGTCCACAATGTATTTGCCCAGCCCCAGCGCCAGGTTCACCGTGCCCTCCTCGGCCAGTTCGTCGCCGATGGGGTAGTAGTTGACGCTTCGTGCCACGCCCGAGAGGGTGGGGTAGAAGCGCTTGTCGTGCGTCTGGCCCACCACCTCCTGCAGGATCACGGCCATCTTTTCCTGGTCGATGACGTTGCTGGTGGCGGTCATGTATGCTTTCGAGTCCTGGTAGAACACCGAGGCATACACCGCCTTGACGGCGTCGGACAGCATGTGCAGGCGCTCGTACTTGTCGGGCACGAAAGGTATCATGTAGGTGGAGTAGATGCCGGCAAAGGGCTGGTAGTGCGAGTCCTCGAGCAGCGAGCTGGAGCGTATGGCGATGGGCGTATCGACCACTTCAAGGAAGGCCATGAGGTCGCCGATGAGGCGTGCCGGCAGGCGTGCGTGCAGGAAGGCGTGAAGGATGTCGTCGTCGGGCAGGTCGCTCAGCGCCAGCTGGTACAGCTCGTTCGTGTCCATGAACTCGTCGAAGATGTCGGTGCACAGCACCACCGTCTTCGGGATCATCACGGAGGCGTTGTCGTAGTCGTTCAGGTCGGTGTGGCGCTTGATGATGTGGTCGATGAAGGCCAGGCCGCGCCCTTTGCCGCCCAGCGAGCCGTCGCCGATGCGGGCGAAGTTGGAGTAGCGGTCGAAGCGTTCGCGCTGGAACACCGCCACCACGCCCTGGTTCTTCATGCGTCGGTAGCTGACGATGGCGTCGAAGATGATCTGGCGGTGGGCATCGATGTCCTGGTTGCTCTTCCAGGTGATGCGCTTCAGGAAGTCGGCTATAGGGAAGAGTGCGCGCGAGCCCAGCCAGCGGCTCACGTTGTTGTGCTGAATG
The DNA here is from genome assembly GCA_017526905.1 of Bacteroidaceae bacterium. GTDB lineage: Bacteria > Bacteroidota > Bacteroidia > Bacteroidales > Bacteroidaceae > Physcousia. Next base: position 41,389 of record JAFXQT010000077.1, on the reverse strand, counting down.
TGGTAGAGCAGGCTCTCGCGCGGCAGCTTGAAGATGTTGTCCTGCAGGTCCTTGAGGTTGCGGAGGCGCGCCACTTCGTTCATGGTGACGGGGTCGCGGAACACGAAGTCGCCGAAGCCGAAGTAGTGCAGGATGAGCTTACGCAGGTCCACGGCCATCTTCTTGGAGTTCTTGTCGATGAAGCGGATCTTGTAGGGGGTACACAGTTCGGCCTTGGCCGTTTCGGAGCTCTCCATGATGAGCGGCACGAACTCGTCGTGCTCGCGTATGTTGCGCAGCAGCTCGATGCCCGCCATCTCGTCCAGCACCCCGCCTCGTGGGAAGCGGCAGTCAGAGATGACCCCCAGGGTGTTGTCGGCAAAGTGTTCGTACAGCGCCCATGCCTCCTCGTAGTTGCGTGCCAGCACAATCTTTGGCCGGCCGCGCATACGCAGAGTTTCCAGTTGCGAGTTCAGGGCCTCGGTGGCAAACTCCAGGCTCTGTTGCAGCACGAACTTGTACAGATTGGGCAGGATGCTGGAGTAGAAGCGCACGTTGTCCTCCACCACCAGGATCATCTGCACGCCCGCCTGCACGTCGTGCTCCAGGTTCATCTTGTCCTCGATCAGCTTGATGATGCTGAGCAGCAGCTCTGTGTTGCCCAGCCAGCAAAACACGTATTCGAAGGCGCTCATGTCCTCGTCGGCCATGCGCTTGCTGATGCCGTGGCTGAAGGGGGTGAGCACCACGCATGGAATTTGCGGGTGCGACTCCTTGATGCCGCGAGCGATGTCGAAGATGTCGTTATTGTCCGTGCCGGGCATCACAATGACCAGGTCGAACGAGAAGGCCTCCATCTGTCTGAGCGCCTCCTCCTCCGATGCCACCTGGATGAAGCGTGGCGGGTAGCGCAGGCCCAGCTTGGCATACTCGTCAAAGATTTTCTCGTCCACCCGTCCGTCGTCCTCCAGCATGAAGGCGTCGTAGGGGTTGGCTATGAGCAGCACGTTGAAGATGCGGCGTGCCATCAGGTCGACGAACGTCGTGTCCTGAAGTATCAGATTGTCTTTGTTTTTCATTTCGGGTGCAAAGATAGGGAAAAGATTGGAGCGGCGGTTGCCGATGCGGCAGTTTTTTTGCCTATCCCCTGCCGAATGGCGTAAGGCGTGCGCTGAAGCTTGGTATTTAAGTTCGATTCAGCACAGGCAATCTTCCATCTTCAACCACCGTTTCGCACTTCATCGCATCTAACGGTTGCAAGTATCTTATCCACTGAACTTCAGCAAGCTAATATGCACTTAAGTTTCGGGTGTTTTTTGTCAAGGAAACAGAACATCAGAAACTTCAACTGCATGTGTTTTTCATTTTGAATCTATCATCTATCACTAAATGGGTTTAACGGATTGATAACCAATATGAAATGTAGTGATAGATTCAGTGATAGATTTAGTGACAGATGATAGATCCCTACGTGAAATCATTCAGATAAATGCAGGGCTTATAAGACGTACGTCTTGTGGCTCGAAGACGTACGTCTTATGCCGATAAGTGCATGGACTTAGTGGCCGAAGTGCATGGACTTAGTGGCCGAAGTGCATGGGCTTGTTGGCCGAAGTGCATGGGCTTATGTTACCTACTAAAGTGCGAAAGTGATGCCTGCGGCATCGATTGTTTACATCTTCCGAAAGTTGAGTATGTTTACGATACATGTACACACTTGTCTGATTCCCTTCCTGAGGCAGTGCACATTCTCCTCAGATGCTTCCTGTACGGCTGCACAGTCAGCATTTGCTTGCAAAAGTTATTGGAATCATGCGGAACTCCGGTGCTTCCGTTTGCAATCTTCAATCTTCAGCCTCACCTCGCCGCCACTGTCCGGGCGTGGTGCCGTACAGGCGGTTGAACACGCGGGTGAAGTGTGCCTGGTTGGCAAAGCCGCACTGCTCGGCTATGTCGATGATGGTGCGGTCGGGGCGTTCCCTGAGCAGCCGGCGTGCCTCTTCCATGCGTATGTGCAGGATGTACTGGGCGGGTGTGGCGCCGGTGATGGCGTTGAGCTTGCGGCGGAACTGCGAGGGACTCATGCAGAAGGACGATGCCACATGCTCTATGTCGGCTTGGTTGGCGGTCATCAGCGCTTTGATACGTTCGTCCAGTTCGGCAAGGAATTGTGCCTCGGCATCGGTGCGTTGGGGTGGCGTTTCGGCTGTGCTGGCTGCCATTTGGTTTGCAGCGGCCGAGGGCACGACGCCTGTTTCGGCTTGGCTCTCGTCGTGGCCGTTGCTTTCGGGCTGTGTTGCTTGCTGCCTGGTGGGAGTGATTTGTTGTGCATCGAGGGTGGACGCCCCTTCTGCTTCCGTCTGTTCGGCCTCCAGCAGCGCATCCTTCCACTCGTTTGCATATTTTTGGTGCAGCAGGGCGCGTTGTGCCAGCAGCTTGTCTATGCGTAGCGTCAGTTCGTCGCTTCGGAAGGGCTTGCTCAGGTAGGCGTCGGCACCGGCATGGATGCCGGCCAGGCGGTCGTCGTCGCTGGCTTTGGCCGTGATGACAACGATGGGGATGTGATTGGTCACTTGGTCGGCCCGTATCTGTCGGCACAGCTCCAGGCCGTCGGTATGTGGCATCATCAGGTCGGTCAGGATGATGTCGGGCAGTTGCTCGCGTGCCAGCGCGAGGCCTGCTTCGCCGTCGGAGGCGCAGAGGGTGTCGTAGTTGTGCAGCACATCGCGGATGTAGGTGGCCACGTCGGCATCGTCCTCGACAATGAGCACAGACGGGCGCGTGGCGTGTTGGGTGAGCCTGCTGGGCACATCGGTGCGGGGCGCCGCGCCTGCCGATGCGGGCACTGTCGTTGTGGTGGCTGCGGTGGCAGCTGCGGGAGTCGTTGTGGCTGTGAAGTCCGTGGCGGCAGCGGTGGTGCTGGCAGCGGCGGCACGCCCTGTCTGGAGGGGCAGCTGCACGGTGAATGTAGCGCCCTGTCCCAGCGTGCTGCTGGCTGATACCTGTCCGCCCAGCGACTCAACGATTTGCTTTACCAGCGTCAGGCCTACGCCAGTGCTGCGTGCGCCGGTGCTGTCGGCTTGGTAGAAGGGCTCGAACAGATGTGGCAGGTGCTCGGGTGCAATGCCCGAACCCGAATCGCTCACGGTGAGCAGCAGTTGGCCAGCCTTGCGGCGGGCGTTTACTTGCACCGTGCCGCCTTCGGGCGTGAATTTAAAGGCGTTGGTAATGAGGTTGCCAAGCAGCTTTTGCAGGTAGTCGGGCACGAAGTCCGTCTGCAGCTGCTGCGGCTCGGTGTGCAGTTGCAGGCTGATGCCTTGACTGCGCCCCACCTCGCGGTAGGTCTCGGCAATCATGGTGATGTATGCCATGATGTTGCCGTGCTGCCACACTTGGTTGCCCACGGCCGACTTCACCTTGGCTATGTCGAGCAGTTGGTTCACCAGCCCGAGCAGTCGTTCGCCCTGCCGCTCAATCATTGCTGCGGCCTGTGCCGTCTCGTTGTCGTCCAAGCGTGCGCTTCCCTGCAGTTTTCGGCTCATGCCCAGGATGATGGTGAGCGGGGTGCGGAATTCGTGTGTGACGTTGGTAAAGAAATCTTCGTGGATCTGTTGCAGCTTTTGCAGCGTGCGGTTGGCCTTGGACTTCTGCCTGATGCCGAACCAAAGGGCGGCAATGGTTGCTGTGAGCAGCAGTCCGATGGCCAGGGCGGCCAGCAGGATGATGCGGTTGGTGCGTCGGTTCTCGTCGTTCTCGGCCTGCAGCTCGTCGTTGCGGAAGCTGGCGTTGGCTTGTCCAAGCGCCTCTTGCAGCTGTGCGGTGTGCATGGAGTCGGCCATGGCCGCGTATCGTTTCAGCGCCTTCAGGGCAGCGGCGGGGTCGATGGGTTCCAGCGCTTCGCATATCACGCGCATGTCATAGCACACGGCGCGCGTGTTACCTATCTCCTGCTCGATGGCAGCTGCCTGTTGCAACACTTTTGCCGCCTCGGCATTGTGCCCCATGTCCAGCAGGTTCCACCCTTTGTACTCCATGCTGATGGCCAGCAGGTTGCGGTCGGGAATGTCCATGGCCAGCACCATGTCGATGGCTTGCTGGGCAGCCTCCAGCCCCTTTTGGAACTGTTTGTTGCGGTTGTATGCATAGCTCAGTTGTGACAGGTGGTTGGCCACTCCCGGGGTGTAGCCGATGGCCTCTGCCGCCTCCACCGCCTGCTGCCCGTACTGGATGGCTTTGTCCACCTCGCCTGCGCTGCAGAATATCTCGCATGCCACGCCGAGCGTGTTGTGCATCTGCCGGTTCATGCCCAGTTGTTTGTTGGTCTCGATGGCCTTTTCGATGAACTGCTTGGCCTGCGGGCGGTTCTCCTGGCTGATGCTCACGTTGATGATGGCCAGGTAGAGGTATGCTCGCGACAACTGCAACAGGTTGCCCTGCTGCTTGCTGTAGTCCACGGCGTCCTGCTCCGCCTGTGTGGCTTGGGCCAGCTGGCCTGTCTTGTACAGGCAGTAGCCGCGGTCGCAGAGCAGTGTGGCGTGTATGTCGGGGTGTTGCTTGCTGCCGCAGTCCATGGCTCGCTGGTTATAGCTGAGTGCTTCGGTGTAGTAGGCGTTTATGACGTAGAAGCGGTTGGCGGCGTAATAGACTACGAGGTCGATGCTATCCTCTGGCATGCGTGCCGAAAGCTGTGGCTTGTCGTCCAGGAAGGCATCGGAACTGTCAAAGATATCTATGAGTTTCCGCCCCAGCGCCGGCTTCTCATCCCGGTCGGCCTGTGCATAGCGTTGCAGCAGGCTGTCTGTCGGTTCGAATGCCGATGGCTGTTCGGCTCCGGCTGACGGAGTGGCCCATGAGACGCAGAGGCCGATACAGAGCGTAAGTGCAAGGAGGGTAGGTTGTTGTTTCATTATGTATGATTGCGTGGGCTGTGGAGGTTTTCGGTTGGCAAAGATATGCGTTTGTTCTGATTTTAACAAGAACGGTGCGCTGTTTAACAAGAATTAGTCCAAAATAGACAAATTGAGGCGTTTTGTTGCAAAAAGGCAAATTTTTGTAAAGAATGGGCAAAAAGGGAGTGAAAGAATTTGACCAACTTTGCACCGGACAACAAAAAAGGACCGCCTATGCAAGCAAAAAACAAATACGAGATGCTGAGCGAGTGCATGCAGACAGCGCCCGTGTCGGACTATGCGCGGGAGTTCCTGGCTGATGTTGACAGGGCCGTGTCGGACCTTATGCCCACGAATAAGTTAGCCGTGGAGCATGTGGCCGCAAAGCTTTGCCTCAGCCCATCCAAACTGCGCCGCCAGCTCGCGTTCTACACCCGGATCACGCCAGCCAACTATCTCATGATGTTGCGCATGCGCAAGGCGGTGAGTCTGCTGGCGGCTTATCCGAAGTACCCCATCTCGGTCATTGCATCGCGTTGTGGCTTCTCCGATCATGCCCACTTCACCCATGCCTTTGTCCGTTTCTTTGGTAAACCGCCCATGCAGTACGTGCAGGAGCACAACGAGCATCAGGCAGGGCAGGCCTGACAACTTTGCTTAAAATAGACAAATCTTTGTTAAAAATAGACAAGGGTGCTTGTCTGCTTTTTCGCTTATTTTGCAGCGAGGAGGCCACTTTCCTGTCCGTTGGCCACATGCGTGACTATCTAAATACGTATCTAAAATATTATTTCACAATCACTTAAACTTAAAACTTATGCGTAAACTTTTATCTTTCTTCGCGCTCCTCTTCGCTATATTAGGCGCGCACGCGCAGAGTTGGACAGCTGTGGAGTACACGAAGTACAATCACGAGACTATTGTCTATGCTGATCTGAACTTCAATTTCACCAATGCTGACATCTCCGAATTTACCATCGGTGCTTTTGTCGATGGCGAGTGCCGTGCATCGGTGAGTGAACTCACCACGAAGGACAATGACCGGTTCTTCACCATCAATGTCCGCGGTGACCTTACGGCCGATGCGAACAAGGAAATCACCTTCAAGGCCTATTATGCCATAACGGGCGCTGAGTACGAACTGACGGCGGAACCCGTTGTCATGTTCGATGGTGAGTCGCATATCACTCCCTCCAACCGCGTCCAACTAACGCTGACGGCTGCCACCGAGATTGCCATTTCCAATATCGAGGTGGGTGTGGGCGAGACGGTTGACATCCGCGATTATCTCGCCATCACCCCCGAAGGCGCTTCGCTGCCCACCAACTATCGTTGGAACATCGGCAGCAACAGTTACACCCCTCCTGCCACCGTTGAAGGCGACAATCTGACAGGTGTCGTGTTGGGCGACGGCCAGATTGAGTTGCAGACGCAGCGTGTCACGCCGAATGGCTCGTCTTGGCAGACATTGGCCTCTGGCTATTTCACCGTGGTGCAGCACGCCACTGCCATTCAAGCCAACCTGACAGAGCTTACGCTGAAAGTGGGCGATCGTGTCTCGTTTGAGGGCGATTGTTTCTTCATTGAGTCAGGTAATGACAGCCGCCAGACAGAAACCGCTTACACATTGACCCCCGCCGATGCAACCGACCAAGTGCTGTTTGGAACGCCGGCCAATCTGACCATTCTGGGCCAAGGCGATGGCAGCTTTTACATCGAAGCACTCGCTGCAGGTACAACCACGGTCACCCTTGTCGCAGTTGATGGCCAGGGCAACGTCAAGGCTACTTCAGCCCCCATCACCGTCAATGTGGTGGTGCCCGTTACAGAGATTCAGCTCAGCCAGCAGGCCATCACTACCAGCATCGCTATGGGCAACCTGGCAAGCCGCATCCAGGAGCTGATCACAGTGCTGCCCGATAATGCTACCGACAAGAGTTACACCATTACTTCCGATAATCCGGCAGTCAGAATTAAATATGATGGTAACTCTTTCGTTGCCTATAACGAACAAGAGGGCACGGCCAACCTGACCATCACAGCCAACGACGGTAGCGGTGTCAGCGCCAACCTCACGGTATATGTCAGGGGGGCTGTAACCGATGTCTTGATCAGCCAAGACCCGCTGGTGGTTACACTTACCTCGACCGACCAAGCCACCGACATCACTCAGCAAATTCTTGACAATATGACTCCAATCGGCCATGATGAAGCTTATAATGCAGAGATCACCCTGTCAGAAGGTGGCCCGGTAACAGGTTGGGGCACCCTCTCAGGTAAGGGCAAGTTCGGCAACTTCACTGCTCAGCAGGAAGGTACCAGCACCGTGAGTGTTACTTTAACGTGGGATGATTGGGACAGCTACCATGGCACTGGTGAGGTTCCCACGAAGAGCCAGACCTTTAGCTTTGATGTGCAGGTGGTGGTCGAGATTCCGCTGACGGGCTTCCAGGCTGCTTATGAGCACAATGGCAACGGCGATGGCGGCATACTCATCCTTACGCCTGTACCTGCAAATGCCTCCTTCGAGCCCGCCGACATCAACGTGCAGGTGCTTTGCCCCTTCGATGCCGACGATACGTGGCAAAACGCCGTTGAGGTCACCCTTTCCTCAACGGACAACAATCTGCTCATCTATGATGTCAAGACACCCATTCCTGGTCAGTACGGCTTGTCTCTCTCCAGCCAGGCGTATCCAAATGTCACTGCAGATATTGAGACCATCGATGTGCCCGATGCACTTCCGCTCAACGATGGGTGGCAGTGGCGCACCAATCCTTATGGTGACATCACCGCCGGTGCAGATGCTGTCAATGGTATGGAACGCGTGTTCATGGGCGACAATTTCTACGAAGCCCGCACGCAGACCGACCTGCTCATCAACGACCCCAGCTGGGGCTATTTCGGCACCCTGCTGAATGCCGGTCTCGAGCAGAACTCCTGCTTCAAGATCAAGATGACCCGTGGCTCCAAGGCACCTTCGCTCCTCTACGACGGCAACCTCGCAGCAGCAAATGTGACGCTCGTGCCCGGATGGAACTGGGTGGGCTATCCCTACTTCTACAACCACTCGCTCAACGGCATGTTCACCGACATCGAAAACACCTTCCCCGAAGGGCTCGTCATCATCTCCAAGGACGGCGGCTCGGCCGAGTGGAACGGTCAGGCATGGGAGGGCGATCTCTCCGTGCTGAAGAATCACGAAGGCTATCTCATTCAGAATCCTTCCAACGAGAATGTAGAACTCGTGTTCAAAACGGAGGTGTTCTATTTCCAGCCCGTCAACGACGATGCAGCGGCACCCGTCAAGGGCCAGTTGGCAGAACGCCGTGTGTGGCAGTATGATGCTTCGCAGTTCATGAACAACATGACCATGGTTGCCACACTGCCCGAGATCACCGACCCGGAGAACTACAGCATCGGCGCCTTCGTGGGCGACGAGTGCCGTGGCGAGGGACGTATTGTCGATGGCAAGGCCTTCATCACTATCCACACCGATGGCGGCGAGGAAGTTAACTTCCGCTTGTATAACAAGGTGCTGGACCGCTTCTTCACGGTAGGCGAGGTAGTTGCTGCGCAGACGCGTCTTGTCTCGCTGAAGGCTCCCGTGAAGCTGCACTTCGCTCCTGGTGTTGCCACAGGCGTTGCCGGCGTGAACGTGCAGTCTGATGCCAAGACTGGCGTGTACGACCTGAGCGGTCGCCGCGTCAGTGGCAGCCAGCGTGGCGTGCAGATCCAGCGCATGGCCGATGGCACTGTGCGTAAGCTGCTGGTGAAGTGATGAACGATGAATGACGAATGACGAATGGCACACAACATTCGTCATTCGTCATTCGCCATGTGATTGTTTTATATAATGAACGCGTGTGCGTATGTGCCCATGCGCACACGTGTAACAAACCGACACCCCGACAATGATTATTAACACTAAAAAGAAACGAGTGCCTGCCATCGTGCTGGTGGCAGTGCTCCTTGCGATACCTGGCTGCACCGTAGCACAATCCCTTTCGCAGCATACCATCGCCACGATTGCCAAGAGCGATCCGCTGGTCATTTCGGGTGCCGTGGGCACGCAGAACACTTATCGCTATAGCTCAGTTGGCAACGGCTACGGGTCGCCGCTGAGCAATAGCGTGTATGCTAATCTGAACGTCTCGGTCTATGGCATCACCATGCCGTTTGGCCTGTATTTCAACAACAACGGTCTGGATTGGAACTACCCGCATCTGTCCTTCCATATCGACCCTACTTACAAGAATTGGCGCGGTCATTTCGGCCGCAGTTCCATGAACTTCAACAGCTATGTCATGAACATGTCGTTCAATGGCATAGGGCTGGAGTATAATGGCGATCGCTTTCGTGCCGGCGTGTTCTATGGCCAGCTGCGCAACGCCATCAACGACGACCCGACGGATCCCTTGGCACGTATGCCTCAGTACAAGCGCATGGGCTGGGGCTTCAAGGCAGGCTACGGTTCCCGACGGAATTATATCGACATCTATTTCCTGCGCGCTTACGACCGCCCCAATTCGCTGGACGAGTCGTGGCGACAGATTGTGAAACCGGCAGAGAATGTGGTGGTGGGTGTGCGCGGCAGCGCTGCCCCAACCAAGTGGCTATCGTTTACGGCCAATGCAGCCACCTCCATTTTCTCCACCGACACCGATGCCCCTAAGATAGAAACTCCCGAAGCCAAGCGCTTCGACAAGATATTTGAACCCCGCTACTCATCCATGATGCGCTTTGCAGGCGATGCCAATGTGAACTTCACCCTGCCTGGCTTCAGCACCAGCATCAGTTATCGGTTGGTGCAGCCCGACTACACATCGCTGGGCACTTACTATATGTCCAACAACTATCACTCCTTGGGCTTGAACATGAACACCTTCCTGTTCAAGAAAGTGTCGCTCTCGGCCACCTTCTCCGGTCAGAGCGATAACCTGACCAAGCAGCAGATGTTCACGACCCGAGGGTTTGTGTACAATGCCAATGCCTCCACCCGCTTGGGCAAGCACTTTAATATAAACGCAGGCTACAACGGCTACACCCAAGTGCAGGCCGACGGCACGGCACGCATCAACGACACGATTCGTGTGCACCGACAGATGTCGAGCTTTACGCTGAGCCCCTCGGCGCTGTTCGAGGGTGAATCGTTGGTGCATACGGCATCCATCTCGGCCAACTACACCGAAAACAAGGACAAGAACCGCTTCGCCACTGGCGAGAGCGATGTGCAGACCTTGGCCTTGGGCGCCAACTATAACCTTAATGTCAAGCCGTGGGAAGTGGACTTCGGCCTCTCCTTCAGCCACCAGGAGTCGCGCGGGTACAATAGTAAATATATCAGCCGTATCGGCAGCTTCTCCACCGGACGCTCGTTCCTCACGGAGAAGAACCTGTATGTGTCGGCTTCCGCCTCGTTGGTCTATAACGAAGTGGAGCGTCAGAGCAAGAGCCTGAGTATTGGCGGCGATGTGTCGGCCAGCTACACGCTCAAGAAATACCATGTGTTCTCTACCCAAGCCTCCTTCTACAAGTATGGCGACGTGAACATGACCAAGACCCGCTCCAACCTGGATGCCACCGACATAACCGTGAGCCTCAACTATGCCTACACCTTCAGTTTGTTCACCATCAAACGTAAGGCCTCCAAGCTTGACAACCCGCAGACCAAGGCCGGAAAGGTGTTCAGGAAGGTGATTGATAATTTGTAGATGATAGATAAGAGTTGAGAGATAAAAGATCAAAGATAAGAGATAAAAGATAAAAGATATGAAGTCCCTTCGTTTCTCCATAGCAGTTCTCTTGGCCCTCATGGCCAGCGTGATGTCGCTTCGTGCCGAGGATGTAACCGTCACCGTCACTACCGTTCAGCAGGTATTGCCGCCACAGGTCATGCTGTATGTGACCAACCCGTCGGATTACTTTAACATAACGCTCTCCAATACGGGCAAGGACGATGCCAATGTCTATCTGGTAATGCAGGTGGAGCAGATTGCGCCTAAATCGGAGCTGGCCGTGAGTACGCCTGCCACCATTCAGCCCAAACTGCCTATCATTGTGCCTGCCGGTGGTTCGCGCCAACTGGCTCCTGCCGAGATAAAGGGACTGTTCAACCACATACCGCTGAGCTCAATTTCGGCACCCGCAGATCTGTTCAACGACTACGGCGACGGTAGCTTTGCGCTGTTGCCCGAGGGCGACTATATGGTACACCTGACCGCCTACCGTTGGGATCCTAATGCCTCCACGCCCTTCGTAGTCAGTGCGCCCGACGGTGGCGTGGCCTACTTCAAAATCTGCTATCAGGCACAGCCGCCCAAGTTCCTGACGCCGGTGGCCGGCAATGGGTTGGATACAGAGACCTTTGAGGCTGCCGTGCTGGATCCGCAGTTGCCTCAGTTCACATGGGAGTCACCGGTGGTGGCTTGTAATCCCACTGCCATGCGGTATAACTACGACTTCCGCGTGGTGGAACTGATGCCGGGGCAGATGCCCGACGAAGTGATGGACGGTCAGAATGTGGTGTATCAGGCCACAGGCCTCACTATGCCCAACGTAACGATACCGCAGACCATCGTCCGGACCATGAACAAGGACAACGTGTTCGCAGCACAAATCACAGCCTATCCTGCCAATAGCAACAGCAAACTGCTCAACTTTGTCAGCATCGTGAACAATGGAAAGAGCTCCTTCCGCCTGTTCCGTTTCAAGAAAGACAATGTTGACAAGGTGGATGATGGCGATAAGACTGATGGCGATAAGACTGATGGTGACAAGACCGATGAGGATAAGAAGGATGATGGCGATAAAGATGATGACGGAAAGAAGGATGACGGAAAGAAGGACGATGGAGGGAAGGACGACGATCCGGACGAGTTGAACTTTTTTATGGGTGAGGTGCTGCATAAGGACAGTCTGAACAACGATTCGCTGTACACTTTCCGTGTACCTCGCATCACCGAACCTTATTTTTTCAAGGCGGATGGTGCGCGCAAGAAGTTTGTTGAAGGCAATATCGATGTGGCATGGGATGCTGTCAGCTTCATGGGTGGCGAGGGCCTGCAGAGCGATACTATCCAATTCGCCTACAAGGTACAGCTCTTTAATAACGGCGAACGAGCTGATAAAGAAGAAGCTGTGGAGAAAGGAGTGTTGGTGTACGAGTCGGACGAGGTGACCGACTTGAAGGAAGAAATCGAATGGGAGCAGATACAGGAGAAGGTAGAGGCAGGCGATTATATGGTTCTGCGCATCCTTCCAGTAGTGAAGCACGGTCATTCTGTGGCCTTCAGCGGTGATGATAACGTTATAGACTTCGGATTGGCCAAGCGTGCATCCAAGCAGTACTTCCAGTGCTCCGACATGGTGGAGATTGAGAACAAGAAGCCGACGACGATGGAGGCTGGCGACCTGAAAGGAAAGGAAGTGGGCATCGGGCAGTACCAGCTCACCATCGACGAGATCTCAGGCAGCGCCAAGGATGGCTTCAGCGGCAAGGGTCGAGTGGCCTGGGAGCCGTTCGGGTCGAAGATCATGATCTGCGTGAAGTTTGAGAAACTGCGCATCAACACCGACGCTATCGTGTACGAGGGCGAGTGTGTCAGCTATGCGGCCCCGGAGGTAAAGAGTGCCGATTTCCTGGAAGAACTCTTCTCCGATACCGGACTGGACAATATCATTGCCGACACCGGGCTGCCCTATGCCGACAAGCTGCAGGATGAAACGGACAAGAAACTGAAGAGTCTGGCCGAGAAATATAACATAGTGGACTACTATGACGAGGTGACCGACGGTAAGAACATCTACAGCCTGATTACCACGGGCGAGGTGGATCATGTGTATCTGCCGGTGAAGCTGCCATCGGAAGTGCAGAACCTGTCGCCGGTGGATATCCAGATAGCCTCGATGGCGTTCACGCCGAGCAACGCACAGATGAATCTGGTGGGGGAGACAGTGCTGCCGAAGTCCGATTATCTGGGTAATGAGATCCTGCTGTTCGGAGCGCCCCGCCTGTGTATGTCGCCCACGCGTTTCCTGCCTGAGAGCGGTCACCTGGCCTTGCTGGGCAATTTCACCGTCAACGATCCCGGTTCGGCCTTCGCCATCACCTTCAAGGCCCCCGACAATGTGCAGGAGCCGAAGAACGGCTGCTATGTGTCGTGGCACGACGACAAGTTTGAGGACCTGGGTCTGGACGTGGATATGGTCATCCCCGACCTGCGCAAGGATAAAGGCGGCAAGGCCACGGACGAGTGCCCGAAGCTGCACGCGCAGATGCGCATCGGCGGCTGGGACGATTTCATTGTTGACGATGTGACGATGGATCCCTTCCAGCATGTCGATCTGCCGGGCTACACGTTCACGGCCAAGAAGATTGTCATCGACCTGTCCGACCACCGCAACTCCGACACGATGGGCAAGTTCCCCGAGAAGTACAGCCGGTCGGATGCCGGCATCAAGGGTCAGGACGAGCTGTGGCATGGCCTGTATATCGGCGAAATCAGCGTAGCCTTCCCGAACTCGCTGAGTGTGGGCGAGCAGGAAGAGCGCCTGAAGCTGACGGGCGAACAGATGTTCTTCGACAAGTCGGGCTGCACCCTCACCTTTGCGGCCGACAACATCCTGCCGCCGCAGACCACCGGTAAGCTGGGCGGCTGGGGCATCAGCCTGGACCGTGCCAACCTGACCATTATCCAGAACGATTTCGAGAACTGCCACCTGCACGGGCGGCTGGACATCCCCCTGTTTGACAAGGTGGAGAAGAGCGACGAGTTCGGCGAGGTGAAGTATGCGTGCGACATCCGCAGGCTCACCGACCCGCGCCGCGATGCCCAGGGCAACCGTGTGGAACAGAAGATGCGCTATGCCTACATCTTCCGCACCGAGCAGGTGGACAACCTGGACTTCAGTTGCTTCTTGGCCGACGTGGCGCTGGACAAGCGGCAGACCTACTTCCTGCTGGAGGCCGAGGACGACGAGGATATCAATTCCGACAAGCTCAACACCCGTGTGGAGCTGTGCCTGGGTGGCAACATCACCATAGGCGGCACCGACGAGATCAACGAGAAACTGGGATTGGTGAACGAGAAGATAAAGCCCATCACCGATAAGCTGGCGCTGGAGGTGAAGCTGCCCGGCATCCACTTCACCAAGATGCGCCTGTCCAACATCAAGCGTGCCGACTGGAAGAGCAGCGATGCCAAAGTGCAGAAAATCCGTGCCGAGCGTGAGCAGGCCGAGCAGGAGTCGCAGAAGGGTGCGCTGGCCCTGTATGCCAGCAAGGAGCACGAACTGGCCGAGGGCTGCTACCTGGATCTGGGCGAGTGGTCGCTGGCCTCGATGCAGAAGAAGATAGGTCCGTTCAAGTTTGCCATCAACGACTACAAGTTCGATTTCAAGAAGGAGTCGGGCGACGTCAGCCTGTATGTGAACGGCGGGCTGGGCCTGTGCGACGTGGTGGATGTGAATGCCGGCATCACCATAGGGTGCAAGGTGCAGATACCCGAGAAGAAAACCGACCTGAGCGGCTACAGTCTGAGCGACGGCGACGTGAAGTTCAACGACATCGGGCTGAAGGTAGAGGTGGCAGGCGCCTTCACCATGGACGGCACGCTGAAGATTGTGGACGAGGAGGACCAGAAAGGCTACGGCGGCACGCTGGATATAGACATCACCGGTCTGTTCGGGCTGAAGTGCAAGGGCGGCTACTACAACCACAAGGCCGACGGCTCGCTGCAGGAGGCGTGGGACAACGCCTCGGAGAAAGAACGCGAGACCATGACCGACCCCTCCACCCTCAAACCCGAGGAGCAGAACTACTCGTGGGGTTACTTCATGGCGGCGGCCGAGAGCAAGACCGGCATCCGTATCGACCCCGTGGTGATCAACCGCATCAGCGGCGGCTTCTATTTCAACTGTCTGCCCACGGCCGGTGCCGACAAGGAAACTGATAAGTTCGGCGGCGAACCGAAGGCACAGTATGGCAACATAGGTATCGCCTTCGGCCTTGGCCTGAGCACCAGCGCCGGCGATGATGTGATAAGCGTGGATGCCGATATGCTGGTGGTGTACGACCGGAAGAACAAATGCCTCTCCACCTTCATGATGAACGGCAAGTGCGAGGCCATCGGTGGCATTATCGATGCCGAGATGAGTCTGATCTACGAGAACCAGCGCGATGCCAGCAATGCCGTGCAGAACCGTTACCTGTGTCTGAACGTGACGGTGGAGTCCGGACTGAGTGCCGACGACTACTCTGAGATTTACAAGACGGCCGAGAATGCCAACAACCAACTCCAAGAAATCAAGCGTGAGCTGGACGAGTTCCAGAAAGAGCTGGATGGTGTGTATCAGGCCGTGACCAACCCGGCTTCGGGCCTGAAACAACTCTCGGGCGACTATGAGGCCAACCCCGGCGGCGTGGCAGCCGATGGCGACGACGAGGACAAGGCGAAGGAAAAGACCGATGTGCAGAAGGCCGACTTCAGCATGACGGCCGGAAGGACCAGCATTTCGCTCGAGTTCAAGATCACATGGGTGAAGGACGGCAAGCAGCTGCCCACACCGAAGTGGCACCTGTACCTGGGCGAGCCCGACAAGGACAAGCGGTGCACCTTCACGTACCTGAAGTTCAACAGCAGCATCTGCTCGGTGGATATCGGTGCCGACGGCTATGTGTGCATCGGCAACGAGCTGCCCAACAACGGGGCTCTGCCCGAGATCCCGCAGAAGATACAGGAGTTCCTGACCGGACACGCGCAGGGAGGCACCAGCATGGGTGCCGACATGCAGAAGGTGGAACGCTCGCGCGCCAAGGCCGCCAAGGCCCTGCTGGATCCCACCAGTCTGAAGGGCGGCGTGCTGGTGGGTGCCTCCTGCTGGGGCGACATCGACATCAACCTGGGCCTTGTGTATGGCTCCATCGAGAGCCTGGCCGGCTTCGACGCCTCTCTGATCCACTATGGCAACAACGCCGTGTGTGTGAACAGTCGCTCGTCCATGGGCAAGAACGGCTGGTATGCCTTGGGCCAGCTGTATGCCTACCTGGCAGCCGACCTGGGCATACACATCAAGATAGGCCACCTCATCGACGAGAAAGTCAGCCTCATCAACGCCGGCATCGGCGGTGTGCTGGAACTGGGTCTGCCCAACCCCTCGTGGGTGGAGGGTCAGCTGCGCGTCAAGATGAGCTTCTTGGGCGGTCTGGCCAAGGTCAACAAAAAGTTCAGCTTCTCTGCAGGCGACCATTGCGTACCCTTCATGGGCAACGCACTGGACGGATTCGAACTGTTCCAGAATGTCAGTCTGGGCAGCGACAGCCTGTATGAGGCCCTGTACCTGCCCGAGTTCGCCATCAGCAAAGAGGAGGCACAGAAGATGGTGTTCACCACCAACTCGTCGCTGGGCAGCCACTATCGACTGGTGGATCCGTCCTATGCAAAAGACATAGCCGACGAGACGGGCGAGGAAGCCGAAAAGCTGAGCCTGCATGCCTCGCGCACGTACGTGTTCGACATGGAGAAGAGCCAGTCGACTGCTATGGACGGGACCAAGATGGGCGTGCGCCTGATCGACCTGGGCACCAAGCCCACCGAACTGGCCAACGGCAAGACAAAGCTGAGTCCCGACGAATTTATCAAGCAACTGGGCGGCGAGCAAGTGGATATCTTCACGCTCATCAGGCGAATGCTGAAGGGGAAGATGTTCGACGACTTCACGCAGTTTGCTGCTTTTGCCTTCCAAAACAGGAGCAGCACCGTGGCCGAAACCAGCTTCAAGATGAAGGGTAAGGAACTCACGAAGGGTCGCGACGGTCTGCTGAACGGTTCTGAACTGACCAGCTATATTGAAAACATCCTGGACAAGGGCTCCTACCTCGATGCCATGCCCAATGAAAAGAGTGTCAGCTACCGCGAAGATAAGGGCACCGTATTCCATCTCACTGGCATGAATCTCGAGCCAGGTCACAGCTATGCACTTGTCCTGTCGGGTGATGCCTACGAGATAGACAACGGCAAGCGCGTGTGGTGCGACTACTATAGCGAGGCCGACAAGAAGTATCACCGCATACAGTGGCGACAGTCCAAACTGTGGTTCTTCCGCGTGAAGAGTGATGCCGAAGACAAGATAGTAGGCGACTCCATCAACGACCTGACGCCCTACGTGGCACTGGCCTACCCGTCGGTGGACGGCATCAAGGTGAAGAGCGGCAGCGAGGGCTACACAACGGCCTACCACGACGACATCCTCAAGCCCACCATTGCCCTCAAGCGCGACCTGAGCGAGGTACTGCCCGAGAGCGACAACTTCAATTGGAAGCTCACAGCCTACCGCGCCAACGAATACAGCGAGGAGCACCCCAATAAATATGTCAGCCAGCAGACCCGCAAGGCCAAGTATCGCACAAGCGGCTCATGCTATAACATCGAGCCCGAGACGGCCTTCAACACCGTCAGTCAGTTCGGCACCGACGCC
This sequence comes from Bacteroidaceae bacterium, assembly GCA_017526905.1. Lineage (GTDB taxonomy): Bacteria > Bacteroidota > Bacteroidia > Bacteroidales > Bacteroidaceae > Physcousia. The sequence goes on along the minus strand of JAFXQT010000077.1, from coordinate 24,044 downwards.
TCCAAAGCCAAGAGTGCCGGTGGCAAATACGACTACAGCAATGAGCTCTACCACCTGCAGCTCCTGCATACCTACTATAACGTCAAGGCCAAGAAGGACAGCACGGCAGCCATCGTCGACCTGTGGCTGACAGGTGCTCCCCACGACGTGACCATACCGGGCAAGACCGGCACGTTCACCGACAACTGGCTGACCACCACCTCGTCGGGCGTCACAGGCAAGCTGCTGCCCTACGTGGAGCCTTTCGTGGGAGCCCGTCCGTGGAACAATCCCACCATCGACTATCTCTCGTCGGAGCGTTCGCTCTCCGACAAGGAGATCGTCTTTGACAACAGCAAGACATACGATGGCAAGCCCTACCGCCTCATTGATCCCTACCTGTATCTGGCCTACCTGTCCAAGTGGGTGTTCATCGGCGACCGTGCGGTGAGCAGCTATGCGTGGGACGATGCCGAGATTCCGTTCGGATCGGAGTCGCTCATCTTCGAGCACAACGGAACGGTCATCAACACCGAGTTCCTGAAGGGTGAAGAGAGCAAGTCGCTCTACGAATTCCGGAATGATATGTACAACACCTGGAACGACTGGCATTACAACAATCCCGACTTACCGGAGTATCCGCTGCCCGTAACCCTCGGAACGGTAGGCGGCCCCACAGTCGTCAATCAGGACAACCGTGCCTCGACCATCACGCCGCTCAACGTCAACCACTACGACAACCAGTCGTACAACATAACCGACCTGTGTGAAGACTTCACGGCAGCCTACGTGGTGGCGCAGCGGATGTGTAAGGCGCTGAAGCAGCAAGCACGCGAACTGTTTGACGAGTTCACCTGGAGCCTGACTGACGACGGGGTGGATTACGACTATCTGGACCGCACCTTGCTGGACTGGAACCGTCTGCACCGCGGTGAATACCTCGAGGTGGAATACCGCGGTACGAAGGCGAAAGTGCCTTACTACCAGCTGCCGCTCATCTTCGGCGATTGTTTCTACAAGGGCAAGTTCGACGGGATAGACCTTGACAACGACAAGCGTGGTTTCAGCACCACTATAGGCAAGAGCGACATCACCGACGACAGCCGCTGGCCCACAGATGCGTCTAACCTGCTGTTCTTCCGCCTGTTGGGTCCGGAGAAATTCTCCAACTACACATCTCAGGCCTTCACGCGCTATAAAGCTGGCACCAACGACAACTGCTACATGTACGCAGCAGGAACGGCCAACGAGAAGCTGGTGGCATGGGACGAGTTCGACATACACAAGGCACTGAAGGCCGTGAGCAAGTTCTCGGCCCGCCTGTATCGTGTGGATGCCTACGATACCAGCACTGGCCTATATACCGTAAACGGCAGCCGTGGCGCCGGCCCCTGGACGGAGGATGTCAGCATTGGTGCCAGCAGTTCGTTTGCCAAGACAATGGACGAATCGTACAACCAGACCATGGACTACCGCCAGCATCTGGAAACACACTATGATTCCCCGCAGCCGCAGGCCATATATACAAGTGATGACAAGACGCTGACGTTTGTCTATTCAGACTACAAGTATGAGTCGGGCCGCAAACTGAACGAGAAGACTATCTCGGATGTATGGAGCGGCGATGACTTCAATGCGGTGGGATGGCAGCATCTGTCGGTAAGCCAATATTCATTCGCTAGTTTAAATGACTATAAATATCTGCCGTCGCGGGTCGAAACGGTGACATTCGACAAGAGCTTTGCCGAGGTGGAGTTGCATTCCACCGCCGGTTGGTTCCAACATTTCTCTGGTCTGAAGAAGGTGAATGGCCTGAGCAACCTGAACACCTCGGCTGTCACAGACATGCGCTCCATGTTCATCAATTGTATGCAGCTGGAAAGCATAGACCTCAGCAAGCTGGATACGCGCAGCGTGGTGAAGATGGGTTCGATGCTGGCAAGCTGTGAGAACCTGACGAGCATTGATATTTCCAACTGGAACACATCGAAACTGGAGGATGTGTCCTACCTGTTTAGTGGTTGTCGGGGCTTGAAGAGTATCAAGATGAGTTCGTTCGCGGCGCTAAAGGCCACGAATACGGAGGGTATGTTCCGAAACTGCACATCGCTCAAAACACTGAAGATGGAAAAGTTCTCGCCTGCGGATGTGAAGTCGTGCCAGCGAATGTTCGATGAAGTGCCGTCGAGTGTGAGCGTGTATTATGCCTATGACTTGGACGATCGGATCAAAGACCAGATACCTGGCAAGAAGTACGAACAGAACAACCCCGTGAAGGCCATCTATGCCACCGACGCACAGAGCGAAAATGTGCTGCTCTTCATCAATACATTGGATACGTACAAGACTGGTTCCACCTATACCATCAATAACAATAGGTATAAGGTGAATGCCATCTGGAGCGCTGCCAATGTGCTTGAAACGGGCGTCACCATGCCTTGGAACTCGTACAAGAGCAAGATTACCAAGGTTATCGTGGACGCCTCCTTCAAGGATTCGCCCAAAAGCCTGAAGAACTGGTTCAAGGACTTCACGGCGCTGAAGACAGTGGAAGGTCTGGAGAACATGAACACCAAGAAGGTGAAGGACATGAGCTACATGTTCAACGGCTGCAGCAAACTGAAAACGGCCGATTTCAGCAATTTCAACACAGAGCAAGTGACGGACATGAGCTACATGTTCAATGGCTGCTCGGCTATGACTGATCTGGATGTAAGCTCGTTCGACACCAAGCAGGTGGAGGATTTGTCCTATATGTTCTCGTCGATGAGCGGGCTTACCAAACTGAAGCTGGGCTGGTTCAGGACGGATAATGCACGGACTATGGAGGGCATGTTCAGCAGCTGCAGCAAGCTGCAAAAGATAGAGAGTCAATGGTGGAATCTTCATGCCACCAATGCCACTTCGCTGAAACAAATGTTTGACGGTTGCGAACAGCTGGAGTCTCTGCCCCTGCGTATCAGCGATACAGAAAGTGTGATAAACATGTCGTACATGTTCAGGGGCTGTAAGAAACTGAACAAGGACCTGACAGGCATGGCGAATTATTTCCAGCTGAAGAACGTGACGAACCTGACGGGTATGTTCAAGAACTGCTCGTCGGTGGAGAAACTGGATCTGGTGACCTTTGATACGCGTAACGTCACCAATATGTCGGAGATGTTCTCGGGGTGCAGTTCGCTGAAGGATCTGAACCTGAGCAATCTTTCCACACCAAGAATGAATAAGTGCACCGATATGTTCAAGAGCGTGCCCAAGAACTGCACCATCTATATCCGTTCGGATGTCAGTTCCTCGATTCATCCCACCCAGGTGAAGAAGGCCACTCATCCCAACCTGGTGCTGATTTATCCGGCTCAGGTCCTGAAGGTGAAGAATGGTTCGGAGTACAACCTGGTGTTCTTAAGCTCAAACAATGTTTATGCCAAAGGCGGAAAGTGGAACGGGCTGGACATCTCCGAGGTATGGTCGGGTATGGATGTGATCAAGTCTTATAAAGAATATACACCTCTGAACAGCGAGACCGTTCGGGAGTATTCTCCTGGCTGGGTTATTAGGTCTTATCTCGGCGGTGATAGTGAGATAACAAAGGTAATCATCGATCCGTCGTTTGCCAAAGTGTCGCCGCTGACCACATCGCGCTGGTTCAAGCGTATGAATAATCTGACATCAATAGAGGGTCTGGAGTATCTGGATGTGTCCCGGGTGGAAAGTATGGCGTACATGTTCGAAGGCTGCTCCTCGCTGAAGGAGTTGCCGCCGTTGTCCAAGCTGAACACCAGCAACGTGAAAGATATGGAGGGCCTGTTCCGTGGATGCAACGGACTGACCGATGTAGATTTGAGCGGTCTGAACACGCGGAGCGTAGAAACGATGCAGGGCATGTTCTATGCTTGTGAGTCGTTGGAACGTGTAGATCTGAGTTCGTTGGATATTTCCAGTCTCTGTGATGTAAGTACGATGTTCGACCACTGCCCGAAGCTGGAGAAGGTCGTGATGCCCAAGACCAAGTCGGCTCCGATGAAAGACATGGCGTATATGTTCCAAGATTGTGCATCCCTGAAGGAGATAGACTTGTCGTGCATCAACCTGCCCAATGCGGAGTCGATACAGGTAGACCTTTTTTACGGCTGCACTTCGTTGAAGAAGCTGACGCTGGGCGACACGTTTAATGTTAGGGGTGCTAGTAGCAGTAAGGATGCCTTCCGGAGCGTTTGCGATATGCTGGTGGTATCTCAGGCCGAGAACCTGCAAATGCAGCACAACGACTTTGTGGCATATCTGGGCTTCGTCGATGGTGAGACAGGTTGGTTCCAGGGCTTGGAGCCCGAGACGGAGCAGCCCAAGGTGGCGCAGGCCATCTGGACGGAAAGCAATTCGACACTGACCTTCTACTACGGTCCGCTGCGCAAGACCGGCGGCAGTTTCGGAGGCCGTGAGGTGACGAAGGTGTGGAGCGGCAGTTTTGTTGATAACTGTGGTACTTCAGGCAACTATTCGGCTTGGGGCAATTCAATCCGTGATAAGGCAATAAAGGTGGTGTTCGATGCATCGTTTGCCAGTGTCAAGCCAAAGAGCTGCTGGAGGTGGTTTGAAGCATTCACGAAGCTTAAGAGTATTGAAGGACTCAAGTATCTGGATACATCAGAAGCCACGTCAATGTATGCAATGTTCCATAACTGCAGGAAGCTGGAGAGCATAGATGTGTCAGGATTCAATACTGAAAAAGTGAAGAACATGTTCGCTATGTTTGAGAATTGCGCATCCCTCACTTCGCTGGATCTGTCCAGCTTTGATACTCGAAATGTGGAAAAGGCTGATGAGATGTTCGCCGCGGACATGGCCTTGAAGCGCATTAAGGTAGGGGCAAACTGCACTTTTGATGGGATTACCAAGAAAGAGGATTATACATTCCATAATGTAAGCGGTTTGTCGGTAACCGTCGTTCCTAAGAGTTCCACCGGCGCGGTAAAGAATGCTTTTGTCAACAAACTGGGCTTCAAGGAAGGAACACACGGTGAGTTCACGGAGATACAGGCTGTGTGGACAGCCGGCAACTCCACCCTGACATTCATGAAGGGAGGCTGGCTCAATCCTGGCGACAAGTACAACGGGCAGACGGTGACGAACGTATGGTACGAGGAGGATGTGCTGTCCACATCGGGTTCGGCCAACGTGCTGTGGCGTGCCTCGGGAATCCGTGAGAAGGTGAAGACGATAGTCTTCGACAAGTCCTTTGCCGAAGTGCGTCCCACCAGCACGATGCGATGGTTCTACAATTTCACAAATCTGACTACGATCAAGAACCTCAGCAACCTGAACACCTCAGAGGTGACGACTATGTATTCCATGTTCTACAATTGCAGTAAGCTGTCCTCTGTCTCCTTGAGCGGGTTCAACACCAAGAAGGTGACATCGATGGTGTATATGTTTTACGGTTGTAGCTCTTTGACTAGTCTTGATTTAAGCAGTTTCGATACATCTTCCTTGACTGAATGTCAATGGATGTTCGGGACCTGCTCTAAACTGACCGACTTGAATCTGAACAAGTTCAACACCTCGGGAATCACCAATGCCAATAATATGTTCAATGGCTGTAGCGGTCTGAAGAAACTGACGGTGGGAACAGGGTGCAGTTTCGACAAGTTATCTTCGGCATCGAATGTGTTCAAAAGCGTGTCAGGGCTCTATGTCCTCTTGGCTCGGCCAACTGCAATGGACAATGTGAAGACGGCATTCACCTCGAAGCTGGGCTTCAAGGTCGGTACACATGGGCGGTTCGTAGAACCGGGTACAGAAGCAGTGCAGGCCCTGTGGACAGAAGGCAATACTACCCTGACCTTCCTGCTTGACTATCAATATAAAGTAGGCGACATGTACAATGGCCAGAAGGTGACAAAGGTGTGGAGCGGTAATGACGTGATGCAATCGCCTGAGAACGATGTTCCTGAATGGGATAAACTGGATGCGAAGGTGAGAGACAAGGTGACAACGGTGGTCTTTGACAAGACATTCGCCAGCGTCATGCCGACGAGCATGTCATATTGGTTCTATTATTGCAAGAAACTGACCACGCTCTCGGGCATGTCTAATCTGAACACGTCTAAAGTGACAAATATGAAACGGCTGTTCGGCGACTGCTCAAGCCTGACGAGTATTACAACCTCCTACTTTAAAACAAGCAACGTGGAAGACATGAGCTACATGTTCCACAACTGCGAGAAACTGACCTCGCTGAATGTGAGTGTGTTTGACACCAAGAAGGTCAAGAAGATGACGAGCATGTTCAGTGGCTGTACCGCCCTCACGTCTTTAAACATCAGTAGCAGCACATTCAATACAGAAAATGTGACGGATATGTATGGCATGTTCGAAGATTGCAAAGGATTGACGCAGTTGAATTTAAGCAAATTCAATACGTCAAATGTGAAGCGTATGGATGCAATGTTCAGCGGTGCTTCAGGTCTGACCACCTTGGATCTCAGCAACTTCTCTATTGAAAGAGTTACAACTATGAGCAACATGTTCTCTTTCTGCACTGGCCTGAAGTCAGTGACAATTGGCGCCACGACTGGGCCTTGGGCAGAACAACTCACAACCACCGAGGCTATGTTTGAGGGATGTAAGAAACTCCAATCGGTTCATGCAAAAGCGCTTTCAGGTAAGAGTCTCCAAACCACAAGGAAGATGTTTAAGGATTGCGCTGAGCTTTCAACCTTGGATTTTTCCATTTCTCCAAGAGGCGATGCCAGTTATACTTTCTATAATTGTGCTAAGCTGAACTATGAATCTTTACCAGTAAACATCAATTACGCTACTTCTATATCGCACATGTTCGATGGCTGTACGAGCTGGAAGATTATGAAATTTGGCATGTCGGGCCATTCCGATGATTACAAGAACTTGGAAGACTGGTCGTATGCCTTCCGCAATTGTACCAGCCTAAAGGGCATCATCGTTAATCAAGTATTCGATACATCAAATGCAAAGAACTGCTCCAATGTGTTCCAGGGCATTAAGAATGACCAGATACTAGTAGAGTTTAGATTAGCAGGTACGTATGAGTACAAGCGTGAAACAATCAAAGGCTATTTCAGAAAGCTCGGCTTCAAGGAAGGCATCACTGGGCATTTTGAGAAGGAGCAATACTAAGGAATATAATAACAGCAAATAGGAATAGACAATGAACTATAAGTCAATCATCCTCTCTATGGTCTTGCTTGCCGCTGGCACTACCGCCAGCGCGCAGCAGACGGCCGGTGGCACCGCCAACCCACACTCCACCGTAGCGCGCCAGCGAGTGCTGCCTTTGGTAACCACCAAGATCAAGTTGCTCACGCGGGCCTACGGTGACAGCATTGTGCTGCGCTGGGCGGCCGAGGACTACGTGTCGTGGAAATACCTGGCCGACTTCGGCGTCAACGTGCTGCGCGTGCCCAAGGATTCCACCCGGCGCGGGTTGCATATCGACACGTTGGCCTATGGCCTGAAGCCTCTCACGCTGGAGCAGTTCCAGGCAAAGTATCCGCCCACGGACTCGCTGGCCAAGGTGCCGCAGGGTGTGCTCTACGGCGAGGCTGAGAACCGCAAGGAGGATCAGTCGGTGATGGGGCGCACCTTAGAGTACAACAGCGACCAGGACATGTCCTACGGCTTTGCCATGCTGGTGGCAGAGTGGCGCAGGGATCTGGCCACTGACATGGCGGTGCGCCTGGTGGACCGCACGGCCGAGGCGGGCAAGAAATACGACTACTATGTACAGCCCACGCGGTGGGAGAACGGCGGACGGCTCATCTTCGAGCCGGGCGTGGCCGAGGATGTGCTGAACGTGCCATACGTGCCCGAGCCCTACACACCGCGCATGGTGGATTCGCTCTCGACACCCCACACGCTGACCATCGGCTGGTGGGACGGCCAGCACTCCAGCTTCGAGATAGACCGTCGGCAGGTGAGCGACCTGCGCGGTATGCACTTCGACCGCGACTGGGAGCGTGTGAACAAGAAGCCCTATGTATCCATGGTGGAGCAGCCCGAAGGCGAGGACTACTGCCTCTTCGGCGACTCGGTGCCCGAACTGGGCGTGTGGGAGTACCGCATCCGAGCCTACGATGCCTTCGGCGACCTGACCGAACCCACCCCGGCGCGACGCATCGTGGTGCGCGACATCCAACCGCCCACCGCACCCAACCTGAAGCTGATTGTGCTGGAGCGCCCGGAGGAGGATCCCATGGCCAAGGTCATCGCTCATATTATTTGGGAGAAGCCCTACCGCGAACCCGACTTCGCAGGCTACCGCGTTTATTACAATGCCCTGCGCAGCGAGGGCGCGCCCTGGCAACCGCTCAACGTGGACCTGATAGCACCCACCGACACCATGCTCACCGTCGATGTGACAGGCAAACGTACCGGGATGGTCTATGTGGCGGCCTACGACGACGCGGGCAATGAGAGCCATTCCTTCGTGCAGCAAATCAGTCTGCGCGACTACAAGGCACCCGACCCACCCACCGGGCTGAAAGTGACCTTCCCCGACATCAATCTCGACACGCTGGCCGCACGGGGTGACCTGAAGTTGCAGGCCATGCTTTCGTGGCACCCCTCGCAGGAGGACGACATCGCCTACTACGATGTAGCCTTTGCCAACGACACCACGCACACCTTCCTGGTGCGCAACCAAGGCGGTATCCGCGAGAATGTCTATACCGACACGCTGGCACTCGATGTGAACCAGAAGTACCTGTACTATAAGGTGCGTGCGGTGGACTTCTCGACCAACGTGGGCGACTGGAGCCCGTGGCTGGAGGTGGAGCGCCCGCATATCACGCCGCCGACGGTGGCACATATCCACCGCTCGTCGCAAAACGACACCACTGGCATCCACATGGAATGGGTGGTGGGTGCCGATGCCGACATGAAGTTTCACTCGCTCTACCGCCGTGCCGGCGAGTCGGGCACGTGGAAACGCATCGGGCGCTTTGATGCCGACTCGCTGCGTGCACACGACAATATGATTGTCGTCAACGACAACCCGCCCTACCTGCAGACGGGGCGCTACTACTATCTGATCCAGAGCACCAATGCCTCGCCTTTCAAGGTGCAGTCGCTGGCCGTCAGCTTCCGCCATCGCGGACCGCGCACCGTCGATGTGCCCATCCTGCTGAGCGGCTCGTTTATGGAACAGCAGTCTGAAACCCGCTTGGCTTGGGATGCCGACACAAAGCAACTGCCCGAGGGCCGCTGCTACTTCTGCATCTACCGCAAGGGACCGGGTCAGGACAAATTCACTTATCTGCGTAATGTGGAAATCACCGACCGCACCTACTCCGATCATTTGCTGCGGCCGGCCGACAAGGAACAGACGGCACAATACTATATCCACGTGCAGTATGCCGATGGGCGGCACGGGCAGGATTCCAATATCGTCACCATTACGGCACCGGCTAAGCAGTAGGTGGTGAGTTGGCGAGTTCTTCGCCGGAGCGAAGCGGCCCTTCTTCAAGTGAGAAGCGACTTAAGGTCGAGCGCGGGCCGAGCGGAGAGTTGACAGATGAAAGTTCTTATGTATAACGCTTCATGACTATGCGAAAACATTATACATCATACCTCAAGCATTGCACACTGCTCATCGTGGCGGCAGCGAGCATGGCTTCCTGTGGCCTGTTGGACTACGACCTCGAAGGCAACCCCGAGCGCGTGGCGGTGACGATGCACCTGGATCGCGACACGATGTATGTGATGACGGGCGACCACTTCATGCTGACCCCTATCTTCGATCCTGACACGGTAAACATTGAGGACCTGTTCTACTATACCGACGACTACGACTGGGGTCTGGACGGTTCCGACTACTCCGACGAGCTCGAAGAGGGCCAGCGAGGCAATGCCATCGTCGTCATCACGCCTTCGACCATGATTGCACAGTCGCCTGGTTGGACTACCGTCTATGTCCAGTCGGTGTCGGCACGACTCAGGGATAGTTGTGCCGTCTGTGTGCTCGAACCTTGGGAACTCAACGTGAAAACATATCCCTACGAGACCGTCATCTACGCCAACGTCACGGTGAATGGCGAACAGCCAACCCCTGATATGATAGTGGCAGCCTTCTGTGGTAACGAGGTGCGCGATTTCGCCCACAACTTCGAGGCCTACGGCACATCCTTCACCATATTCCGTGCTGGGTCGGAATACCGCTATACGTCCGATGATGAGGATCCCGACTTCTTCGATGATGAGGAAGAAGAGGATGATAATGTGCCCTGGACCACGCAACACGAATATATTTCCATCCGTGCCTACGACCCCACGAACCATCGTCTTTACACCACGCGTACGCGCATCCTCTTCGATGGTGAGAGCCATGGCACGCCATCCAACCCATTGAAGATTGACCTGAAATAAAAGGCACGCTCCCCTTACCGCACGGAGCACATAGCCCAACCCTTACAGAACTTCCCACCAATAAATGCTATATAAAAGCTTACGATTATGAAAAAGCTTGCCTTCCTTTCTATATCCGCACTTGTGATGGCCCTCCTCACCGCTTGCACCCTCTCCATGGAGGAATACATCGTACCTGAAGAAGAAAAAGGTTTCGACGAGCCGGTGACTGTTGAGAGCGAATATGGCTCAATCACCTATCAGTTTAACGACAGCGTAATCTTTGTCACAGACAACCTTCAGGACTATCTGATCCGTGTGGAGGCCGATACTATTTTGTACTTTAGCAGTACCATGCCGCGGCAATATCAGCCTACGAAAGGCTCCAAGTTGGCAACAGGTATTTCGCATAAGTTACCCTATGGCCTTAACCACCGAGTCCTTTCGGTTGAAAACCAAGGAGGCATACTCAGGGTTGTGACCACACATACTTCTATCGAGGATGTATATAAGCATCTGGACTATCGCATAGATGCCAATCTGGCAAGTCCGCAATATAATGAGTTGGATAGCGCCGAACTGGCAAAGTATGGGTTGGAATTGCGCGATTCCGTGATTACTGACTGGCGAGCTTTTGATTCAATTCAGATTGCTACCCGACAAGGAAAAGGCCGATTTACACGTGCAGAAACCCAAGACACAACTACAATGGATGTCCTGCCAGATGAGTTGCTGAATTGGTGCATGGATACACGTGATCTAGAACGTTATTTTGATGCTACAGCGGCGTCAAAGGATTTGTTCAAGGCCATGACAGATGCAATAAATAAACAAATTGTTAGTGGATCTGATTTGGGAACGCCCTATTTGGCATTGAAGCTTAAAATCATGAATTATATTCAGGCCCATTGTGAAAGAGATGAGGATGCGGAATATGAGCTGAATTATCAGGATACCTGGAGTGAGTTTGATGTATGTGTGGAATGTGGATACGAAGCTACGGCAACCCCGAAGAGCAAATTGGCAATGGATAAGATTGGGCAATACTCCCAAATGTGGATGGATGACCAAGCAAAACTTGCCAAGTTGTTTGGATCGGGATCTGGTAGAAAGAGAACCATCGGATATGCTGACTGGGTACCTCAAAAGAGTAAGGCTTGGGACAATCCTACGTTACGAGTGCCATTATGTGTGACTCCTGTACCTATTGCTTTTATCTTGACAGGGAATGTGAAACCGGAGTTGACAATCGGTGGAAGTGTAAGTTCTGCCATGCATTTTGTTTCGGCTAAAAAGCACACTGGCTATGAGGTGAAGAACGGCGAGAGAAGGGATTTTGATGACCTGACGAATCTCGGGGGGAGTGCAATTATAAAGAATATAGGATTGAATGGGCATTTTAAGATTGGAGCTTCATTCAGGGTGGCGGCAGGTATTGAGGTCGCAGCCGCTTTTGCAGCTACGATAGGTGCCAACCTGGAAGCCTATGCCGAAGCAGAAGGCAGTTTTAACTTATGGAGTGACAAAGGAGGATGGTTCAGTCCCGAAGGGAAAGTCAGTTTCTGGGTCGATGCCTATGGCGACGTACAAGTTCACGTGGCACCACTCGGAATTCACATGTGGGACAAACAAGTGGCTAAATTCCTTACTAAACATCTAATTAAATACAGTACCGATTTCTCACCAAAAATTGCAGGAAAATCCGGTAATTGTACGTTGAATGATGGCTATTTCGAAGCCAGTGCATATTGCTCGTATAAAGATTTGGACGGTATCAATGCTTTTATTAAATCGAAAACCTATTATCCAGGCATGAGGATGTTCTTTGGGCCTGTGAAAGACAACAATTATATTGATATGTTGATGGTAGATGGAGATGAGGAGCCGTCGGCTAACTATACGAATCGGCCTGAGGTAGAGGAAGATGTCATATACAGATTCAAGGCTAATGGCATTGTGCCGGAAGATGTTATGGATGTCCACTTCTTGCCTTATATCTATCCTGTCAAAGATGGTACAGTGTCCACATATTTTGGAGTAGAATTGGAAGATGCCATTGTGTGTGAAGGGGATGAGATAACGTATGAAGTAGGAACCCCGAAAATCGTATTGAATGCGGCAAATCAAGTATATGGCGCTCCATTATATGATTGGAGCAATTTCACAGAAGGTTATGTCGATGCCAATGGAACTCAGACGTGGGGGCATTCAACTATGAATGTTCAAGATTACAGCATGTACAAGTATTGTGCTGTTGTTGACGTAAGGAATGGTTCCCGAATTGCCAGTTGGGGGGCAAGAGTAACGATATATGATTCTAATGGGAAGGTGTTATTATCTCCACGTAAGGTTCCGTTTAATGTGAACAGGTCAGGTCGTTATACATTGCTCTTCTCTTTTATTACGAATTGGAAACCTAAAATCAGTATAGCTGGTGGCGATAAGCTGTACATCCAGATCCGTCCATATTGGAAAGATGCGAATGGTGGTAAGCGATTTAACGCTGAGGATGCAACTTCAAAGACGAAATGGCCGATTGAAGCCGAATGTGCAGACTTGACCGGTAATCTCAAGAAGTTGGGCGGTTCTGAAGAATGGGGGAGTATTTTGCCAGAAAAAGAACTTGAGCAAGAGCATGTTGATTGATGGGCATCGTGCCTCAATAGTAGCCCTTATCCTCGGAAAGAAATGAGGCCTTTGCGCACACCTGGCAACGAGGCTGAACAGGCGTCCGTCGTCAAGATAGGGCGTGCGTTAGGCTTTAAGGCTCCATATGTGAGCTCAGTGGCGTGAGCGTGCACATTTTTCCTGAGGCACGTACCCCCTGTTCGGATTTTTCTGCTTACCTTTGCAGCCGCAAAAAGCAAACCAGTCCGCACATGACACAGGAACGCCTTTGGAATCCCAACTACTGCCGCGTCATGGCAGCCAACTTCGCCCTCTTCTTTGCCTTCTATCTGCTCACGCCGTTGCTGCCGCTTTATCTGGTGGAGCAGTTCGATGCCACCAAGGATGTGGTGGGTCTGGTGCTGAGCGGCTACACATTCACGGCCCTGCTGGCGCGCCCGTTCAGCGGTTTCATGGTCGATTCCTTCCCGCGCAAGCGTGTGCTGATGGTCTGCTTCTTCCTGTTCTTCATCTTCTTCGGCGGCTATCTGGGAGCCTCGTCCCTGCTGCTGTTCACCATCGTGCGCACGCTGCACGGTGCCCCGTTCGGCGCGCTCACGGTGGCCAATTCCACGGTGGCTATCGACGTGCTCCCCTCATCGCGACGCAACGAGGGCATCGGCTACTATGGTCTGTCCAACAACCTGGCCATGGCGGTGGCGCCCACCGTGGCTATCTATCTGTATCGCCTCACCGACAACTTTCAGCTGCTGTTCTGGCTGGCACTGATTATCGCCGGCCTGGGCATGGCGGTGGATGCGGGGGTGAAGATGAAGAATGATGCGCTCGGCCATCGCGGGGAAACCGCGATGCGCACTCATTCCTCCTCCCGCCCCCTTCTCTCCCTGGACCGCTTCTTCCTGCTTCGCGGTTGGCTGCTGGCGGTGAACATGGTGTTCTTCGGCTTCTGTTTCGGCGTGATGAGCAACTACCTGGCCATCTACAGCCGCGATGTCATGGGCATTACCGGTGGCACCGGCACTTGGTTCCTGCTGTTGGCTGTGGGGTTGGTGGCATCACGCCTGCAGGGTGCCAAGGCGTTGCGCCAAGGCAAGCTGCTGATGAATGCTGCCGAGGGCACCGTCATTTCCTCCGTGGCCTACCTGCTGTTCGTGCTCTGCCCCAACGCCTGGGGCTATTACGGCTCGGCATTGCTGTTAGGGCTGGGCAACGGCCACCTGTGGCCCGCCTTCCAGAACATGATTATCTCCATGGCACACCACAACGAGCGCGGAACGGCCAATTCCACCCTGCTCATCTCCTGGGACGTGGGCATCGGTCTGGGCGTGCTGGCCGGCGGCTTCATTGCCGAGCACCTGAGTTATGGTGCCGCGTTTTGGTGCGTGGCTTTGACCCAGCTGGCAGGTATGGTCCTCTTCTTCGGGGCCACGCGTGCCTTCTATACAAAAGGCCGACTTACCTCCTGAGCGCGGGGAGAATGATGAATGACGAATGATGAATGACTAATGACTAATGACGAATGACTAATTACGAATGACGAATGACGAATGATGAATGACGAATTACGAATGATGAATGACTAATGACTAATGACGAATGAGGGAGGCCAGCTTCTTCTGAAGGTAATCCTTATTCGTCATTCGTTATTCGTCATTCGTCATTCTTCGCAAGCGAAGCGTCCCTTCGGGCCGAGCGCATCATTCGCTTACTTGCTGTCGCGTTCAATCCAGGCAATGGCCTGTCCCTTCAGCACCTTTTGTCCCTGATGGGCGGTAACGTCCACCAGCGTGCCACCCAGTGCGGCAGGAATGGTCAGCGTCTGTCCCCACGGCGTTTGCAGATAGCACAGGAAGTCGCCTTCCTTGTACGTCTTGCCGATGGCCGGCTCGCTGCAGCGCATGGTGCCGGCGTCGCCAGTGATTTCGAAGAATATCTGTCCGTTCTGTGGGGCCACGATGGCGTCGGCCTTGGCATGCTTGAAGGCCGAGAGTTCCTCCACCGAGAGTTTCGGGCCGCCGGCAGCCTGCATCTTGGCCAGCTTGGCCTTCTCCAGGTCGGCCAGGAAGTTCTTCTTGGCCTGTCCGCTCTTGTAGTTGCGGTACTGCTCGGGGTGCATGGCCAGCTCGTACAGTTCCTCGTCGTCCTGTCCGCGGTCCCAACCGTTCTCTTCCATCTCCTTGATGAATCCGGGCAGTGCCGGTTCCAGCAGGGTGTGCGGGTCGGCCGTGGTGAATTCGCGTCCTTGCTTGGCGGCCAGTTCCACCAGTTCGGGGGCGATGGTGCCGGGAATCTTTCCGCTCTTGCCTAGGATCATACCCCACATGCTGTCGTCCATCATCACGAAGCGGCCCTTGCCCTGTGCCATGGTCAGCAGGTTCATCAGCGCGATGTTCTTCACGTACTGAGAGAACGGCGTCACCAGTGGTGGGTAGCCCACACGCGGCCATACATAGGCCACCTCCTCGAACAACTGCACCAGGATGTCGTCCTGCGACAGCTCGGGCTGGCCCTTGGCCTTCAGCGTCTGGTTGATCACGCCGTGAATACCAGCCAGGTCGGCCATCATCGAGCCCATCATGCCGCCCGGCAGGCCGCAGCCCAGCAGGAGGGATGACATCAGTTTGTTGCCCGGATTGATGAAGTAGCCCAGCCAGTCGTCAATAAACTCCTGTGTCAACGCGCGCGCACGCATGTACGCGTTCATATTTATCTCCTTCACCTCGAAGCCCTCGTTCTTCAGCATCGACTGCACGCTGATGATGTCCGGATGCACCTTACCCCACGACAGGGGCTCGATGGCGGTGTCGATTACGTCGGCGCCGTTGTTGCACACCTCCAGGATGCTGGCCATGCTCAGGCCCGGTCCGCTGTGGCCGTGGTACTGGATGATCACGTCCGGGTGCTTCGTCTTGATGGCTTTGGTCAGGGCGCCCAGCAGTGCGGGCTGTCCTATGCCGGCCATGTCCTTCAGGCAGATTTCCTCGGCGCCGGCAGCAATCACCTGGTCGGCTATCTCCGAGTAGTAGTCCACCGTGTGTACGGGCGAGGTCGTGATGCACAGCGTGGCCTGTGGTGTCATGCCGGCAGCCTTGGCCCACTTCACCGAGGGGATGATGTTGCGCACATCGTTCAGGCCGCAGAAGATACGGGGAATGTCAACCCCTTGGGCATGCTTCACCTTGTATTGCAACTCGCGCACATCGTCGGGCACGGGGTACATGCGCAGGGCGTTGAGGCCGCGGTCCAGCATGTGGGTCTTGATGCCCACCTCGTTGAAGGGCTTACAGAAGGCGCGCACGGCGGCATTGGGGTTCTCGCCGGCCAGCAGGTTCACCTGCTCGAAGGCACCGCCGTTGGTCTCCACGCGGTCGAACACGCCCATGTCAATGATCACGGGGGCGATGCGTTCTAACTGGTCTTTGCGGGGCTGGAACTTACCGGAACTCTGCCACATGTCTCGATACACGAGGCTGAATTGGATTCTTTTCTTCATAGGATTGCTTATTGTTTTATTCGTGTACTGTCCTTTCCAGTTGCAAAGTAAGTCATTTTTTGCCACTGAGAAGAAGAAAAAGCGAAAAAACTTTTACGAAAGGTGTGCTTTCACTACCTTTGCCGCACCCTTACCCCCCTCACTATCCCCTCTGCTCTCTACTCTTTACTCTTTACTCTTTACTCTCTACTCTCTACTCTCTCTATCATGCGTCTCCTCTTCTTCAACCCCGAACACGATTTGGCACTGGCCAGTGGCAACCCTCACTACACACCGCCGGCCTCGGCATTGGCCATGGCCACCCGCTTGCAGGACTTGCCACGATGCTGGGCAGGGCCAGACGACCTTATCCTGCGGCGCGACGGCACGGTGACGGATGCCGCTGGGCAGGTGCTTTTCTCTGCTGCCGACCCATGGTCAGCGCGTGTCAGTTCGGTGCTACCTTGGGGCTGGGACCCCTTGGTGGTGCAGCAGTTGCGTGCACTGGGTATCCACCCCTCTTGCCTGCCCACCGACTCATGGCTCAGCCGTTTCCGCCACCTCTCCGGGCGCGCCACCGCCGCCACATTGTTGCAGCAGGTGCGTCAGCGCTGTCAGGCCGACGCTCGCATGGTGGGTGAGGCCTTCTGCTGCCACACCATGGAGCAGGCCGAAGCCGTGCATGCCCGTCTGACAGAGACTATCTTCAAGCAGCCGTGGAGTGGGAGCGGGCGCGGCCTGCATCCTGCGCATGGCGGACGGCTGGACGTGAAGACAGAGGCGTGGCTGCGACGCACCCTGCGCCAGCAGGGCTATGTCATGGCCGAGCCCTTCTATGACAAGGTGCAGGACTTGGCGGCCGAGTTCTGGCTGCACCCCGACGGGCGTATCGCCTACGAGGGGCTCTCGCTGTTCCAGACCACGGCGGGCGGTGTCTATGCCGGCAACCTCGTGGCTCCGGAACAGGACAAGCGCCAACGCCTGGCTTGCCATATCCCTCTCGGCCTGCTGGATGCTGCCATCGGCCACTTGCAGCAGTTGCTTGCCCAATTGTTACAGCCGTTACAGACCGAATCCTTTCCACAATTTCAGGGTCCGCTTGGCGTTGATATGATGGTGGTCCGCCATGACGGTGCGCTGGCACTGCATCCCTGCGTCGAAGTGAACTTCCGAATGACGATGGGGTGGGTGGCACTTCATGGTTATCATTTTTTTTGCTAACTCTGACATTGCAATTCAGCTTTTTTACTTACCTTTGTCGCCGCAACCCACCCCTTACAATGGAATCGTTATTCAGAACACACGCCTATCTGGTGGAACATACTGACCTTCCCGTCCGTCGCGCTCTGATGGACGAGATAGACTGGCGTGCGCCGCTCATCGGCATCAAAGGTACGCGCGGCGTAGGCAAGACTTCGTTCCTGTTGCAGTATGCCAAGGAGCACTTCGACCTGCGCAGCCGCAAGTGCTTGTATGTGAACATGAACAACTTCTATTTCCAGGGGCGTGGCTTGGCCGAATTTGCCCGCGAGTTCCGCAGCGGTGGGGGCGAAGTG
This sequence comes from Bacteroidaceae bacterium, assembly GCA_017526905.1. Classification (GTDB taxonomy): domain Bacteria; phylum Bacteroidota; class Bacteroidia; order Bacteroidales; family Bacteroidaceae; genus Physcousia. The sequence continues at coordinate 6,032 of JAFXQT010000077.1, read as the reverse complement.
CTGCTTATCGACCAAGTGTTCAAACAGCCCGACTGGAGTCCCGAATTGCGGCGCTGCCACGATGAGAACCCTGGGCTGCGTATCGTCTTCACCGGGTCGAGCGTGATGCGCCTGAAGGAGGAGAACCCGGAACTGAACGGCCTGGTGCAGAGCTATAACCTGCGCGGCTTCTCCTTCCGCGAGTTCCTGAACTTGAAAACCGGATGCAACTTCCAGCGTGTCAGCCTGTCGGACATATTGGACTATCACGAAGACCTGGCCGAGACGGTACTGTCCGAGGTAAATCCGTTGAACTTCTTCCAGAGCTACCTGCACCACGGCTTCTACCCCTTCTTCCTGGAGCAGCGCAACTTCTCCGAGAACCTGCTCAAGACCATGAATATGATGATCGAGGTGGATATACTGCTCATCAAGCAGGTGGAACTAAAGTATCTGCCCAAGCTGAAGAAACTGCTCTACCTGTTGGCCATCGACCGCCCGTCGGCACCCAACGTCAGCCAGTTGGCCACAGAAATCGAGACCTCGCGCGCCACGGTGATGAACTACATCAAGTACCTTTCCGATGCGCGCCTGATCAATCTTGTTTACCGCCCCGGCGAGGAGTTCCCCAAGAAGCCGGCGCGCATTATGATGCACAACTCCAACCTGATGTACGCCATCTACCCCAACAGCATGGAGGAGATCGATGTCTTTGAGACCTTCTTCCAGAACGCCCTGTGGGCCTATCACGATGTGCGCATAGGCGACCGCGTAGGTACCTTCCTCGTCGATGGCCGCCGCTTCCGCGTCCTGGACGTTCCGCCCCGTCGTCAGGCGTCCGACGTCAGCTATGCCCAGGCCTCCATCACCCAAGGCCATGGTAATATCATCCCTCTGTGGCTCTTCGGCTTCCTGTACTGATGCATTTCATCAACTCAGTGCGTTACGCTTGGCCTTCATCTATAGGCGTTTAGAAGGCCGATTCAGCAAAAAAAGTGAGCAGTTTTGTGCGCGCGTAATGAAAAACATATATCTTTGTGGCCGCATAAACGCATCTAACTGCAAACTAACTAACACTTTTATACGATTCATGAAACGAATGAAACTACTACGAATAGTAGTTCTTATAGTATTGGTGTGTACTATAGGAACAAGTGCCTGGGCGGGAGTCTCTGAAATGACGTTCACGCTCAATGGGGTGACTTACGCTGATGTTGCCGAGCGCAACAGTAAGGGCTTCACTACGGTAACGCTACCGGCAGGTACAAACCTCAGCGGAATTATCACCGCCGTGCAGGTGGATGGCGAAACGGTGAATGCCAGTCAGGTAAGCCCCAATCCCATAACGACCAAACTCAATTATGGTGAACTGAAAGTGTTTACGTATAACAATAAGGCCTACGGCTTCCGTTTTGAGGAGGACGTGTGGTTCTGCGGTGTGTTCTTTTCCGATTGCCATATCAATCAAGGCAGCGATCACGATGGCACCAGTGCAGCGGACATGACCACCATCATGAACAACATCTGCAACATGGGCAAGGATGGTCAGAAGAAAGTGACCTTCACAACCGCACCCAACCTCGTACCCAAAACCAGTATCATCTTCTGTCTCGGCGACATCGACCAAGACAAGGGCGACGATGGCAGTAGCGGCACACACACCAACTTCCTCAATGCTACGGCTGAGGTGGCAAAGACGGCAGGCATACCATTCATCTTTATTGCCGGAAACCACGACTTGAGTCCAGATTATTGGACGGGCGACGACCCTGATTACGGGGTGACTTCGAGTGGTGCCAGTGCCGACAAAAAGACACTTTCTGCCATCACTACCAACAACACCTATTGGAACAATACGGGCGTTTTTGATGAGAATATCTTCTATTTTGAGGACAATTCACGGACGGTTGACTTCCAATCCAAACCTTTCACCTTCAAATTCAAAGACGTCCGTTTTTATTGCGCACACACCTATTGGTTCCAAAAACTATATAAAGGTACTTTTACAAAATTGGGTTCATGGACGGTGTCATCAGCAACCTATTACCCCCCTGATGGTGTAATCACCGCCCTCAATACTTTCGTAGAGAGTCACGCTAATGAAGCCTCGGTCTGGATGCAGCATTATCCCTGGCTGGCTGGAAGTGACTGCAATCGCTGGTGGCTTGACCAGAACGACGTGGGCAAGTATATCGCCGCTTCAGGCTCGTCCATTTACGGATCATGCACTTCCGGCATCGCTTACAACGACGCTACGTCCGCCAATACGCTGAAGAAAGACCCGCTGTCGGCCATCATGATGAAGGCCGCAGGAAAGGTGGATGGCAAGGTGCAGCACTTCTCAGGTCACTACCACCGCTTCGATGACCGCACCTACACCAGCACCGTGAACAGCGACAACAAAGTTCATGACTACACGGTGGCAGCGAATGGCAATCCCAACCAAAGCAATAATGCTTTCGTTGTCCTCTTCAAACGTGGCGAGGGCGTGAAGGAGGTCATCCAAGCCCAGTTCTAATCCACATTACTAACAAGACACACATACAACTATGAGAACCGCAAGATTTCTGCTCGCCACTTTTGTGCTGATGGGTCTGACTGGTAATGTATGGGCACAGAAGGACATCACAAGTCAATATATCACCAATGCCACCCTTTCCGATGGCACAACAGGGTGGACGGTCAACAACTTCAATACCCCCCAACGGGGCAATAACACCGTTGGCTATGCCTCGGAGGCATACGCCGGATGGGACAATCTGACCACGAGCTCTTACTCGATGCTTCAGACCATTACACTCCCGAGGGGCAGCTACCGACTGGTCAACTACTCCTTCTTCCGTCAGGGACTTCGCTATAATTCCGATGCATCCAAATCCTTGGCCTACCTTAAGGCCGGTGGTGCGCAAGTAGCCATCAGGACACTTGGAAGCATCAGTGGCATACCCACAGATGGCGACAATGGCGGCTATGCCAATTCACAGGAAGATGGAGCCAACTGCTTCGATGCTAAGATGTATCGCAATATGGTCGAGTTCGAGGTCGTTTCAGACAATACACCTGTCGAGATTGGCATCATGGGAACTTTCGATGTAAAGCAATCATGGTGTATCGTCGGCATGTTCGAGCTCTTTGATTTGAACAACGCAGCTTCTGTCGATTCGCCCACCGATGTCACTTACGCCGTCACCAACTCGGGCTTTGAGTATCGCAACACGACGGGCTGGGTCAGTGACGGGATTGTCTATCAGGATAATGATTGGGCGCACAAGGCTGGCAAAGGCTTTGCAGAGAAATGGCAAGCGAATGCGGGTTTGCCCAATGCCAGTATAAGTCAGACGCTGAATGGACTGGAAAACGGACTGTACGAGCTGTCGGTGTATGGCCAGAACATCAATCAGAAGAACGGAGATGCCGCCAGCACGGGCATGTTCCTGACGGCCAATGATGTCCGGACAGAGATTGGGGCGTATGGCCAGTACAAAGTGCGCACCACCGTCACGGACGGTACACTCACGATAGGGGTCACGCTGGACAATTGTATAGGCAACTGGATTGCTTTCGACCGTTTCAGCCTGCTCTTCTACGGCGATCCCGATGCGGCTCTTCGTTCCCTGCGCGACAATTATGTATCGGAGGCCGAAGGACTGCTGGCAGGAACGGATGCCAACATGCTCTCCGCTGCGCAGAAGTCGGCATTGCAGACGGCTGTCAATGAAGCCCAAAATGCCACGTCGGAGAATCTGTCGGCAAAAGTTGATGCACTCGCTGATGCCATTCAGGCAGCCCGTCAGCTGATACAGACGGCTAAGGACAACCGTGTGCTGATGCTCGCTGCCCTTGAACGTTTCGAAGATGAATACAACCTTGCAGACGGCACCGACTATAGCCGCTTGACAATGAGCGAAGGGGCATGGACATCCTTGCTCGACAAAGTCAATGCGGTGTCCATGGCCTTGGATGATGTGAGTCTGGCATCGGAATATGGTGCGCGCAGGGATGCTCTTGTCAGTCAGATGGATGCAACCGATGCGTCCATGCGGCTTTTCAAAAGCTACAAGGCGATGGTGGAAGGCTCTGAAAACCTGGGTATCGCAGGAGGCTATGGTGCCGATGCCGACATGAATACCGATGCTGCCGAGCAGGATGCCATCGCCGCCCTCAACACCGCTTTCGGCACCTATGCCACGGGGCAGGATGCAGACTTCGATGTATCGGCCTTCCTCGGCTCCAACCTCGACTTCAAGGCAGAAGAAGGTGCAACCCTCAACAATGAAAACAGCAATAACATTCACGACGTTGCAGGGTGGGAAGTGACGTATGCCGATGCCGACACATGGGCCGTGTTGCAGACTCGTCAAAATGACAACAGCGAGAAACTATATATGCGCAAGAACTGGGGTAGCGGGGCTACAACGTTAACCGTTGCCAAGCAGAAGATGTTGCCTGTGGGTAAGTATCGTCTCACCTTATCGTGGAACAGCAATTTGGAAAATATGACCAACCTGTCCAAGTACGCCATCGGCACATCCTCCTATCCCATTGGCAAAGCCACAAATGCTGCGCAGACGCTCACTTACGATTTCAACGTGACGGATGAAGCCAGGCCCTTTGACCTCGTGTTCGGCTTCCAAAAGACAGGAACAGGCAACACGCCTGCACAACTCGTCGTGGACGACGTTACGCTCACCTGCCTGCGTACGGCCGAAGACCTCTTGGCGCGCGACTACGATCCTGCTGCACTCTGGTTTGATGCCACTGATGACAAATATGCTGCTGCCAAAGGCGTTGAAGTGACGCCCACCGCTCCCAACCAAATCATCAAAGCGGCTGCTGCCGACCAGTTCAGCGGACTTTCAAAGAACGTCATTGTTGACGGCACGTGTGCCAACTTCGTCATCACCGATGGCGCTCCGCTGGCTATTCAAGAAGGTTTCACAGCAACAAGTGCCACCTATAGCCGCGCCATGAGTAATGACTGGGGCACTATTATCCTGCCCTTTGCCCTTGCCAGCAATGAGAGTGTGCAGTTCTATGCACTCAAAGCCTCCAATGCCGAGAGTATGACTTTCTCACAAGTGGCCGAGGTGGCAGCCAGCAGCCCTGTTGCATTCAAAAAGATGTCGGGCGAGGCCATCACTCTTTCTGCCTCTGATGCAGCCGTTGTTGCAACCACGGAGCAGCAAGTGGATAACACTACCGCCGATAATTGGCGCGCCGAGGGGAGCTACACGATTCAGAGCATAGAGGACTATGCCGGTATCTATTATGTTGCATCCAATAAGTTTTGGGCCGCCGATGGCAAGGTCAGCCTGAACCCTTTCCGTGCCATGTTCCGCAACACTGGTTCTACGCAGGTCAAGGCCTTCTCCATCTTCGTCGATGTGGCAACAGGCATAGACAGGGCAGGCACCGAAGCCGTATCGGATGGTATCTATGATCTCAGTGGCCGGCAAGTGGCAACGCCAAAGAAGCCTGGCCTGTATATTCGTGAAGGAAAGAAAATCGTTATAAAATAAACACTCAGCATTATGAAATCAATATATTTACGGCCACGGACAGTGATCATAGAGGTGGCCTTGGAAAAGATATGTGCGTTATCCGAAGAAATACCTATAGGCGAAGGTTCGGGTGGTAACACGCCCGAAGTAAAGGCTTGGTCTGGTCAAAGGGGCGCATCCAATCCAGTCTCATGGGACGATGATTGGGAATAGATAACCTACCGGGCAACAACTACAGCCATTTCCGCTTGGGAATGGCTGTTTTTTGTACCATTCACTTTTTTTTGCCACCTTTGCTTTGCATAATCACTATTTTTAGGTACCTTTGCGCCGCCAATTAGAGCATGACAAATTCAACATCATTTATTTATAGTATGGCAAAAGAAAAGAAATTTATCACCTGTGATGGTAACGAGGCTGCTGCTCACGTCAGCTATATGTTCTCGGAGGTAGCTGCTATCTACCCCATCACACCGAGCTCGCCTATGGCCGAGCACGTTGACGAGTGGGCTGCCCGCGGTCGCAAGAACCTGTGGGGTCAGACCGTAAGTG